>NZ_DATJBQ010000124.1:0-1526 GCF_035515275.1 Pusillimonas sp.
AGCTCAGCGCAGTCCGCGCTGCTGGTTTACGACACCTCCACCCACAAGCCCCTTAAAGGCGTATTGCTGTCACATGATGCACTGCTTGGCAGCTTGCCGGGCTTCGTTGCGGCCCAAAATTGGTTTCCCCACATGGCCGGCCCATTCTGGAGCCCGGTCGACTGGGCCTGCGCCGAAGGGCTGCTGGCGGCCATGTTGCCGGCGCTTTATTTTGGCCGACCCGTGGTCGCCGCGCTGGGCCGCTTTTCGGGCGCGCGCGCACTTGAAATTCTTGCCCGCTATCAGGTCAGCCACACTTATTTCTCGGCGCCCCAGATCCGCCAGATCGCGCTCGAAGCCGACCCATCGGCTTCCCTTACGCAACCCGCCTTGCGTTCGGTGGCGTTCAATGGCGCCGGACACGACAACGAAGCCGTTTATCAATGGTGTGAACGCAATCTGGGTGTTGCACCCAATATTGTGATGGGCATCGCCGAGGCCCAGCTTTTCATGGGGAACAGCCGGCAAAAGTGGCCCACTGCCCCGGGGAGCATCGGCCGCCCGTATCCGGGTCATCTGGTTACCGTGCTTGACCCCCAGGGCCGACCCTGCCCGGCCGAGGTTATTGGCGAGCTTGCCCTGAACCGCTACGACCTTAACGGCCACCCCGACCCGACCCTGTTCCGGGGCTACTGGAACGACCGCGACGCCACCCAGGCGCGCTTCGTGGGCGACTGGCTGCTTACCGGCGTTCAGGCAAAAATCGACAAGTCCGGAAACTTCTGGCACGAGGCATAAACGCCAGGCGCTATACAATCCCGTTAAGCGTAACAATCGAAACGGGAATTCCATGGCCATATACGAGTTCGACGGGCTCACCCCCATTATCGACACAGACACCTTTATTTTCGACAGTGCCGATGTCATTGGCCATGTCGTGCTCGAAGCAGGCGTCAGCGTCTGGTCCAACGCCACCATCCGCGGCGATAACGCGGCGATTAAAATAGGCCGTAACAGCAACGTTCAAGAAAGCAGCGTGTTGCACGTGGACACCGGCATACCGCTGACCATCGGCCAGAATGTCACCATCGGACATCAGGCCATGCTGCATGGCTGCACAATTGAAGACGGCGCTCTGGTGGGCATACAAGCCATCGTGCTCAATAATGCCCGTGTCGGCCGAAACTGCCTTATCGGTGCAGGTGCAATCATTCCCGAAGGCCGCGAGATTCCCGACAACTCGCTGGTAGTGGGTGTCGGCAAGATCTTGCGCCAGCTAACCGACAGTGAAATTCAGACCATGCACGAAAACACCCAGAGCTACGTGCTACGCGCCCGCGAGTACCGAGAGCGCCTCAAGCGCCTGGACCAGGCATAAATTAATGAACGCCCCGGGGCTAAAATCAACTCATGAGCGACTTACTCAAGAAGTACCTTTTTCAGGATCACAGTGTTCGCGTACAAGCCGTCAAGCTTGATAATGCGTGGCAGACCGGCCTTGAACACCAAACCTACCCGGCGTGTGTTCAACGCTTGCTGGGCGAACT
>NZ_DATJBQ010000125.1:0-6050 GCF_035515275.1 Pusillimonas sp.
GTCGCTTTGCCGGGCGGCCAGATGCAGGCGGCGCAAGGCTTGCGGGTGTGAACCCGGCGCCCAGCACAGTAAAGCGGCGCAAGCGTTGTGCTTAAGTGCCTGGTCGCAGGCCCAGAGGCTGTCGGCCAGGTTGCCGGGTTGTACCCAAAGCAGGCGGTGTGCGTGCAGACCCCAGTTGCTTAGGCAATGGAAGTTAGGCGGGTGGGGCGGCTGAACGAGCATGATGCCGCGCTGGGTGCCCAACTGCGCCAGGGCAGGACGCAGCAAGGCGATTTCGCCGATGCCCGGACGCTCGAGGGTGATTTCAATTAAAGAGCCGATGGGCCACCCCCCGCCCGGAAGCTGGCTGTCGAGCTGCTTAAAGCCGGTAGAAAGCGTGGGACGCTGCGACTGAGCCAGTTGGGAGGCTTTCCAGAGGGCGGGGTGAATGCGCTCGGGGTGGCGCAAAACAAGGGGATCGAGCTGGGGTGAATTGAACATACGGCACCGCATAAAAAATACTGTATTAATGTACAGTATATATCAGAGTAAGCCGCTTTTCCGGGTGTCTTCCAGGTTTGTCGAAAATGCTTTACCTGCTACTCTATCCCTATGCATTCCGCATGGAAATATCTTCATGACCACACCCAAAAAGCACGCGACCATGCCGCTTATCTACGTGCCGGCGCAAGGCACGCCCAAGCAGCTGTTCGTCTTGCTTCACGATGACGCTTCTTCGCCTCAACAGTTAAGCCGTCTGACCGAAACCCTTAAACAGGCGTTTCCTCAAAGCATGGTGGTGCTGCCTTACGGGCCGCTCAGTACCTCCAGTAACGTGCATCATTGGTTCGAACAAAACGACCTTACCCAAGACAACTACGTGCCTCGGGTCAAAACGGCCTTGCCCGAAATCATTTCCCTTATACAGCGCATTCAAAGGCAGTATCAGCTTTCGGGCGAACACACGGCTTTGGCGGGTTTCGGACAAGGTGCCACCTTGGCGCTTGAAACCGTCAATGCCCAGCTCGACCTGGCCGGCAGGGTATTGGCTTTTTCTGGTTGCTATGCCCGGTTGCCCGATATGGCGCCGCCTGCCACCACCTTGCATCTCTTGCATGGCGAAGACGACCCCGTGGTGCCTGTCAGTTTCATGCAAGAAACCCACGAGCATCTGGCCGAGCTACAGGGCGATGCCACACTGGATATCGCCTCGCGTATTGGTCACGAACTGCACGACGCCCTGATCAGGCAGGCGGTTTATCGCTTACAAACCTGTGTCCCGCTACGCAGCTGGAAAGCCGCCCTGGGCGAGTTGCACAGCGACTCCCCCTTGCCCGGCAATGCCCCACCAGACCGTACCCTGCATTAACCCTTTATAAACGGCCAATCATGGCGCTCGCGCGCCACACCCTGGGGGTCGTAGGTAATCTCGCTAAAAAAACCACGACCACTCTTGTGCAGGGCTATGACCGTTGAGCATCGCGTGCCATATTCGGGGCTGATAATAAATGGGCTGCTCAACAGACGTTCGCGTTCCAATGACAACCCGGTGCGCGGCAAAGCATTATCGTTGGCGGGGGTTTGGTCTTTCAGTATTTCAAAAATCGGGTTAAGCGTTTGGGTCAGGGTATCCAGAGGGTATTCGTCCAGCCGGGTTCGCAAGCGCTGTGTCTTGGGCCAGGCCGTATTCAATAAATGGTTGGAAAGCACGTATCGTCCTGCGTCCAACTTTACGGCTCCCGGGGTGTCGTGCCGGTTGCCCGCATAATAGGTTTGCCCAGTGTCGCCCACAATAAGGTTAAAGCCGTTATAGCGCTTGCCTTCGCGCGTCGCCTGCTCGGCGTAGTCCTGGGGCGCAGCGCAGCCTTTTAAAAATGAGGCAACCAGGTCCCCGCGCGAGACGGCTTTTGGCTCGTGAGCCATGTCGCGATAATTGGTCAGCAGGGCAAAGCGGCCTTGGCGGGTAACCCCCAGCCAGGTTCCATGGGCCAGGTTGTCTATGCCCGCCAACAGGTCAGGAAAATCGGGCCAGGGTGCCGCAGCAGTGGTGGGCCGAGCATGGAATTCGTCACGATTTGCCGCTATGAACAGCGGCCAATTGGGGTGAGCCTGAATGGCCAGATAAGCAATGCACATAAGTGGCTGGAGCAAAAATGGCTGGAGCAAAAATCACGCTTGCTCAGCAAGCTTAGCGCAAGTGCGCCTGCTTAAAGCATGGCCAGGTTGGTTTCGTTTTCGACGAATTTGCGCAGCCGTACCGCATCGCCTATACGTGAATAGCTTCCTGCGGCATTAAGCAGCACAATGGCCAGATCGCGCCCCCCTATACGAGCGACCATGACCAGGCACTGGCCGGCTTCGTTGATAAAGCCTGTTTTTGAAAGCTGGATGTCCCACTGGCTGTTCTTGACCAGTCTATTGGTGTTGTTGTATTTGAGCGAGCGCCCGTTGCCCAAGGTGACCTGGTAGCTTTCGTCGGTAGAGTAGCGTTGTATCAAAGGCTCTTTCGAGCTTGCCTTAAGCAGCTTGACCAGATCGCGCGGTGTGGAAACGTTGAGTTCCGATAGACCGGTAGGTTCGACGAAATGAGTATTTCGCATGCCCAGGGCGCGAGCCTTGTCGTTCATGGCACGCACAAAAGCAGGCATACCGCCCGGATAATGACGGCCCAATGCGTGGGCGGCACGATTCTCGGACGACATTAGCGCCAGATGCAACATGTCGCCGCGGTTAAGCTTGGTGCCCACGGCCAGGCGCGAACGCGAGTGGCGGACGCGGTCTACGTCTTCGTTGGTGATGGTTAGCTGCTCGCGCATCGAAAGACCCGACTCGGCCACCACCAGGGCGGTCATCAGCTTGGAAATCGAGGCGATAGGTCGCGCTTCGTCGCTGTTCTGGTCGTACAGTACAGTTGCGCTGGAAAGGTCTTGAACGAATGCGACCTCGGAGCGCAGTTGAGCGTCGGGGAAGGGCAGGGACTCGTGCTGAGTTGCGGCAGGCAGGCCCTGGTGGCGGCTTTGACGCAGAGCAACCTGAATGACCCCTGCCTGACCGGTATTGCCCAGGGAATGATCGCGCCGGGGCGCAATGGGTGTTGCCTTGCCGTGGGCGCCGGCCGTTGCGTGGGCAGTATCAAGCTCTTGCGCTGCTACCCGAGTGGTAGACAGGCCCCCGGCAACCAACAAGGCGGCCAAAAACCAGGGTGCGGTGTGTCGGTGCAATGAAAAGGACATAGCGGCGCAGTATTCACGATGACTGAACTGAAATGGATCATATCAGACAAGGTCGGAATTTCCAATATATTTATGGGGTTACATTCATAAGTTAAAAAGTTTTTTAGCTTCTGGCGTCCTTGGCCTGTGCGAGCTTTTTCTTCAACGCACTTGCTACGCGCATTTGCCATTAAGGTCTACTCGGGCCTTGTCGCTTGCTGCGTTGAACGTACAATGCGTTCACCTCAAATTATTCGGCATGCGTATCATGGCTGCTCTGCGTTTCATCCATCGAATCGTCTGGCTATCGCTGGCTTTCTTCGTGCTTATGGGCGGGGCCGCCCCAAACGCCTGGGGCGCCGAGCGTCTGGATGACACCCCCCGTATTGCCATTATTTCTGCGTTCGAGCCCGAACTGCTTCGGCTGCGATCCGAGCTGCGCCGGCCCGACACGCACCGGGTCAACGGCGTCGAATTTTTAACCGGCACCTTGCAAGGCAAGCCGGTGCTTCTGTTCTTAAGCGGCATCAGCATGACCAATGCGGCCATGAACACCCAACTGGCTATTGGCCGTTTCAATGTCAGCCATATTATTTTCAGCGGCGTCGCGGGCGGAGTGAACCCGGGGCTGAACATCGGCGATGTAACCGTTGTGGAACGCTGGGGACAATATCTTGAAACGGTGGCTGCCACCGAAATAGAGCCGGGGCGCTATGACACCATGGGCGTGGGCGGCGAGGTAGACGCGCCGGGCTTCGGCATGTTTTACACCCGGCCGGTCATGGCACGTTCGGCCAGTAAACCGGCTCTGCACGAAAAATTCTGGTTCGACGTGGATCCCGTCCTGCTTGCAACAGCACGACGAATCCAGAACGTGGACCTTGCCCATTGCGACCCCCAGGGGCAGTGCCTGACTCATCAGCCTACTTTGGTCGTGGGCGGCAACGGCGTGTCGGGCCCGGTGTTTGTTGACAATACCGCCTTGCGCAAGCATTTGCACACGGCTTTTCAGGCCAATGTGGTCGACATGGAAAGCGCCGCCTGCGCCATGGTGGCCTACAGCAACGGCGTGCCCTTTATTGCCTTTCGATCATTAAGCGATCTGGCCGGAGGCGGGGACGGCGCTGAAGAGGTGCATACCTTTCTGAACCTGGCCGCCGAGAACTCCACCCGGGTGCTCATTGCGTTTCTAAAAGAATGGCAATAGAAGAGATGAACTCCGACACCCCCGTTCAACAACTGATCAAACAGTTTGGTCTTTTGCCCCACCCCGAAGGGGGCCATTACCGTGAGACCTATCGCGGGCTGATGTCAGTCAAGGCTCCCGCAGGGCATCGCGCTGCCTCCACAGCCATTTACTATCTGCTCGAAGCAGACGATTATTCGGCATGGCATCGTATTGCTTCCGACGAGCTATGGCACTTTTACGCCGGTTCCGCCTTGAACATCTATGTACTGGATCCGGCAAATGGCTTGTCCGTCATACGTCTGGGCAACCCCTTGACTGAAGCTGGCTGCGTGTTTCAGGCGGTTGTTCCGGCTGGGCTTTGGTTTGCGGCAGAGCCGGTCTCGCGCGCACAGGGCGCCCAAGAAAACGGCGTCGGCGCCGGCTTTGCCCTGGTGGGTTGTACGGTCGCCCCGGGCTTTGAGTTCAGCGAGTTCGAGCTGGCCGACTCGGGGGCCCTGATCGGCCGGTATCCGGAGCACGCCGAGTTGATTCGGCGGCTTGCCCCTGTGCAGCGCTAAGGGTTGCAGCGGCGGCAGTTTGTTCAATATGCCACCACCCTGGCAGCAAGCGTCGTACTGCCGGCCGGTTATAGCGATCGTCCATCAGGTAGATGACGCCCGTGTCTTCAGGGCTGCGTATAATACGCCCTGCGGCCTGAACCACCTTGCACAGGCCGGGGTATAAATAGGCGTAATCAAAGCCACGGCCTTTGAAACCGGCTTCCAGGCTTTGCTTTAATGTCTCATTGCTAGGGTTTACTTGCGGGAGCCCCAGCGTGGCAATAAAGGCGCCGATCAGGCGGTCTCCGGGCAAATCTATGCCCTCGGCGAACGTGCCGCCCAGCACGGCAAACCCCACCCCTTGTGTGCGGGGGTTGAATTGCGCCAGAAAATCCGCCTTGGCGGCTTCGTCCATATTGCGCGACTGAGACCATGTGGAAACCTCGGGACAGCAACTGGTAAACGCGTGGGCCAGTTGATGCAGGTAGTCGAAACTGCCCGCAAACACCAGATAGTTGCCCGGTCGTCGGGCAAACTGTGCGGCGATAATTCTAGCCATGGGTGCCAAAGCCGCTTCGCGGTTCGTGTAGCGCGTGGAGATATCGGACACCACCCGAACCTCAAGCTGGCTGGACTGAAAGGGCGCTTGTACGTCAAGCCACGCGGTTTCATCCGGCAACCCCAGTACATCCTCGTAAAAAGCACGAGGCTGCAAGGTGGCTGAAAACAGCACGCAGGCATGGGCGGCGCCAAATCTGGACTTTAAAAAGGGGGCCGGTACGACGTTGCGTAAGGTGTATTCAGAAGATAGCCTGTCTGCCCCGCGCTGAACGTTCGACTCGAAGACCGAATGTGGGCCGAAGTTGTCGGCCAAGTATAGAAAATGTTGAAGATCGAAATAAAACCGCAAGACATCTTCGGACGGGGAGGGTGCTTGGTCCAGATGCTCGGACAGGCTGCCCGCCGCTTGACGCATGCACTGAACAAGCGATTCGGGCGGCATGGCGTAGCGACAATAGCCCCCAGTGCTTTCGGCGTCGAGCTTGCGCCACGCTTGCGCCAACATCCTCAGCCCGTTTCGAAGCGTATTATTTGGCGGGGACGCCCTTGTCGGAGTTTCGGGCACGGCAT
>NZ_DATJBQ010000126.1:0-41981 GCF_035515275.1 Pusillimonas sp.
TTGTGCCCAGCCGGCCTCGCGTGCAGTGCTGAGCCATTTGTCGCGCTCGGCGCCTTCAAGCGTGTACACCACCATGCCCGCATCGGCTTGTTTCTTGGCCTCGGCCTTGTTGATTTGCTCGTTTTCGGCGTTGGTGGTTTCCAGCCATTCGGCCATTTTGTTCAGGAAGGCACGCTGTTCGTCGGAGAGCGACTTCCATTTGTCGAGGTTAACCAGCACATTGACGTCGACGTTATAGAAACCTGGGTCGACTCGGGCTTTGGTGACCTCGTGCCAGCCCAGGTCGAGCACGCCCTGAATGGGCCAGCCGTAGCCGTCGACCACCCCACGTTCGAGCGCGGTGTAGACCTCGGACGGTGCGGTTTGCACGCTGTTGGCATTGAGCGCATCGAAGAACGCGCGATACACAGGCGTGACGCGCAAGGTGAGCCCACTAAGGTCGGCCTTGTTTACAGGTTTGTTGACGTAAAGGTGAAACGGCACGCCATCGCCGGTACGCGCCAGGTACCAGACGTTCATTTTTTTGTTGTGCAGCTCGTTGATGTATTCCCAGCCGCCGTTCTTTCGAAGTTCTTGTATGGGGCGTTCGGCCAGCTTCAGGCCGTCGCCCTCGGGCAGCAGGTTGGTGTAGAAAGCGGCTGTGACAAACGCCATGTCGATGACGCCCGAAGACACCGAGTTGCCGACCTCGAATGGGGGAATGGCCGAAGGGCCGCCCATGTGGTTGATCTGCACCAGGCCCTTGCCTTCGGCATTGACCTTTTCAACAAACCGCGCAAATGGACGTTCGATTTCGGAGCCCGGTTGAAACGAAGCCACGGCCCGAAGCACGACCTCTTTTGCAGTGGCCGGCGCGGCGGCGAACAAGGCGCTGACAGCAAGAGCGCCGGCAATTCTGGTGAAAAGCGTCATGGGGTTGTCTCCTGTTTACTGTTTTATATTTTGTACCGGCGGCAACGCCACATAACGCACGCCGCCAAGGCCTTGATTCTTTATGCGCGAAAAAAACCTGGGGATCTTTCGGCATTGGTCAGTCACGCTGGCTAGTCTGGCACAAATCGTACCGCTTTGTCACTAGGGCTTGCCCCATGGCGCATTCGCAGGGTACTTGGCTTAGACGTTGAACAAGAAATTCAGTACATCACCGTCTTTGACCACATATTCTTTGCCCTCGGCCCGCATCTTGCCGGCTTCTTTGGCGCCCTGCTCGCCCTTGCAGGCAATGAAGTCGTCGTAGGCAATGGTTTGAGCGCGAATGAAACCGCGCTCAAAGTCGGTGTGGATGACGCCCGCCGCCTGGGGCGCGGTGTCACCGATGTGGATGGTCCAGGCGCGAACCTCTTTGACGCCCGCCGTAAAGTAGGTTTGCAGGCCCAACAAGGTGTATGCGGCCCGAATCACCCGGTTCAGTCCGGGTTCGTCCATGCCCATGTCTTCAAGAAACACCGCCTTGTCTTCGTCTTCGAGCTCGGCGATTTCAGCCTCAACGGCAGCACATACCGCCACTACCGGCGCGTGCTCGCCCTGGGCGTACGTGCGCACGACATCCAGGTGCGGGTTGTCAATAAAGCCGTCTTCGCGCACGTTTGCCACGTACATGCATCGCTTGGCGGTAATAAAGCAAAACTGCTTGATCAGGGCGGCCTCGTCTTCGTCGAGCGCAAGCGAGCGAATAGGCCGCGCTTCGTTCAGAACAGGAATGATCTTTTCAAGCACCGCCACCATCTTGATGGAGTCCTTATCGCCCGAACGCGCTGTTTTTTGATGACGCAGCAAGGCCTTTTCAGCGGACGCCAGGTCGGCCAGGGCCAGCTCGGTGTTAATCACCTCGATATCGGAGATGGGGTCGACCCGCCCGGCCACGTGCACCACGTTCTCGTCTTCGAAGCATCGCACCACGTGAACAATGGCGTCGGTTTCGCGAATATTAGCCAGGAACTGGTTGCCCAGGCCCTCGCCTTTCGAGGCTCCGGCCACCAGGCCTGCGATGTCCACGAACTCGACCACTGCGGGCAGGACGCGCTCGGGCTTGACGATTTCGGCCAGCGCATCGAGCCGTGCGTCGGGCACTTCGACCACACCGACGTTGGGTTCAATGGTGCAGAACGGGTAGTTTTCCGCCGCAATGCCTGCCTTGGTCAGGGCGTTGAATAAAGTTGATTTTCCGACGTTGGGCAAGCCAACAATGCCACATTGCAAAGCCATGGGTGTCCTGAATAATGAAAGAAGCGAGAAGTTATTGGAAAATGGGGTCTATTCTAACTTGGCGGCATCGGCATCCACTGCAACACCAGCCATACCAGCAGCAAGGGGCCGCCGTTGAACATAGCGTGCAACAGCACCGAGGCCCCAATGCCACGCCGCACGCGTAGCCAGGCCAGCGCAAGCCCTGTAAGCCATTGGGGCAAAACCAGTAAGGGCATCAACCACCAAGGCGTCTGGTTAAGCGAAAAGTTATTCAGATGAACGGCCGCAAATAGCAGGCACGAGCCATGCACCACCAGAGGAAACACCGCACGGTAAGCACGACGCCAGCGCAAGGGCAAGGCGGCAAGCCTGCGTGACGGCCGTTTTAAAAAAGGCCACCAGCACAGCAACACGACCCCAGCCGCCAGCGCAAAGGCGTAGCCCTGCGGCCCGGCAAGCAAGGCGACCACGCAAACGGGTACCACCCAGATCGCGCGGGCGGGTTGACGCAGGCCATAGCGAAAGGTCAGCTCTTCGATAATCGGCGCCCAGATCAGGGCGTGCATCCATGGGATATTGCCGAGATTGAGCCTGTGTTCGGCCCCGCCGGCACCTGCTGCGGCCAGGGCAATGGGACCAAGAAAAAGCAGGTTGATCGCCCACAACACCCCCGCCCATTGAAGAAGGCGGCCGATCGACACATTGGGAAACCAGTCGGACCATTCGCCATGGCCGGGCCGACGCCCTGCCGGCCGAGGCGACAGTGCAGGCTTGACGACAAAGCGCAGGAAATCCCGCCACTCTTGGCGAAACGGCAACCTGGATGCCGAGTTAACCGCCATTGCCACCGCCGGGGGCGTTGCCCACTTTGCCGGCGCTTTTGGTTTCAGCGCCATTACCGCTATTGCCACCGTGCAACTGACGCATGGCCGCGTCGAACTCGCCGCGCAACAATGCCGGCACAGCAACGCGGCTGCGCTCGATGGCTTTTTCGATTTCGGCCAGTTCGTCGCGTCGCGGCGGAGCCAGTACGAAGGCCGCCACTTGCTGCGCAAGGCCCAGGTCGCGCGGATGCCCAATGCCCAGACGCATGCGCCAGAAATTAGGGGTCGAGAAAGCCGACTGTATATCGCGCAAGCCGTTATGGCCGGCGTGACCGCCACCCCGCTTAAGCTTTACTTGCCCCGGAACAAGATCGAGCTCGTCATGCAGCACCAGCACTTGTTCGGGCACGAGCTTGTAAAAGCGCATCAGCGCACCGGCCGCCTGGCCCGAACGGTTCATGAACGTGGCGGGCTTGGCCAACAGTACGACCTCGCCGTCAACACGCGCTTTTGCCACCCATGCGGAAAATGCTTTTTCAAGAGTGAATGAGGCGTGCAGGTCGTCGGCCAGATGATCGGCCAGCCAGAAACCGGCGTTGTGTCGCGTGGCTTCGTACTCGGGGCCGGGATTGCCCAGACCGACAATCAGGCGAATGGGTGGCTTCATGAAACTACCAAAGTAAGGCTGCTGAATTCAAAGCGTCTATCGTAATGCAAACGGAACAGCGAACTAAAACAAAACCCCCTGTGGTACACACCAGAGGGGGTTGAGCGAAGCGCCCTTGCACGCGGGCATGCCGCATGCAAAGGGGCCCGAAGGCGGCGTGACTACTCGGCTGCGGACTCGTCGCCGGCTGCAGGGGCAGCGTCGTCGGCGTCGTCGGCAGCAGCACCGCCGCCCTTGACCATGGCGGTAGCCAGTGCGGGGTTGGCGGCTTCGCCCTGACCCACGAACGTTACGCCTTTGGGCAGCTCGATGTCGGCCAAGTGCAGTGTGGCACCAGCTTCGATCGCACCCAGGTCGACCTCAATGCTCTGAGGCAGATCGCCTGGCAGGCAGGTAATTTCAAGTTCGGTCAGCACATGGCTGATAATAGCCTTGGAAACCTTCACGGCCGGCGAGTTCTCGCCATTGATGAAGTGCAGGGGCACCTTGGTGGTAATAGCTTGCTTGGCCAGCACGCGCTGAAAATCAACGTGCAAGACCTGCTGCTTGAAGGGGTGCCATTGCACGGCACGCAGCAGAACCTGCTGCGACTTGCCCTCGAGCTGCATGTCAAGAATCGAAGCGTGGAACGCTTCTTTACGCAGGGCGTGGTAGATTTCGTTGTGGTCCAGCTCGATATTGACAGGCTGTTCGGTTCCGCCATAAACAATGGCGGGAACACTGCCCGCGCGGCGCAGGCGGCGGCTCGCACCCGTACCTTGGACGCTACGCAAAGTGGCGTTGAATTTCATGGAAATGCTCCAAATACAAAGGGGCTTTTGCCCCGTTTACAAACGCAACGCATCGCGTTGCGCGCTTTCGCCGCCTGCCGCGACCAGCAGAACGGCGTCTAACTTTTACTCGACGAACAACGAACTGACCGACTCGGCGTTGGAAATGCGCAGTATGGTCTCACCCAACAGCGAGGCACAGGAAAGCTGGCGGATCTTGGCACAGGCGTTGCCCTCTTCGGACAACGGAATCGTATCGGTCACGACCAGCTCGTCGAGTTCGGAATCTTTGATGCGGTCGATGGCGCCACCCGACAATACCGGGTGGGTGCAATAGGCATAGACAGCGCGGGCGCCGCGCTCTTTAAGAGCCTGCGCGGCCTTGCACAGCGTGCCGGCGGTATCGACCATGTCGTCCATGATAATGCAGGTGCGGCCGTCGATTTCGCCAATAATGTTCATGACCTCGGACACATTGGCACGCGGGCGGCGTTTGTCGATAATGGCCAGGTCGGCCTCAAGCTGCTTGGCCAGAGCCCGGGCACGCACCACGCCGCCGATATCGGGCGACACAACGACCACGTCCTGGTAATTGCGACGCCAGATGTCGCCCAGCAAAATGGGGCCGGCATAAACGTTGTCGACGGGAATATCGAAAAAACCTTGTATCTGGTCGGCGTGCAGATCCATGGTCATGACGCGATCAACGCCCACAACCTGCAGCATGTTGGCCACGACCTTGGCCGAGATGGCAACACGCGCCGACCTTGGCCGGCGATCTTGCCGTGCATAACCGAAATACGGAATGGCAGCCGTGATGCGGCCTGCCGACGCCCGGCGCAACGCATCGACCATGACCATGACTTCCATGAGGTTGTCGTTGGTGGGCGCGCAGGTGGGCTGTAGAACGAAGACGTCTTTACCGCGGACGTTCTCGTTGATTTCAACCATGACCTCGCCGTCTGAAAAACGACCGACGGTCATTTTGCCGAGCGACATGTCCAGATGATTGACAACGTCAACCGCCAAACGGGGGTTGGCGGTGCCGGTGAAGATCATGAATCTGTCATTTGCCATGATGGATGGGATTCCGCGGCGTCAATAATAAAGCTGTTGACGCGCGCCGGCGAAGCGCACAGACTCAACAGCTTGTTGTTCGCGCCAAGGGCCTGTGCCGTGGCTGCGTAAATGGCTGGGGAAGAAGGATTCGAACCTTCGCATGCTGGAATCAAAATCCAGTGCCTTAACCAGCTTGGCGATTCCCCAATTAATCTTTGGTCCAGTAGCGCAAGGGGTGATTAACCAACCCGCGACAGGCCCACACTGCATCTATTACCGGCCCTGTGTCGCCACAGTTGGGTATTTTACCGATTATTTGCTGTTGGGCAAAAACAGCCTGCTTGTACGTTGCAAACTGAGCAAAAATACAAGCACCCGAACCACTCATGCGTGCCTGTATGTTTTGTTTCGCAAAAAAAGCCAAGGCTTTTTCTACTTTTTCATACCGTGCCCGTACAACCGGCTCTAGATCGTTGCGGCCAAATTCGCCAAGGCTAAATAAGCCCGCTTCCTCTGGCTTTACAACTCCCGGGTTTGCAACCTTTGGGTTTGCAACTCCTGGGTTTACTCTATTCAACCCTGCGTTGCGTTCCAGCCAATCAGTAAAGACCGTTATTTTGATGCTTTTTGTATTGCGTGTCAAGTCTGGGTCTGCAAATACATCAATAGTCGAAACATGTTGTGCGGGTCGGGCAATAACGTAGCTGCGTTCGGGAAGGTCGACAGCCGTAAGCAGCTCGCCAACCCCTTGCGCAAAGGCCGCCCGGCCAAATATAAACACCGGCACGTCTGCCCCCAACGGCAGCGCCAGTTCCATCAGTTGCCGCCGGCTCAAGCCGGTTTCCCATAAACGGTTCAAGGCGATGAGCGTGCTTGCGGCATCGCTGGAGCCGCCGCCCAGGCCGCCGCCGGCCGGTATGTTCTTGACGCAGGAAATTTGCGCGCCGAGCCTGGTGCCGGTGGCTTGCTGAAGCGCCCTGGCCGCTTTCAGGATCAGATCATTTTCAGGCGCCAAACCCGGCAACGAGTTTTCGCACTCGACCACGCCGTCTGTGCGTCGCTCGAAACTCAGCGTGTCGGCAAGGTCCACAAAACGAAATACGGTCTGCAACAGATGATAGCCGTCATCGCGACGCCCTGTTACGTGCAGGAAAAGATTGAGCTTGGCTGGTGCCGGCACATCGTACAAACGCATACCGGCCACTACTGTCCGTCGATCACCAGGCGCAAGCTGATGTCGCGTGCGGTTTCCGCGCGCCGTAGGCGAAGCAGACGGGGGCCCAAAGTGTCATAACGTGAAAGTTCGGCCTGCCAGCCGTTTTGCACGAAGCGCGCCAACCGGCCTTCGGCGTCTTTTTCTACCTGCTCGGCCGCCCCCGGCGCCAAGCGCCCATGGAGCCAGTCGCGCAGACCTTCGACAGGAATGGGGCTGCCAAGCACTTGCTCAACCAGCGCGTCGGCGTGCGGCGCCTGATCGGTGGTGCCGTCAGAGCGTGTCAGCACCGCCAGATTCGGCGTGACTTCAATACGGGCCAGGGTGCTGCCCAAGGGGTTGGCCAGATCAAGCCACTGTCGCGCCCGGGTGTCGCGCCAGGCAAAGCCGCCCTGAACCGAGTCGCGGTCTCCGCCCCGATGCTCAACCAGCAGCGCGAAGCGGCCGGTGCGATCAAATGACGGACCTTGAACCTCTCCGCCGATGCGCTGCGGCGTTGCGCAGCCGGCAATCACGGCCGCGGTCAGGATCATGCCTGCGGCAACGAATCGGCGACGGGTTCGAAAGCCGGCTGCCGACATTAGCGGGATACTCCAAAGCGCTGCATCGTTTTGTTCAAAACTTCGTTGCCGGGGTCTGTTTCGAGCGCCGCACGCCAAACGCGCTGCGCCTGGTCGCGCCGCCCTTGCTTCCAAAGGACTTCGCCCAGATGGGCGGCCACGTCGGCAGCCGGCATCAATTTGTACGAACGCTCGAGGTACTCTTGTGCGGCCGGGTAGTCGCCGATGCGATAAAAATACCAGCCCACACTATCAAGAATGTAGGGATTGTCGGGCTCGAGCTCAAGTGCGCGCTCGAGCAGATCTCGCGCCTCATCCAGCCGCGTGTCCTGATCGACAAAGGTGTAACCAAGCGAGTTGTAGGCATTGGCGTCGTCAGGCTCCAGCTCAATAACGCGCCGCATCATGGCCTCGAATTGCTCGTAGCGGCCCTGCCGCTCGTAAAGCATGCCAAGGTCGTATTTTATTTCAGATGTGTTCGGAAGCGCCTTATCGGCCGCCACCAACACCGAAACGGCCTGCTCCGTGCGACCGGCTTCGCGCAAGATGGAAGACAGTGTCAGGGCAATAACCGCACGCTCGCGATCGTCGACCGGCTTAAGCATGTCGAGGGTGCGGCGGGCCTGAGCCAGGTTACCCTGGCGGCCCTCAAGCACCGCTTTGTGGATACGAGCCTGAAAAACCAAGGACGGGTCATCGATAAGCTCGAGCTGACGTATGGCTTCGGCGAGGTCGCCCTGTTTTTCGGCGATCTTGACCAGCATCAGACGCGCGTCCGACGCATCGTCCACGGCATCGGATGCTCGGTCGTCAATAGACTGCCGCCGCTGGGTCTGCACATTTATGTATTGCAGCAGCAGGCTGCGCGCAGCGTCGAAGCGGTCGGCACGGAAATTGATTTCGGCTTCAGTGTAAAGCAGGTCAAAGTCTTCGGGAGTGCGCCGACGCAAATCGTGCACTACCCTTAATGCCCCGTCGAAGTCGCCGCGCCGCACCAAATGGTTAGCCAGCAATAACTGGGTTTTGCCAGACTCTGGATTGGCCTGCACAAACGCCCGGGTCTCGGCAAGAACAGCCTCGGGGTTGACGCTCATGCCGTACTCCAGCACCCGCTGGGCGGCCGACTCAAGCCGCGGGTCAAGGGCCTGTGCCTTACGGGCTTCGCCCAGCGCACGCGTGGCGTCGCCCGCGGCCCAGGCCGCGTCAGCCAGCACCACGTGGGAAATCGGCAACGACCTTACCGGCGCACGCAAGGTGCGTTCGAGCACATCGAGCGCCACCTGCTTGTCGTTGAGCTTTGAGATAATGGCCGCCGCCTGCAAAATGGCGGTGTCTTTGTCGTCGGCTTGCTCGATGCGCTGCCAAAGCGCCGACGCCATGCCCGAAGTTTGCCCGTTCGAGGCCGCCAGCGCCAACGAACTGGCTACGGCCTCGGGGTCGCCCGGGGCCAGCAGCACCCATTGCTGGGCCGCTTCATTTGCCCGCGCCATGTTTCGGTCGATAATGGCCGCACGAAAGGCCTTTTGCGCCAGACGCGGGTCAGACGTATCTTTGGCCAGGCTAAGATACTGCTCGCTGGCCACGTCGAAATCTCCGCGTTGAGCAGCAATTTCAGAGAGCAGGAGTCGGTACAGCAGGTCGGCGGTAAGCGCCACGGCCGGCGGTTCGCCGGCGCGCAAATGTATCTGCTCGACGACCTCGCCTTGCGCGGCCAGCCCCGTGGCGGGAAACTGCACACACAAACCTGCTGATGCCGCCCAAAACAAAAGACTCGATAGTTTCATTCATGAACCGCCGCTGCGGCGTCGATACAAAAGCGCAAATTGGCGAAAATACATTTATCAGATTTAGCGATGTTATCACCCTGTCATGCCAGAGCTCCCAGAAGTTGAAACCACCCGTCGCGGAATTGCGACGATCATGCCCGGCCATAAGCTGCGCCGCCTGCTGGTTCATGAACCACGCATGCGCTGGCCCATACCCCAGAACCTGTCCGACCTGGTCGCTGACCAGGTGGTGCGGGCTTGCCAGCGCCGAGGCAAATACCTGCTGCTGAACTTTGATCATGGAAGCATGATCATTCACCTGGGCATGTCCGGCTCATTGCGCAGCGTCACGCTGGACGAGCCCCGCCGCAAGCACGACCATGTTGAATGGGTATTCGACCACGCCCGCTTCCTGTTGCACGATCCGCGTCGCTTCGGCGCCGTGCTTTGGCACAATGCGGCCGATGGGCCGGTGCTTGCCCACCCTTTGCTGGCAAAGCTGGGTGTCGAGCCTCTTGAAACTGATCTGGACCCGGTCTATTTGCATGGACGGCTACGCGGTCGAAGCATCAGCATCAAACAGGCGCTGCTGGCGGGCGACATTGTGGTCGGGGTGGGCAATATCTATGCTTCCGAGGCGCTGTTTCGGGCGGGCATCCACCCGGCCACAGCAGCCGGGCGGGTATCGCTAAAACGCTGCCAGCGGCTTTGTCTGGCCATACAAGACACCTTGAACGATGCACTGGATTCCGGCGGCAGCACGCTGCGGGACTACGTCAACGCCACGGGCCAGCCCGGCTCGTACTTTGACATTCACGCCGCCGTTTATGACCGCGAAAAACAGCCCTGCCGGGTTTGCGCCACCCCCATACGCCGCATGATGCAGGGGCAGCGGGCCACGTATTTTTGCCCCGGCTGCCAACGCCGGTAACGCAACCGGCGCAACAGCGCCGCTTACGCGTTCAGCACCTTGCCTGGGTTCATGATGCCTTGCGGGTCAAGCGCTTGCTTGATGCTACGCATCAGGGCCATTTCAACCGGGTCTTTGTATTTGGGCAGCACATCGCGTTTAAGCTGCCCCACCCCATGCTCGGCGCTGATCGACCCACCCAGCCGGTAGACGTTGTCGTGCACGATTTCGTACACGGCGTCCTGGTTCGCCAGCAGCTCGTCTTCGGCAAAGGCCTGGCCGCGCGCCACGTTGTAATGCAGGTTGCCGTCGCCAAGGTGCCCGAAAATAACATGCTCAATGCCCGGAAAGCGTGCTTGCAAGGCCGCGTTGGTGGCGTCAATAAAGGAAGACATCTTTGAGACGGGCACCGATACGTCGTGTTTGATGCTTTTGCCGGCGTCTTTTTCGGCAAGCGGAATGCTTTCGCGCAAATGCCATAAGGCCTTGCTTTGCGAGATGTTCTCGGCAATGACGGCGTCAGCAATCAGCCCCGCCTCGAATGCTTCGCCCACGATGGTCTCGAAACGTTCCCGGGCATGGTCGGCGCTTTCGCTGTCAGAAATTTCAAGCAGGGCATACCAGGGCAATTGGGCGGACTCACCTTCAAAAGGCAGGCGTTGCTGCGGGTAGTGCCGGTTGACCAGGGCCAGACAAAAGCCGGCAATCAGCTCGAAACCGGTTAGTGCCGCACCAAAACCCCGGCGCGCAGCAGAAAGCAAGGCAACGGCATCGTCGACCGAACTTAGCGCCACCAGGGCGGTGCATTGGGCCACCGGCCGCGGATACAGCTTGAGGGTGGCAGCGGTAATGACGCCAAGGGTGCCTTCGCTGCCCATGTACAAGTTGCGCAGGTCGTAGCCGGTATTGTCTTTGCGCAGACCCCGCAGGCCGTGCCAGATTTCGCCCTGCGGCGTCACCACTTCAAGGCCCAGCACCAGGTCGCGTGCATTACCGTAACGCAGCACCTGGGTGCCGCCGGCATTGGTGGCCAGGTTGCCGCCGATGGTGCAGCTGCCTTCGGCCGCCAGGCTTAGGGGGAACAAACGGTCTGCATCGCGTGCCGCCTGCTGCACTGCCTGCAGGATGCATCCGGCCTCGACTTCCATGGTGTCGTTATCGGTATCGATGCCGCGAATCCGGTTCAGGCGACCCAACGAAAGAACCAGGGCCGTACCGCTGGAATCAGGTGTGGCAGCGCCGCACAAGCCGGTGTTGCCGCCCTGCGGAACCACCGGCACATCGTTGGCGGCACACCATTTGATCACCTGAGCAACCTCTTGAGTGTTGCCCGGCCTGACCACTGCCAGTGCCTGGCCGCGATAGCGCCCGCGCCAGTCTTCGACAAACGGCGCCGCATCGGCGCCGGTCAGCACGTGGGCCGAACCCAGGATCTCAACGAGCTCATTCAGTTGTGTCATTACTTACCTTTACTGTGCGCCGTAGCGGCGTAGATTGCCATTTCATTTTAGCCGCTCTGTGTAGACGCGCCTCCGCGCCCGAAACGTGCCGCGCCGCCTGTCACGACCCTATGCAATAATCAGCCGGCAAGCCGGAATTGAATTTGAAAGGAAACCTCGTGACGTCGACCCCCTCTTTGCCCGATGCCGTATTCAAGGCCTACGACATTCGCGGCATCGTGCCCGAGCAACTTAATGCGCCCTTTGCACGCCTGCTGGGCCAAGCTCTGGCTCAACGCGCCAAGCGCGAAAGCATCGATACCCTGGTCATCGGTTACGACGGCAGGCTCAGCAGCCCCGACCTGGCCGACGCGCTTCATGAAGGCATTAACGCCGAAGGGATCGACAGCCTGGATATCGGCATGGTGCCGACCCCCCTGGTGTATTTTGGCGCCCATGTGCGGCACACAGGTTCGGGAGTTGCCATTACCGGCAGCCATAATCCTTCGAACTACAACGGCTTCAAGATGATGATGGGCGGAAAGACCCTGTACGGCGACGACGTGCAAGGGCTTAAAGCAGCCATGCTGCAAATCGACCCCACCCGCGAAGCCACCCCGGGCACTCGCCGCAAGCTCGATCTGGTCGGCGACTACATTGAACGCATCGTGTCCGACGTCAAGATGGCACGACCCATGAAAATCGCCATCGATTGCGGCAATGGCGTGGGCGGCGCTGTCGCGCCGCAGTTGTTCCGTGCGCTGGGCTGTGAGGTTGATGAGCTGTACTGCGAGGTCGACGGCCGCTTTCCCAACCACCACCCCGACCCTGCCGACCCGCACAATCTGCAAGACCTTATCCGCCACGTAAAAGACACCGACTGCGAGATCGGCCTGGCCTTTGACGGCGACGCCGACCGCCTGGGCGTAGTCACCAAAGCCGGCGAAATCATCTGGCCTGATCGCCAATTGATTCTCTATGCGCGCGACGTGCTCTCGCGCGTTCCGGGCGCCACGATTATTTTCGACGTCAAGTGCAGCCGGCACGTTGCGGCATCCATTGCCCAGGCCGGCGGCAAGCCGCTGATGTGGCAAACCGGCCATTCGATGATCAAGGCCAAGCTGGCTGAAACCAATGCACCGCTGGCCGGTGAAATGAGCGGCCACACGTTTTTCAAAGAGCGCTGGTTTGGCTTTGACGACGGCCTGTATACCGGCGCCCGCCTGCTCGAAATCTTGTCACGCAGTGCGGATCCGTCGGCGGTGCTTGAAGCCCTGCCCAAAGATATTTCAACCCCCGAGCTAAAACTTGAAATGCAGGAAGGCCAGCCTCACGTCCTGATTGCCCGCTTGCAAGCCGAGGCCAGGTTCCCCAGCTCGACCAGCATCAACACCATTGACGGCGTGCGTGCCGAGTACCCAGACGGTTTCGGCCTGGCCCGCGCTTCGAACACGACGCCGGTGGTCGTGCTGCGCTTTGAAGCCGACAGCCAGGAAGCCTTGAACCGCATCCAGCAGGAATTTCGTGCCGCACTTACGCCCTTGGCGGGCAACGCAAAGCTTCCTTTCTAGCTTTCGTGCGCCGGGGCCGCGTAGCGGGCCCGGCGCACGGCCGCCGCTACAGCGCTCGAGCGGCAAGGCGCACTCGCATCAGTCCAGGTCTGAAGGCTCAAACTTATGGGTTGAGCCCGACGCGTCAACAAGGGTCTGGTACAGCTCAAGGTGCCGCTGCACCACCAGCCTGATGTCAAACGCACGTTCGGCAAGATGTCGACCCTCGGCACCGAATCGCTGCCGCAGCTCGGGGTCGTCAGCCAGACGTTGCACCGCCGAACACAACGCCGCCGCGTCATGGGAAGGAACCAGCAAGCCCGTCACATCCGGTTCGATGGCATCGCGGCAGCCTGGTACATCGGTGGTAACCACCGCCCTGCCGCAGGCGGCCGCCTCGACCAGCGACTTGGGCAGGCCTTCTCGATAAGACGGCAGCACCGCTATGTGCGAACGCGCATACAGGCCAGCGACGTCCGATTGCTCGCCGACACAGTCCACCATGCCCTGCTTTCGCCAGGCCTCGAGCTCATGGGTAGATATGCCGGCCGGGTTTCCGCTGTCAATGCTGCCCGCCAAAACCCAGCGGATGCGCTGGGAACGCGTGAACGACAGACGCGCCGCTTCAACGAACTCTCGCACGCCCTTGTCGGCCAGCAACCGGCACACCATCACGGCAACGATGGGCTCCGGCGGTTCCGGCGCCACCGCAAAGGCCTGCAGGTCAACGCCCGAGCCCCGAATAAGCACGACCTGTTCCGGGCGCACCGCCCCCGCCTGCAGCAATACATCACGATCTGCCGTGTTCTGAAAAATGACCCGGCTATTGCGATGCCCCAGCGCCAGGCGATATAGCTGCAGCGCGGCCCAACGCAAAAAATCAAAACGTTGCCGCTTGCGCATGAAGATAAAGCCCAGGCCCGATACGGCCGCCACATAGCTGGGCACGCCTGCCAAACGCGCCGCGATGCCGCCGTACAACACCGGCTTGATCGTGACCGCATGAACAATATCGGGTTGCAGCTTGCGAAACAGCCGCCAAAGCGCGAACAGGGTTGCGCCTTCTTGCATTGGGTTCTTGCCGCTACGCGACATGGGGATCTCGTGATGTTGAAAACCCAGCGCCACAATGTCAGAGGCGGCGTCTCCGGCCATGGTGGCCACATGAACCTGGTAACCCGCGTTCTTGGCGGCCACGGCGATGGGCTTGCGGTGCGAAAGGAAGAACGCGGGATTATTCACCACAAACAGCAGACGTCGTGGCCTGGAGCCCGGCTGGGCCTGACCGCTCTGGCCGACCGCGTCATAGGTCGACAGCTGCGCGCCTGCAGTCGAATGCTGCGCCGCCAGTTGACGCCAATTGCGATCGTAAGCCGATACCATGGTAGACAGGCTGTACAGCCTTTGCACCCGCTCTGCTCCCGCGGCGAGGCGTTGCTGCATGGCGGGCGTACCAAGCTCTGCAAGCGCAGACTCTATGCCCTTCGCCAGCGCTGACGCATCACCCGGCGGAACCACCCAGCCAAAATCGCCCACGATGCGTGCCGCGTCGCCCACGTCGGTGACGACGCAGGCCGCGCCTGCAGCCATGGCCTCGGCCACCACATTGGGAAAACCTTCGGCGCAGCTGGACAGTACGTGCACATCCAGCGCAGCCATGATGTCGGGCACGTCGTCGCGGCGGCCCAGCAAAATAACGTGCCTGCGCAGGTTCAAGCGGTCGACCAAAGACATAAGGGCCGGGTTGTCGGACGACACGCCCTGCCCCACCAGCACACATTTCAAATCAGGCTGAACCCGCAGGCACAACGCCAAGGCTTCCAACAGGTTGGCGTGGTCCTTAAGTGGATTCCACCGTGCAACGCTGCCAATGACCGGAGTGCCGTCTGCCAGCCCCCATTGGGCACGCAAGCGATCACGCACACCGGGCTGCGGCACCCAGCGGGAAAAGTCGTAGCCATTGGGAATGACCTGCATACGGTCTGCACGATAGCCCCGTGCTTCGTGGCGCCCGGCGGCGTCTTGCGCGCAGGCGATAATGCCCGCCGGCACCAGCCCCGAAAGCCGCGCACACACCCAGGCAATGACGTTGGTCAGGCGGCTGCTTTTTTCCAGGTTGGCGCCCGAATTGCGAATGCCCCACGACACGGCACGCACGCCGGCCCATCGGGCCACAATGCCTCCGACCAGATCAGCGTGATACATCCAGGTCTGAACCACATCGGGCCTTTCGACTTGCAAAAAACGATAGAGGCTTTTTAGGCCGGACCATGTCAAGCGGCCCGCCGGCATGTCCAGCGTCACTACCCGTACACCGGCTTCTTGCAGCCGCGGGCCGAACACGCCCGCGGAGCCCATGGACACCACTGTGTGGCGGGTCGATTGCCCCGGCGCGGTAACCAGGCGGTGCAGCACGGTTTCAGCCCCGCCTTGCCCGAGGCCCGAAATAATGTGAACAACATGCAAAGGCGTGGTGTCGGCCATGCGTTTCCTTTCAGTGGGCAGCACGGGCCACGCCCGCCTGCCTCATGATCTCGTCCCATCGCTCAAGCACGCGCGGCAGCGCATAGCGATTTCGTACTGATACCGCTGCTCGTTGTCCCAACTCGGCCCGTAAAGCCGCATCTTCCATGAGGCACAGCAAACCCTGCGTAAACGCTGCGGTATCACCTAACGGTATCAGCAGCGCATCGCGCCCTTGCCGCGACATTTCCGCCGGGCCGCTGGGGCAGTCGAATGCAATGCACGACAGGCCCAATGCCATGGCTTCGAGCAATGCATTGGGAAAGCCCTCGACCGCCGACGACAAGGCGAATGCATCGGCCTTTGACAGCTCGTCCCAGGGTGTGTTGCTGCGACCCGGCAATGCAATGCGCGACTGCAGACCCAAGCCCGCCACCTTGGAAAGCAAGACATCGCGAAGGGGGCCGTCGCCGTATATGGTCAGGTTCCAGTCGGGTTGTTGAGCTGCAACGCGCGCGAACGATTCGATCAATACATCGAACTGCTTGGCCGGCACCAGTCGGCCCATGGCCACCAATTGCTTGCCGCCCTGCGTCTTCGCAGAGGGTGGTTCGCGCTCAAGCAGCGCCGGGGGCAAGGGGTTGGGTACGACTTCGAGCCGACGGATGCCAGGCACCATTCGTCGAAACGGCTCGACGCTGGAATCAGCCTGCACGGTAACCATGTCGGCCCACGGGTAAGTGACACGCCGCATCAGCTTGAGCACTGCCCCACTATTGGTCGCTGCAGCGGGGTTGGTGCGCTCGCAGACGATGACAGGCACCTTCAGGCCCCAATGAGCCAGCAGCGCCATGACATTCACATTGGTCAGGAACGAAATGACGACGTCAGGTTGTTGGTCGCGCATCAGCTTGCGCATCAGACGCAGCTTTGCCGCAGTGACACTGACAGGGTTGCCGGCCGCGTTCAAAAGATCGGCAATCCACACCAGCTTCACGCCCGGGTTCAATGGATAAAAGCATTCGCCCCGCTTGGGGTACGTAGACACAAGGGTAACGTCGTCGCCGCGCTCGACCCAGGCGCTGGCCAGCGTCGTGGCGACCCGCTCTGCGCCTCCGGTATTCAGCGAGCTGACCAAAAACAGTATTTTCACGGTGCCTGCCTCTGGGAGGCTGTGTCGTCCAGCCAGGCCTGCGCCATCAGAACGCCCCACAAATGGGCGCTCCAGTCGCGCCTCCCGGATTGGTGTTCCTGCCATTTTTGCTGGATGGGCTGAACCTGGAACAGGCCCTGCTGCTTCAGCCTGGAAGGCTCCAGCAAAGCGTGGCCCCAGTCTTTTAGCGGCCCGCGCAGCCAAACCGCAAGCGGCACGCCAAAGCCCTTCTTGGGCCGGTCGACCAGGGCCCGCGGCACATGCTTGTATAAAAGCTGGCGCAGCAACCACTTGCTTTGGCCGTTGCGATATTTATAGCGTTGCGGCAGCCGCCGCACAAACTCGTAAACCTCGTGATCCAGCAACGGCACCCGGGTTTCAAGGCTGACCGCCATGGCTGCCCGATCGACCTTGACCAGAATGTCGTCCGGCATATAGGTAATGGTGTCCAGCAGGGTCATGTGATCAAAAAACGGTAGAGTCAAATTACGATGAAACGCACCGCTTGGCTCAGAGCCGCCGATCACCACTTGCTCCGGCTGCTTCCAGTACGACACAAACTGCCTGTAGAACAGGCCCGAGTGCTCGGTGCTCAATGCCTGAGAAAGCTTGTCAGCCTGCTCGCTCCATCGCCCTTCGGGCAGCACCCTTGCCAACATGCCCGAGCCCTTTGCAATCGGGCCCCGCAACAGTGTGGGCATGCTTTCGCGACGCGCCCACCATTGAGCGGCCCGAAAGTAACGCGAATAACCCCCCATAAGTTCGTCACCGCCGTCGCCCGACAAGGCCACGGTAACGTCCCGTTTTGCCATACGGGCGACCAGGGCGGTCGGAATCTGCGATGAATCGGCGAATGGCTCGTCATACGTGCAAGACAGCGCAGGCACCATGTTCAGGGCGTCTTGTGCAGACAGATAAAGCTCGTGATGCTGCGTACCAAGGTGCTGCGCAACTGCCCTTGCATGCTCGGCTTCATTGAAAGCCGGGACATCAAAGCCAATGGAAAATGTACTGACGGGGTTGGCACTGCGCGCCTGCATCAATGCCACGATGGTGGACGAGTCGATGCCCCCCGACAAAAAGGCGCCAAGCGGAACGTCGGCCATCATCTGGCCCTGCACCGCCGATCCCACCACATTCTCGAATGCATTAACGGCCTGTTGATCGGTGTCGAACAGCAACGGCTGATCCATTGCATTGAGCGCAATTTTTTCGGCCGACCAGTAGGCGCGGGCAGACGGCACACTGCGGCCGCCAAGCGCAGCTTCATCCAACTGCAGCCACGTGCCCGGGGTAAGCTTTCGCACAGCACGATAAATACTGAGGGGCGCGGGAATGTAGTTGTGGCGCATCAGTAAAGTAAGCGCCTGACGGTCGATGTCATGATCGAACCCAGGCAGGCCCGCCATGGCCTTAAGCTCGGATCCGAAAACGAATGTTCCGCCCGCATAGCCCAAGTACAAGGGCTTTTCGCCGAAACGGTCACGGGCGAGAGAAAGCGTGCGCTGCTGGCGATCCCACAATGCCAAGGCGAACATGCCGGTCATTTTCTGCAGGGTGGCTTCCACACCCCACGCGCAAAAGGCTTCGACCAGGGTCTCGGTGTCGGAATGCCCACGCCACGCGGCCACGCACCCTTGCTGCTCAAGCGACGCCCGCAGCTCAAGGTGGTTGTAGATCTCGCCGTTCAACACCAGCACGTACCGGCCACAGTGGCTGGGCATGGGCTGATGCCCAGCCTCGCTAAGGTCGACAATGGCCAGCCTTACATGGCCCAGGGCAAGCTGCGCGGGGGTGTCCTGCCAATAGCCGCTGCTGTCGGGGCCGCGATGCTGCATGCGCTTGCAACCTTCCGCAATCGCGGCCTGTTTGTTCGGCATGGGCCCCCAGGCCCCCAAGATTCCACACATGTTTCGCCTTTGTTTGCCTTGTATTCAAGAAGTGCGTTGCACACGCCGGCCTGGCATGCAACGCTTAACGAGCATGCAGCACTTCGTCCCACAACGCCATGACCCGAGCCGTAGAAAACCGGTCGAGCACATCGGTTGCGCGGCGCGCACACGACAGACGCTTGTTCTCGTGGGCCATCAAGTCTGACAAGTGGGCGGCCAAGGCCTCGACGTCTTCAGCCGGTTCAACCAATGCGCCGTCAATGCCATGCCGCACGATCTCGCGTGGTCCGGTGTCGCAATCGAAAGCCACGGCCGCCAGGCCGCTGGCCATCGACTCGAGCAATGTATTGGAAAGCCCCTCGACCCGCGAGCTAAGCACGTAAAGATCGGACTCGGCATACCATTGCCCGACATTGCCGACACGGCCCGGCAGGGACACTCGAGCGCTCAGGCCCGCGTCGTCGATTTGCTGCTGCAGAGCCTCGCGGCACTCGCCCTCACCCAAAATGACCAGATCCCAATTGGGGAAATACCCCTCCAACTGCCCGAATGCCGAAATCAGCAGGTCGAAGCCCTTGTGTTCGTGCAGGCGCCCTACGGCCAGCAAGCGTCGACGACCATAGCGCGCCGGCGGCGCGACAACAGGCTCTGCCTCCGGCAATGGCCAACGCACCGCATTGGGAATGACGCAAACCCTGGAGCCCGGCACATGTTCTTCCAGCCAGGCAGCTGTACCGGAAGTCAGGGCCACCACCCGCAAGGCCTTGGGATACGCCCAGCGGCGCAAGCGTTGCCAAAAAGGCGATATGGTCTGCGAGGGCGGATGAGTATGCTCGGTTGCAATCACCGGAACCTTCAAGCCCCGGGCGGCCAGCACCGCCAGCACCGACGAGGTGGTCATCATTCCCAATATCAACGAGGGCTTCTCGCGCCGAATCAAGCGCCGCAGCTTCCAGACCCGGCGCAGGTTGGCCACAATGCCCGACACGGTTCCACCGCTTTCACCCACGGTTCCCAACACAAAACGCTGAACCCTGGAATCTAGCGCGTACACATCGGAGGACTCAGCGGCCTGGGTGACCAGCGACACACGGTAGCCGCGATCGGCCCAATAAGCGGCCAGATCGGCAGCGACACGCTCGGCGCCGCCGCCGCTGAGCGAATGGATGACAATCATTAAATGAGGTGAGCGAACAGAAGAGCCAGACAATTTAATACCCTGATGACAAACTCAACGCCTTGCGGACACCGCCCCGGGTGAACGCAAGGCTACAAATACATAGCAGCTATACGACAAGGCATACATGCAACTGGTTGCCAGCATGATGCCCGCCGTGCCCATGGAGGGCGCCAGCACCTGGTTCAGCACGGCCTTGATGGCAAAATTGGCCACCGCAATGGCCGCCATGATGCGGTACCGGTTTTGGCTGGCCAGCAACTGCACAAGAATCAGGACGCCAAAGTAAAAAGGCAGTTGCAGCAAGCCCCAGCGCAACACATGGGCCACGGCCTGAGTGTCTTGCGCGGTAAAGGCGCCGCGCTCGAACAGCAGGGCCACGCCCCACGGAGCCAGCAGCCAGCCCACTGCCGCCGCCACCGCCCCCGCCCCCAGCATCCACACCGACCATTTCAAAGCCACGGCCCGCGCATGCGCCACATCACCCCGGCCATGAACGTCGGCCAGCACGGGAAGCGCCGCACGGCCCACTGATGCAGCACCGATGCCCAGCACCAAGGACAGCAGCCTGGCCGCGTACCCCAATGTAGAGTTGGCGTTAGCCCCAAGATTGGCCGCTGTGTATTGGTCGATGGGGCCGACAAAGCTCA
Source organism: Pusillimonas sp. (assembly GCF_035515275.1). Lineage (GTDB taxonomy): Bacteria > Pseudomonadota > Gammaproteobacteria > Burkholderiales > Burkholderiaceae_B > Pusillimonas. The sequence goes on from NZ_DATJBQ010000126.1 coordinate 20,281, forward strand.
TTGCAATCTGGCCCACCAGCATGACACCGGCGGCCTTCACCAGTTCGGGCCATTGGTGCGCGGTAAACCCCAGCCTGGGCCGGGCCCACATGCCATCGGCCCGAGAGGCCAGCCACAGCAGCCAGACCGATTGAATAAAGTAGCCGACCAACGTACCCCACAACAAGGGGCCTACATTGTCGACAGTGACCGCCAGCATGACCCAAATGAGAATCACCACGGCCGGCACACTGTCGAGCAAGGTATTGATATGCCGCTCGTGCGCGCGTAGCCGTGCTGCACTGACACCGGTCATCAGGGTAAGCAGCGCAGCAGGGGCAAAGGCCACCATCAGTTGCGAGGTCAGGCGCTGAGTATGTGGGTCCAAACCTTGCCCCGCCATTTCCAGCAAATACGGCCACGCAACATAGCTGAATACGGCCAGCCCCACGCCCACCAACAAGGCCCAGCCCTGCAGCTCGCCCAGAAACGCCGTACGCGCCTTGCGCTCGTCGCGCCTGGATCGCACCAACACTGGAATCAGCACCACCGACAAGGCGCCCACCAAGGTAACGGGCAGCCATCCGGCCATGGTCAGCGTGAACTGGTAGGCGTCGACGATGTCGCTGACCCCATAGCGGTACGCCACCGCCATTTCCTTGAGCGCGCCCGCCGCCTTGCCCAGCAAAAGAAAAAAGGCCACCCGGGCGGCACCGCGCGCGATCCGGCGGTGGTCTGCGTGCAGCCCCGAAAGCCTTTGCGAAAACGTCTTCAAGTCAGCGCAGGAACTGGGTATACCACGGCATGGCCACTTCAAGCCCCTGAACGATGTTGTGCATGGGCTCGTAGCCGAGCAGCTCTTTAGCCTTGCTGATGTCGGCCTGAGAGTGGCGGACGTCGCCGGCGCGGAAATCGCGGTACACAGGGGGCTTGTCGTACTTCACGCCTTGGCTGTCGAGCGTTTCCGCCAAATACTGGAACAGTTCATTCAGGGTCGTGCGCGCATTGAACGCAACGTTATACACCTGGTTGACGCCCTCGGGCTGGGCCAGGGCCGCCAGAATATTTGCCTGCACCGCGTTTTCGACAAAGCAGAAATCACGGCTGGTTTCGCCGTCGCCGTTGACGACCACTTCTTCGCCGCGGATCATGGCGGCCACCCACTTGGGAATGACCGCAGCGTATGCGCCATTGGGGTCTTGCCGCTTGCCGAACACATTGAAGTAACGCAAACCAATGCTGCCAAAACCATATGAACGCGCAAAAACGTCGGCGTATAGCTCGTTCACGTACTTGGTGACGGCGTAAGGCGACAAGGGACGACCGATGCGGTCTTCGACCTTGGGCAGGGCCTCGTGGTCGCCATAGGTCGAGCTGGAGGCGGCATAAACAAACGACTTCACCTGCGCATCGCGGGCCGCGACCAGCACATTCAGAAAGCCTGAAATATTGACGTCGTTGGTGGTGATGGGGTCTTGCAAAGAACGTGGCACCGACCCCAACGCGGCCTGATGCAGCACGTAGTCGACATCTTGCATGGCGCGCCGGCAGGTGTCCAGGTCGCGAATATCGCCTTGGATAAAGGCAAAATTAGCCCATTTGTCGGCGCCCACGGTTTTTTCGACTTCGTCCAGGTTGCGCTGATGCCCGGTGGCGAAATTATCCAGCCCCACCACCTTCTGGCCAAGCGCCAAAAGGGTTTCGAGCAGATTGGAGCCAATGAAGCCGGCGCAGCCGGTTACCAGCCAGCGCTTGGGCTCTTCTCGCAGCGACTCAACAACTTCAAGATAGCGGTTGCTCATAAGACCTCTCTGTTGGATCACAAGCGCAAGTCGGACTCGTCGGCCGACATGATGTACTTAAGATCGTAAAGCACATGCTGGTCCTTGCCCAGTGCGCGAATGGCCTTTGCGCCCATGTCGGTGAACTGCTTGTGCGCCACGGCCACAATGATGCCGTCGTAGGTGCCAGGCTCGGGCTTGTCGACCGGGGTAATGCCGTACTCGCGCTGTGCTTCGGCAGGATCCACCCACGGGTCGTAGACGTCGACCTGAATGTTGTAGTCGGCCAGCTCGCGCACAATATCCACCACCCGCGTATTGCGCAGGTCGGGGCAGTTTTCCTTGAAGGCAAGGCCCATGACCAGCACTTTGGAATCCTGCACCTGGAGGCGACGCTTGGTCATGGCCTTGATCAGTTGCGAAACCACATAGCTGCCCATGCCGTCGTTCAGGCGGCGTCCGGCCAGAATGATCTCGGGGTGGTAGCCAATGGACTGTGCCTTATGCGTCAGGTAGTAAGGGTCGACCCCAATGCAGTGCCCCCCGACCAGGCCCGGGCGAAACGGTAGAAAGTTCCATTTAGTGCCGGCAGCCTCGAGCACCGCCTGGGTGTCGATACCCAAACGGTTGAATATCAGGGCCAGCTCGTTGATCAGGGCAATGTTGACATCGCGCTGGGTATTTTCGATCACCTTGGCTGCCTCGGCCACGCGGATCGACGATGCCTTATGGGTGCCTGCGGTAATGATCTCGCCATATAACCGGTCGATCAGCTCGGCAATTTCAGGCGTCGACCCTGCGGTGACTTTCTTGATGGTCGATACCCGGTGCTGCTTGTCGCCCGGGTTGATGCGCTCGGGGCTGTAGCCCGCGTAAAAATCTTCGTTGAAACGCAGGCCCGACACCCGCTCAAGCACGGGCACGCACTCTTCTTCGGTGGCGCCCGGGTATACCGTCGATTCGTAAATAACGATGTCGCCCCGCTTAAGCACCTTGCCCAGCGTTTCGCTGGCCCGTATCAGGGGGGTGAGGTCAGGCTGCTTATACTCGTCAATAGGCGTGGGCACGGTAACGATAAAGACATTCGCCCGGGCCAGCAGCTCGGGCTCATGCGTAAACTCAAGCTGCTTCGCTTCCGACAACTCTTCGGGTTCGACCTCGAGCGTGTGGTCTCGGCCTTCGTTCAGTTCAGCAATACGCTGGGCGTTAATATCAAAACCCAGGACCGGACGCTTCTTGCCGAATTCCACCGCCAAGGGTAGCCCCACATAACCCAGGCCGACCACGGCCAGTTTCACGTCTTGTAGTTGCAAAATCGAATCTCCCACTTTCAGGTCTGGAAACAATATAAATTTGGTCAACGCAGCAAAGACAACCGATGTTTCATGTAGCGCGAGCCGCCGGCCCGGCTAGTGCTTGTTGCGGCCGTGCCGCCCCAATGAAGGAAGCAGCAGCCATGCTGGGCGGCGCCAGGACACCAGTCGCGTATAGATCCAGATATAGACCGCGGCAAATACCGCCATGCTGATGCACAAAATAACCGGGTCATGCCACCAGAGGGTGGCAGGCACCAGGCCGATCAAGGTCAACACCCACAAATACGGCGAGGCCATGGCATTGCACAATGCCGGCACGGCATGGCGGCTGTCGCGGCTGAAGGTCACCCTTACCAGGCGTCGAAACACCAGTTGATGCAAGTGCAGGGCATCGGGCTGATCGACCGGCGTTCCGCGCTTGAAGCGCCTTCGCCAGATCGAAAACAAGGTTTCAAACACGGGGTAGAACACGACCGCCAGTGCGTAAAAAGGCGACACCGCCGGGTTGCGCACCACCAGTTGCACCGCCAGAGAAGCAAGCATGAAGCCCAGAAAATAAGCCCCGCCATCGCCTAAAAATACCCGGCCAAACGGAAAATTCCACACAAGAAAGCCCATCGTGGCCGATGCCAGCGCCGCTGCAATCAGAAAAATGGGGATGTCCTGCACCTGCAGGGCCACCAGACCGATGGAAAGCGCCATTAATGTGGCCACCATGCCGGCCAGACCGTTCATGCCGTCAACGATATTCAAGGCATGGGTGACACCGCCTACGGAGACAACCGTAACGAACAGCGATATGGGCCAAATAGCCAGCAGCCAGTCGATTCCACTGATGCCCACGCGCGAAATCCCGCCCAGCAGCCACCATGCAATGGCCGCCGACACGAAAGCGGCGATAAGGCGTTTGCCGGCCCCGACCTCTTTGGTGATGTCTTCGAGCAGCCCGGCCACAAAAACCGGCATGGCGGCAATAAACAAGACCGGCCAAAGCCAGGTCAGGGTCATATTGCTGGGGCCAAGCACCAGCAAACCTGCCAGACTGCCCGCCACCACGGCCAACCCCCCAACACGCGGCGTGGACCGCGAGTGCGAGGCTTGCGGCTTGGACATGTCGGAATCGCCCGTGAAGGCGCCATGCCAACGTTCGGACGCAACGATCAGCCCACCGACCGTGAAAGCCACAATACAGATATACAACCAAGTTAAAGTGTCCCAAGTTTGAGGCACAGACAGGTAACTCCATAACGAAAACAAGCCGGACCCGCTAAAGACAACGGCGTGGCCACGCATAAGAACTCGACCGCTCGCCGCTTCAGACGCAAACCCGAATCAGATAACCGCCATTATGAGCCGAATCTGTAACAACTAGGGCTTACCCTAAAGAAAATATGCAACTAAACATGTAACCAAGATCGAGGGAAACCAGTGCTCCCCATTGCAGGACCGGGTGTTTTATGTACTTGGGTTGCACATGCTTTGTGGCAAATCACCAGCGTCAGCTGCCCTTTTTCTGGCAGACGACATCGTGAATATACAAGACGGAGCCGGGCGCGGAAGATGGATAAAAAAAAGCCCGAGATCGTGAGATCTCGGGCTAAATCCACCAAAGGAGGAGGGTGGAGGAGACAACCTTGGCATGCCGGGCTACGAAAGCTAAGTGCTTGAGCCTGGGTGATTGCGGTTTTTTAAGGGTTTGCCCTTACAATCACGTTTCGGCATCCGATAACTAAACTATATAACAAAAAATGCTGCAGTGCAAGAAACTTTTGGAAGCTGTTGTATTTAAAGCAGTTCTGGCGGTAAACGCGGTTTCTTGCCAACACAACTGCAGTATACCTAGGGGAAACCCGAATGGCAAGTAAAACCAAAACTCCGGCAGATTAAATCGTTACCAAACTACAACACACCCTACCCTGCTACAGCCGATAAGCGGTGACGGTCATGACCTTGGACATGGCGCGCATGCCCAGCCGAATGGGCAATGGCAGGCGTTGGGCGCCCTCACGTTGTGCCGTTGTGCGGTGATCAATTTCGTCGGCGCGCATCTGCTCGACAATGCGTCTGGAGCGGTCGTCGGATTCAGGCAATTGGGTAAGGTGGCCGTCTAGATGCTGTTCAACCTGGGCCTCTGTCTCGGCCATAAACCCCAAGTTGCGTGCCTTGCCGGCGCGACCCGCCGCCACCCCCAGGGCAAACGAGCCTGCATACCAGAATGGGTTCAGATAGCTGGGGCGGCTTTGAAGTTCGTTCAGGCGGTCGCGGCACCACGCCAAGTGGTCGACCTCTTCAGCCGCCGCGTGCAGCAACAGTTGTCGCGTGGCCGGATCGTCGCAGAATACGGCCTGGCCCCGGTACAACGCTTGCGCGCAGACTTCACCGACGTGATTGACACGCATCAGGCCTGCGGCGTGCCGCCTCTGGGCGTCGGTAAGCTTGGTTTCGGCAGCCTGCCGACCAGCCGGATTGGGCCGGCCCGCCTGTGCCACGCCCGCAAGAACTTGCATGGCGCGCCCGGCTTCGGCCAGTATGGCGTCGAGCCCGCGCAGCGCGGTTGCAGGCGAATGCCCAACGGGCAGGGTTTGGGTTGCAGTATCTTGGGCCACAGCGCCCCCTTCTAGAGAAAGCAGGAAATTGACGGCGGCACCGTCAATCAGGTTTGACCCGTGACATGATATAAAAATTCCGTGGCCCGCGCAGGGTCGGCCCCGATCGCCGATCCTGCGTGTAAGCTATGATTTACCCCTGACTTACTTCGATCGAACGAGACTCCAGATGGAATGCACGATAGATTGGGGCGGCCCCGAAGGCATGCTTTTCGTGGCGCGCACAGGCAGCGGCCACGTAGCCGCCATGGACGGCGCGCCCGAGGGAGGCGGCCACAACCTGGCGCCGCGCCCCATGGAAATGATGCTGGCCGGCGCGGGCGGATGCGCCGCCTACGATGTGGTACTGATTCTAAAGCGGGGCCGGCACGCCGTAGTAGGCTGCCAGGTCAAGCTCGAGGCTGAACGCGCCGAGTCCGACCCCAAGGTTTTTACCAAGATTCACTTCGCGTTTAAAGTGACCGGCACAGCATTGCCACAAGCGGCCGTCGAGCGTGCGGTCAAGCTTTCGCACGAAAAGTACTGCTCGGCCTCGGCCATGCTGGCCAGAACCGCCGAACTCACGCATTCAGTTTCAATCATCGAGGCTTGAGCGCGAAGCTGCCCATCAGGTAGGACGCGATACCCCGGTGCGGCATCGCGTCTCAGCTAACGATGCTTTTGGAGTTTCTTGGCCCCCAGGCATTAACGAGTGCAACCAGCGTTAACATCACCGGCACCTCAACCAGCACGCCCACCACCGTGGCCAGGGCAGCACCCGAATTAAGGCCGAACAACGAAATAGCAACGGCGACAGCCAACTCAAAGAAGTTGGAAGTCCCGATCAGGCAAGCCGGACCAGCAACATTGTGCGGCAGCTTGAGCAATCGGGCACCCCACCAGCCAATGATAAAAATGCCGTAAGTCTGCAACACCAACGGCACTGCAATCAGCGCGATGATGCCGGGTCGCTCCACAATCGTATTGGCCTGAAAGCCAAACAGCAGCACCACGGTGGCAATCAAGCCAACAATCGACCAGGGTTTGAGCGCAGCCACATATGACGCCAGAGCCTGCTCCGAGCGCTTCAGTAGCTGGTGGCGGGTCAATACGCCTGCAGCCAACGGCAACACCACGTAAAGCACGGTGGACAGTAGCAAGGTCTCCCACGGTACGGTCACGTCGGTCACGCCCAGCAAGAAAGCGGCGATGGGCGCGAAGGCGAACACCATGATAAGGTCGTTCACCGATACTTGAACCAAGGTGTAATTGGCATCGCCCTTGACGAGTTGGCTCCACACAAAAACCATCGCGGTGCAAGGTGCCACACCCAGCAATATCATGCCGGCGATATATTCGCTGGCCGACTGAGGATCCACCCAGGGCGCGAACAGATACTGGAAAAACAAGACACCCAAGCCAGCCATAGTGAACGGTTTGATAAGCCAGTTCAGAACCAATGTAAGCAGCAGACCTTGCGGGCGCTTACCCACGTCTTTGACGGCATGCCAGTCAATCTGAATCATCATCGGGTAAATCATCACCCAGATGAATACCGCCACGACCAGGTTGACCTGCGCATATTCCAGCCCAGCAACCCCCTCAAACAGACCGGGGAGCCAAAGGCCCAGAACCACTCCCGCAGCAATCCCAAGCGCAACCCATACCGTCAAAAATCGTTCAAACAGACCCACTCACTACCCCCGGCTTGACCTAATCAAAATGAACATAGCCGAGCCTTTCCAGCCTGGCCAATTGAGCGACTGACCTAAGCTCAGCCACGTTGCTTGGCGATACTGTGCAGCTCTTTTTGCAGCGACAGCTTATCCAACTTTTCAATCGGAAGACTCACCAGCAAGCCGACGCGGGTGCGCAGGATCATGAACACGGACGAAAAAGCTTTCTGTTTTTGTTCGTCTGTGCCTTCCACTGCCACGGGGTCTTCCACCCCCCAGTGTGCTGTCATGGGTTGGCCGGGCCATATCGGGCAAACCTCTCCAGCAGCTTGATCGCACACCGTCAGCACAAAATCCATCGACGGCGCATCGGGTCGAGCAAACTCATCCCAACTTTTACTGCGCAGCCCATCCACCGGAAAATTATTGCGCTGCAGCAGGTCGATTGTGAACGGATTAACCTTGCCTGCAGGATGGCTCCCTGCGCTATAACCACGAAACATCCCTCCACCCAACTTATTGATGAGCGCTTCGGCCAAGATACTGCGGGCCGAATTGCCCGTGCACAAAAATAGAACGTTGTAGATACGAGAAGGCATGTAAATTCCTTAGCGGTGGAGTTTGGCGAAAAAAGCGAGGTCTTGAATTAGGACGCTGAGGTCAAGGTGAATTGGTGTCGTTTTATGGGTGCTGTCAATCGATGCACGCTTGCGTTGTCGTGGCAAGACAAGGTCGCCCTTGGCAGCATTCCTTCGTCAGAAAAGCAAGGAGTGTATCCATGGCGCCGTAGTCAGCCCGGTAGATGATGTTTCGTCCGTCTCGTTCGGTACTTACCAGGCCCGCATGACTGAGTTCCTTCAGGTGAAACGACAGCGCTGTAGGCGTGACGTCCAGGGTCTCAGCCATTTGCCCGGGATTCAGACCCTCTTCACCGGCAACGACCAAAAGGCGGAACAATTTGAGGCGGGTTTCTTGGGCCAGAGCACCCAGGGCCTTCACTACAGACGATTCATTCATTTCGAGTCCTCAGGATGCCACCGAAGCAGCCCGGTTTACGTTCACGGGTAGATACAGGGTGAAAACCCAGCATATCAAAAGCATCGCCGCCGAACCCAACAGGGCATACAGCAACCCACCCCATTGGTAGAGCAGTCCTGACATCAACGTGCCGAAGAAACGGCCCAGCGCGTTAGCTGCGTAGTAGAAGCCGACGTCTTCGGCGGCTTTCTCGGAACCCGCGTAGGCCAGCACGAGGTAAGAATGAACAGAGGAGTTCACCGCAAAGGCAAAACCGAATACGCCTAACCCAGCCACAACCACCCATTCCAGATGGGGCGCATCCAACGCAACAGCGGTAGCCAGAGCCATCGGAACCAGTGCCAAAAGCGCCGACCAAAGACGCGCGGCCGGTACCTCGCTACTTAGACCATCGACACTACGCTTGACGATGTTCGGGGCCAATGCCTGTACCAATCCATAACCAATCGTCCAGGTCGCCAGGAACCCACCTACCATGGTGAAACTCCAACCTACTGAGTACAAGAACACGGGGACACCCACGACAAACCACACATCACGCGCGCCAAACAGCACCACCCGGGCAGCGGCCAAGCAGTTGATACCGGCATTTTTGGCGAACAGTTCTTTGGCAGATTTGGAGGCTTTGCTTTTGCCCATCATCTTTGGCAAAGTGCTGACCACAGCCAGCAGCGCCATCGCCAACAAGCCGGCCATTAACCACAGCGAGCCCTGAAAACCCGCCGTCTGCAACAGCACACCGCCCAAGAAAAAGCCGAAACCCTTCATGGCATTTTTGCTGCCTGTAAACCAGGCAACCCACTTGAAGAGCTGCCCGCTGTCGCCGGCACCCTGATGCGCTAGGGCGGCCGCTTGCGTAACTTTGATGGCCGATTTGCTGGCGGTTTTGGTCAAGTCCTTGGCCACGCCACAAATCCCTTGTGCGACCACCACCCAGGCCACCGACATGGCGGCTGTCCACCCCGGATCCAGCATGGACAATACGCTGAAGCCCACGATCTGGGTCATCAACCCTACGGTCAGCATGCGTGTGATGCCATAACGCGTTGCCAGCCAGCCGCCGACGAGGTTGGCCAGCACACCCGCGGCTTCATACAGCAGGAACAAAAACGCCAGGGTGAATGGAGAATAGCCAAGCTGGTAAAAGTGCAGTAGCACCAACATGCGCAGAGCGCCATCGGTGAGCGTGAACCCCCAGTACGACGCCGTGACAATGGCGTAGTTACGAGTAGCATGTTTCATGATCAACAGCCTTAAATTCCCTGGGCTTCCAAATGCTTGGCCAGGTCTACCATACGACAGGCGTAGCCCATCTCATTGTCGTACCAAGCATAGACCTTGAGCATTGTGCCGTCGGTCACCATGGTAGAAAGACCATCAACGATAGAGCTGCGTGTGTCACGGGCGTAATCAGCGCTAACCAGAGGGCGTTGCTCGTAACCTAATATGCCGGCCAAAGGGCCCTGCGCAGCAGCCTTGAACAGTGCGTTCACTTCCTCGGCAGTGGTGGGGCGCTGCAGTTCAAATACACAGTCGGTCAGCGAAGCATTCAACACCGGAGCGCGAACGGCATGGCCATTCAACTTGCCCTTGAGTTCCGGGTAGATAAGCGCAATGGCGGTGGCACTGCCTGTCGTGGTTGGCGCAAGACTCAACATCGCGCTGCGGGCACGGCGCAAGTCTTTATGCGGGGCGTCCACCACCAGGTTGGTGTTGGTGGGGTCGTGGATGGTGGTAATCTGACCGTGTCTGATGCCTAGGGCCTCATGCACGACCTTGACCACCGGGGCCAGACAATTGGTGGTGCAGCTTGCTGCTGTCACGATGCGATCCCTGGTGGGGTCATAGAGCTGTTCGTTGATACCCACCACGATATTAAGCACACCGCCAGTCTTGACCGGTGCTGCCACGATGACGCGTTTGGCGCCTTGGTCGAGGTGGCCTTGTATCGTCTCGGGAGTCAGGAACTTGCCGGTGCATTCCAGCACCACATCCACACCCAAATCACCCCAGGGAATATCGGCGGGGTTGGCGTGAGCGCTGAAGGCCAGCCTTGTGCTGTCGATGTGTATTGCATGGTCATCTTCAGCCGCAATGTCTGCACGCCAACGGCCCTGAACAGAGTCAAAGGCCAGCAAGTGGGCAGTACCAGCGGCACCACCCTTGATTTCATTGACTGCCACCACCTCGAGGCGATGACCGGCCCGGGGATCGTCGCTCTGCCGCTCGGCGGCCCCCCATCGCGGAACGAAGCGCCAAGCGCCCGATACGACCCATTCCGTTGATACCGACTTTCATCATCTCCCCTTTGATTCAATAGTTCAACTGTTGTTGAATTATTGCATTATTTTATGACCGTGGGATGACAAGCGTCTTCGGGCAACGAATTCAACCTACACGGCTATCGGCGCGGAAATCGACGGATGAGGGTGGTAGCCCACAATTTCGAAATCGTCGAACTGATATCCATAGATGGACTCTGGCGTGCGCTTTATTTTCAATTCAGGCAAAGCCCTCACCTCACGCGAAAGCTGCGTCCGAATCTGGTCTAAATGGTTCGAATACGCGTGCAAGTCTCCCAGGCTGACGACAATCTCGTGGGGAACGAGATTACATTGCTGAGCAAGCATGTGTGTCAGCAACGCAAGAGAGGCTATGTTGTACGGCAAGCCGAGGAAGCTGTCAGAGCTCCGGATATACAGTTGAGACGAAAGTTTGTTGTTTGCCACGTAAAACTGATACAGCAAATGGCAAGGGGGCAGGGCCATTCTGCCCTGCTGGGCATTTTCGACCGGACTTAAGGATTCGTCGGGTAAGTACTCGGGATTCCACGCATGAAACAGGATTCTGCGACTATCCGGATTGGTTCTTAGCTTGTCGACCACGTAGTCAATTTGATTGATGGTTCCACCTTCTTTTGTCGGCCATGCTGTCCATTGCTTTCCATACACAGGCCCTAACTCTCCATCTATGGTCGCCCACTCATTCCAGATAGTCACTCCATTCTCGTTCAGCCAGCGTATATTAGTATTACCACTCAGGAACCATATGAGCTCATTGGCAATACTTTTAAAATGCAGCTTCTTAGTTGTAAGGAGTGGAAATCCCTTCGAGAGATCATGGCGTATCTGACGTCCAAAGACCGAAGTGGTACCGGTACCGGTACGGTCGCCCTTTTGAACCCCATTTTCTAAGATGTCCGATAGTAATTCGAGATATTGTTTCACGTAATTTGCTCTTCTCTGTAATGCGGAAGCACAGGAGTTGACCGGGTTTGACACCACGGAGCTTGAAGTGCCGGTACCGTATTGCGTGTCAATCGAGATAACTGGCAAACCGACGCTAGAGTATGTCTCATTTTACCCCGACAACTTCTCAGGCAACTCCGAAGGTCTCCTGTCCGACAACTGCCGGCGTCCTTCTCAACCAGTCGACATGCCCTCTGAGCGAGCTTTTCCGTGCCACTTCTTGAGAGTATGATATGGCCATTTTGACAGCTTCCAGCCCATATCAATGGCCCGGTCGAGGTCCGACTTTACAAGGCATTTGCATGGCCCATCCCTACCTGAAGTTGGTCGTCGCCTACTCTGCAAACCGGGTTATCGGCCGCGACAATGACCTTCCCTGGCGTTTGCCGGCCGACCTGGCACACTTCAAGCGCACCACCATGGGGCAGCCCATATTAATGGGCCGCAAAACATGGGAATCACTTGGCCGGCCGTTACCGGGCCGGCCCAATTTCGTCATTAGCCGCGACCCGAATTATTCGGCCGAGGGCGCCCGCGTGTTCGGTTCCTTGTCGGCCGCCATGGCCGCCTGCGAAGGCGAAGAGACCGCATGCGTAATTGGCGGCGCGCAAATTTTCCACGAAGCCTTGCCGCTGGCCGATGAAATCGTCGCCACCGAAATTCATGCCGATATCGACGGCGATGTGTTTTTCCCCGAACTTGCCGCAGACCAATGGCAAGAGCACGAGCGCCAGCCTCAGCCCGAAGAAAACGGCTACCAGTACGACTTTGTGGTCTACAGGCGCGCGCGCCCCGACCTGTCGCATCTGTGGATGCCGTTTACTGCAAATCGGCAGTTCAAGCAAAGCCCCCGCTTGCTAAGCAGCGCGCAAGGCATGCATTACACCGATGTGAACGGGCGCAAGATACTGGATGGCACCTCGGGCTTGTGGTGCGTAAACGCCGGGCACGCGCGCCCGGAGATTACCCAGGCCATCGCCCGCCAAGCGGGTACGCTGGACTATGCCCCCGGCTTCCAGATGGGGCACCCCGAAGCCTTCGAGGCCGCCACTGCCGTCGCCCGCATCATGCCGCCGCAACTGGACCGCATCTTCTTCACCAACTCGGGGTCTGAGTCGGTAGACACAGCCCTGAAGATCGCCCTGGCTTATCACCGCAGCCAGGGCCAGGGCCAGCGCACACGGTTCATCGGCCGCGAGCGCGGCTACCACGGCGTGGGCTTCGGCGGCATTTCAGTGGGGGGCATTACTGCCAACCGCAAGGCGTATTCCGGCGCCCTGCTTCCTGCCGTCGACCATCTGCCTCATACACATAGCCTTGCGCACAACGCGTTTTCTCGTGGCCAGCCCGAATGGGGAGCACATTTGGCCGACGAGCTCGAGCGCCTGGTCGCATTGCACGATGCGTCGACGATTGCGGCGGTCATTGTCGAGCCTCTGGCCGGCTCGGCCGGCGTGCTGGTGCCGCCCAAGGGTTACCTTGAAACATTGCGCGCCATTACCGAACGGCATGGCATCTTGCTTGTTTTCGACGAGGTGATTACAGCGTTCGGGCGGCTGGGCGCCGCCACCGCGAGCGAACTGTTCGGCGTGACGCCCGACTTGCTGACACTTGCCAAAGGCATCAGCAATGCCGCCGTGCCCTGTGGCGCAGTGGCCGTGCATCGCAATATATACGACAGTATTACTGCTCGGGCGCCTGAAGGCATCGAGCTGTTTCATGGCTATACGTATTCGGGCCATCCACTGGCTGCGGCCGCAGTTCGCGCAACGCTTGGCATCTACCAACGCGAACAGCTGTTCGATCGCGCGGCGCAACTGGCCCCGTATTTCGAAGAGGCGGCGCATCGTCTGCAAGGCGCCCCCCATGTGCAGGACATACGCAACCTGGGGCTGGTGGCCGGAATCGAACTGCAAGCCCGCGAATCAGCCCCGGGGGCTCGCGCGGCCGAAGTATTCCAGGCCTGCTACGACAATGGGGTATTGCTGCGCTACACGGGCGACACGCTCGCGGTGTCTCCGCCGCTTATCATTGACCATGAACAGATCGACCATCTGTTCAACACTTTGGCCGCTGCACTTCGCCAGGTGCATTAAGCAATAAAAACGGCTTCCCGCAAAACAGGAGGCCGTGTGCGAGCAACTGTTTGCTTAGTCGGCGTCGACCAGGTCTTGGTAAGCAGGGCCGTCAAGCAAGGCCTCGACGTCGGTAGGGTTGGTCGGGCGGATCTTGAATATCCAGGCGTCGAAGGGCTTTTCGTTGATCAGCTCGGGCTGGCTGTCCAGCTCTTCGTTGAAGGCGGTAATTTCGCCGGCGACCGGGGCGTAAATATCGGACGCCGCCTTGACCGATTCAACCACGCCTGCGGTTTCACCCGCCTGCAGGTGCGCACCCACGGTAAAGTCGCCGACAAACACCAGGTCGCCCAGCTGATCTTGCGCATTGTCGGTAATACCCACCAAAAAGACATCGCCCTCGGCTTTGACCCATTCGTGAGACGGCGTGTATTTGCGATCGTCTGGCTGACTCATTTGACCCTCTTTATATTGCTGATTGTTCAGAGCGCCAGCATAACGTGAATCGACCTTGCAAACCAGAGCGGGCAGGTCGGCTGGACACTAGTGTTGCTGCCTAAGTGCCCTGCACCGCCCGCCCACACGCCACGCCCGACGCCCAGGCCCACTGAAAATTGTAGCCGCCCAGCCAGCCCGTAACGTCGACCGCCTCGCCCACAAAATACAGGCCCGGCACGGCCTTGGCCTGCATGGTTTTTTGATCGAGGCCGCGAGTATCCACCCCACCCCGCATCACTTCAGCCTTGCGATAACCCGCCGTACCGGTAGGGCGCAATGACCAACCATGAATGCGGGCGGCCAGGAGGCGCAAGACCTTGTCGGGCACATCAGCCATGCGCATGGCTGCGGGCGCTTCGGGCATGGCGGCCAACCACTGCTCGGCCAGCCGCTTGGGCCAGATGGCAGAAAGCGTATTGTCGAGCTGCTGACGATTGCCCGGTTTGGCCGCAAGCAGTACCTGCTCCAGATCCTGGTCGGGCGCCAGGTTTATGTGTATGGCTTCGCCCGGATTCCAATAGCTGGAAACCTGCAAGATCGCGGGTCCCGACAGGCCGCGATGGGTAAAAAGCAAGTCTTCAACAAAACGCGCCTTGCCCTTGCCCTGACCACATCGCACATCCACCTCCAGCGAAACGCCGCTTAGCGCGGCAAACGGTTTCCAGTGCTCGGCGTCGAATGTCAGCGGCACCAACGCCGGACGCGGCTCGACTACTTTCAAGCCGAACTGGCGCGCGATTTTCAAGGCAAAGTCGGTGGCGCCCAACTGTGGAATAGCCATGCCGCCGGTGGCAATGACCACTTGCCTGGCTTGTATCGGCTCGCCGTGGGTCTTGATGGAAAACGCCCCGGCCTCATGCACAATGGCCTGCACTGGGCACGGCATGCGCCAACTTACGCGGCCTGTGTCGCATTCGCGCTTGAGCATCTGAATGATCGACTCACTAGAGTCGTTGCAAAACAACTGCCCCCGATGCTTCTCGTGCCAGGCAATGCCATGGCGCTCGACCATGTCAATGAAATGACGCGGCGTGTAGGCTGCCAGGGCTGATCGGCAAAAATTGGGGTTCTGAGAAATGAACTGGGCCGGCGTAGTGCCAATATTGGTAAAGTTGCAGCGCCCTCCGCCCGAGATGCGGATCTTCTCGGCCAGGCGCTCGGCATGGTCCACCAGCACCACGCGCAAGCCGCGCTGGCCCGCCACGGCAGCCGCCATCATGCCGGCTGCGCCGGCTCCGATGACGGCAACGTCAAACATGCTCAATCTTCTTCGCGTATGCAGTCGACGTAGTAACGCGGCTGTGAATCGGGTCCGATGTCTTCGGCCAGACCGTGCACATAGGTTTCGAAACCCGGAAACCGTTTATTGAATTCGCGAACAAACTGCAAGTAATGCACGATGCGCGTGTTGAACCGCTCGCCCGGAATAAGCAAAGGAATGCCCGGTGGGTACGGCGTAAGCAACACGCCGGTCACCCGGCCTTCGAGCTCGTCAATGGATACGCGCTCGACTTCGCGGTGGGCCATCTTGGCGTAGGCATCTGAAGGCTTGAGCGCCGGCACCATGTCTGAAAGGTACATTTCGGTGGTCAGCCGCGCCACATCGTGAGCACGATAGGCTTCGTGGATTTGCTGACAAAGGTCGCGCAAGCCCATGCGCTCATAACGCGGATGCTCTTTGCAGAAATCGGGCAAGATGCGCCACATGGGATGGTTGCGGTCGTAGTCGTCCTTGAACTGCTGCAGCGCGGTTAGCAGCGTGTTCCAGCGGCCTTTGGTAATGCCAATGGTAAACATGATGAAGAACGAATACAGGCCGGTCTTTTCGATGACCACGCCATGCTCGGCCAGATATTTAGAGACCAGCGCCGCTGGTATGCCGGTTTCGGCGAAGGTGCCCGAGATATCAAGGCCGGGCGTAACCACCGTGGCCTTGATGGGGTCGAGCATATTGAAGCCCGGCGCCAAAGCACCAAAACCGTGCCATTCGGCATCGGTTTCAAGCATCCAGTCGTCGCGATGGCCGATGCCCTCGGCAACCAGCTTTTTGGGCCCCCACACCTTGAACCACCAATCGTTCTTGCCAAACTCGGATTCCACCTTACGCATGGCGCGGCGAAAATCCAGCGCTTCGCTGATGCTTTCTTCGACCAGGGCGGTACCCCCGGGCGGCTCCATCATGGCGGCCGCCACGTCGCAGGACGCAATAATGGCGTACTGAGGCGAGGTTGACGTGTGCATGAGGTACGCCTCGTTGAACACGTTGCGATCGAGCTTGCGGGTTTCAGAGTCTTGCACCGTAATTTGCGATGCCTGCGACAAACCCGCCAACAGCTTGTGCGTTGAATGGGTGGCAAACACCATGGCGTCCTTGCTGCGCGGACGGTTCTTGCCAATGGCGTGCATGTCTTTGTAGTACTCGTGAAACGCGGCATGCGGTATCCACGCTTCGTCGAAATGCAGGGTGTCGATTTCGGAGCCGAGCTTTTCTTTGATCATTTCGACGTTGTAGCTGACCCCGTCGTAAGTGCTTTGCGTAATGGTAAGAATGCGCGGCTTTTTGTTCTTGATGCGGTCGGCAAAGGGGTGGGCTTCGATTTTCTGGCGAATGCTCTCGGGCTCGAACTCTGCGAGCGGAATGGGGCCGATAATGCCAAGATGGTTACGTGTCGGCCGCAAAAACACCGGAATCGCGCCTGTCATGGTGATGGCGTGCAATATCGATTTATGGCAGTTGCGGTCAACCACCACCACATCGTCCATCGCCACGTTGGCATGCCAAACAATCTTGTTCGAGGTTGACGTGCCATTGGTCACGAAAAAACAGTGGTCGGCGTTAAAGATTCGCGCGGCATTGAGCTCGGACTCGGCCACGGGGCCGGTATGGTCCAGCAGCTGGCCCAGCTCGTCTACCGCATTGCATACGTCGGCGCGCAGCATGTTCTCGCCAAAAAATTGGTGAAACATCTGGCCCACCGGGCTTTTCAGAAACGCAACACCGCCCGAGTGCCCCGGGCAATGCCACGAATAGGAACCGTCGGACGCATACTTGACCAGCTCGCGAAAGAACGGCGGCGGCAGGCCGTCGAGGTAGGCGCGTGCCTCGCGGATAATATGCCGCGCCACGAACTCGGGCGTGTCTTCAAACATGTGAATGAAGCCGTGCAGCTCGCGAAGAATATCGTTGGGAATATGCTGCGAGGTGCGCGTTTCGCCGTACAGATAAATGGGAATGTCTTCGTTGCGAAACCGCAGCTCGCCGATGAACGAGCGCAGGTTCTTGATGGCATTGGCCACGTCTTCGGGGGAATCGACGTCGAACTCTTCGTCGTCGATCGACAAGATAAAGGCACTGGCGCGGCTTTGCTGTTGCGCAAACGAGCTTAGGTCGCCGTAGCTGGTAACGCCCAGCACTTCGACGCCCTCGGCCTGGATCGCCTCTGCCAGCGCCCGAATACCCAGCCCCGATGCGTTTTCGGAACGGTAGTCTTCATCGATGATGACGATGGGAAAACGGAATTTCATACGATGACTCCCTGGGGCCAATAAATGCTAAAAACTAGGTGCGAGGCAAGGTAACGCCTTGCTGCCCCTGATACTTGCCGCCGCGATCACGATACGAGGTTTCGCACACCTCGTTGCCTTCGAAGAACAGCATCTGCGCACACCCCTCGCCGGCATAAATTTTGGCGGGCAAGGGTGTGGTGTTTGAAAACTCAAGCGTCACGTGACCTTCCCATTCGGGCTCAAGCGGCGTGACATTGACAATGATTCCGCAACGCGCATAAGTGCTTTTACCCAGGCAAATGGTAAGTACGCTGCGCGGGATACGAAAGTACTCGACCGTACGAGCCAGCGCGAACGAGTTGGGCGGAATAATGCACACATTGCCCTTGAAGTCGACAAATGACTTTTCGTCGAAGGCCTTGGGGTCGACGATGCTGGAATTGATGTTGGTGAAGATCTTGAACTCATCGGCACACCGTACATCATAGCCGTAGCTGCTGGTTCCGTAACTGACGATGCGCGAGCCGTCTGCGGCCTGACGCACCTGACCGGGTTCAAATGGCTCGATCATGCCGTGCTGCAAGGCGGTTTCCCGAATCCAGCGATCACTCATTATGCTCATTGCGTTTTCCCTTGTAACGAGGGCGCCTATTTTATCCCTTACCCACGACAGAGGGGCGTACTGGGGCCACAAAACAACTAATCACGGAAAAACGTGCGGTAGATGAGGGCAATTCCGTTAACGGTGCCCACACTCAGCTGTGCCGACAGGCCCCGCGCCAATTGGTAGCTAAGGCGACCGACCGTACCGCTGTCCGACAGGGCCTGCTCGATACTGGCGGTAACACCATCCGTAATGCGGCGGCTGGCCACCACAAACTGGTTCTCGATGTTGCTGGTGCCGCTATCCAGTCCGCGCACCACGCTTTCCACGGGCAAGATGCTGCCGGTGGTGCCCAGCTCGCCCGAGCGCATGTTGAGATCATCGATGCCGAACCTGCGATAAAACGGCTCGCCCTTGCCCAGGAACGACGTACCCACCGAAAACAGCAACGCGGCATCACCGCCTGAGTCGTCAGGCCCGCGCCCCAGCAGTAACCACGAAAGCTTTTGCACCTCGCTGACCTCGGGGTACGAAACCAGATCAATGCGCGGCCGCTTGGCCGTGCCGGCGACCCTTACACCCGCCTCGACGGCGACGCCGGTGCGTAATGCCTCGATATTAAGCACCGGGTTGCTGACGTCGCCCTGGAACGTGATGGAGCCGCGCCGCAGTTGCAGGTGCTGGCCGTAAACATCAATGGAGCCGCCTCGCGTGCGCAACGCGCCTTCGGCCGTCAGCTTGCCCTCGCGCATCAACAGGCGCATTTGCCCCACCAGGCCCGAGTTGACGCCGTAACCGGTAATGTAAAACCGTGGCCCCAGATCGACCGTAAGATCAAGGGCAATATCCATGGGGGCGCTTGCCTTGGGTGCGACTCCCGAACGTACGACCACCACATCGCTGTCCAGCGTCGGTACGCTGCTCAGCATGTCCAGGTCAACCCAACCCGCATCGGCGGTAAGCTGACCCGAAAGCGAGAACGAAGGCAGCGGCGCATCAACCCGCAACCGGCCGGTAACCATGGCGTAACGGTCTGAACGCTGCAAAATCGGGTATCGGTACAGATCGATGTCTATTTCGCCCACCGATTCACTTAATTTCCAACTTCCGCTTAAGGTCAGGCTGCCGTCCTTGGCGTCGGGGTTGGTGGACACCCACTCGGCGGTTCGCCATTCGTCCGGGGTAACGCGCAGCCTGGCCGGAAACCGCAGGCTCTCTAAAATGACACGGTCACCGTCTAGCCGGGCCGACAGTTCGCCGTCAAGCAAGCGTACGCCGTCATCGATACGAACCACCCGGATCTCGCGACCGGTGACCGTTCCCTGTGTGGACCAGGTACCGTCGGCCCGTGCGCTACCCCGCAATTGGGCGGCAAGGACACCGCCCACATCCATGGCGTCACCCACAAACATACTGGCCCAGCTCAAATCGTTGATGTCCGCATCCACCTCAAACGTGCGGGGCGTTGCAGCCAGCTCAAAGCCGCCCTCGGGCGAGCTGCTCAACACAGCGCCCAGTTCGGCATCGATCCGGCCCATTTTCTCGGTCGAGACGTTAAGCTCGGCCAACAGGCGGCTGCTCGCCCCGCCGGTGGGGGTGGCGGTAAGGTGCACGTCAAGATTACGCAAGCCCAGCGGAAACTCCGGCTCGGCCGGCACGATGAAGTCGCCCGACAGACGACGCAAATCGAGCGACCCGGCCAGCGCACCTGAAAACTTGAAGTCCCATGCCGCCTCGAACACGATTTCAACCGTAGAGTATTTGTCGTCGCCGGCCATGATGATCCGGCCGCGATCGGGGTCGGAAGCGCCGCTGGGAACCAGCGCCTGCAGCTCTTGAACAATAGGTTTGGACACCACCAGCCGGCCAATGTCGCCTCGCGTTTCCCATCGCCCGTGGCCGGCGCTGGAGCGCTGATGGTGAACCACCGCCTCGCTGCCCGAGGGCAGCGTGAGCGACAACGAGGTTTCGCCCACCCCCCATTGCCAGTCAGGGGCCACCGCTTGCGGTGCAAAGACCAATTGAATGGGGGTGAGCGAATTTACCCCAAACCCTGCGTGGGATGCATGCAGCATCGACACGGCTCCACGCCAACCCTCTGCACCGGTTTCAGTCTGCAGCACACCCCAGCCGCCCTGCATGGCCACTTGAGCGTTGATTGGCGCACTGCCCAATTTATCAGCCTGAGAATCATCAGGCGTATATTCCGCTTTCAGGTCTAGCGCGTGTTCGTGCAGCGAGCCGCCCAGCCATCCGTTTAAGTGCGCACCGCCGGGCAAGCCCGGCCAGGCGTCAGCCAGGCGGGACACCGCCAGATCAAGATCGACGCGACTGCCCGGCGTGCCAAGCGACCCTTTACCGACAAGCTTGTGCCCGCCTAAAGCCAGGTCCATGTCAAACTCGGGCAGTTGCAAGTGCTGCCACAAGGTACCCTTGGCCAGCTCCTGGCTGCGTTGCGCCAAGGGCGCCACATTGACCAGCCTTGCTCGTACGGCACCCGATAATTCCTGGCCGTTCCACCGCGAGGCCGGATCCACCTGAAGATTCAAGTTTGCCGACAACGGCCGGCGATGATCAAGCAACTGGGCATTGAAATCGAGCTGGGCGGTCAGGGCGCCCGGGGGCACCTCATTACCTGCCAACAAACGAAAATTGAGCTTGTCGGCGCGAAGCCAGCCCGCAACCTGATCATGAGTGACACCCTCGCGTTCGACCAGGTCCCAGGCCACCTCGCCCGCCAGCGACGAGCCGTCGGCGAGCCGCAAATTCAGGTTGCCCTGCTTCAAGGGAAAACCTGCGCGGGGCGCCAGGCTTGCCTCAAGATCAAGCTGAAGATCCTGGCCCTGACCGGTCAGGTCCAGCGCCAGTTCATTCAGATTGCCGGTAGCGTTGATTTGCAGGTCAAGAGCGCAGGCCGAGCTGATGCCCGCCAGATCCGTCAATGGATTTTCGGCGGGCAGCTCGGGCACGAAATGACGCAGGCACAGGGGCGAATTGGGTTCATCGCTATGGGCACTGGTTTTTATCTGCAATGACAAGGGCCACGGGTCTGCCAGTTCCAGCAGGCGCCACTCGCCCTGGATATCGGCCTCGATGCCGTCACGGCCCAGGTTCAGGTTCTGAAACACCAGTTGGGCATTGCTTTCGGTAACGGCCAGCGAAGCCTGCAGATCGCGTACATCGAGCAGTAGCGGCTCGCCGTCGAGTTTGACATTGAGCTTGCCCAGGTAGAAACGATCTAGCGCCACCCGAAACGGTATGGCCGGAAAACCGAAGGGCTCGGTATCGGGCTGTTTCTCGGCATCGCTCAGTACGTCGATGTCAAGCACGCCCACTGATAGATTCGTGGTGCGCAAGCGGCGGTCAAGCAGTTCGCGCCACGCCACGTGCAGCT
>NZ_DATJBQ010000127.1:0-41208 GCF_035515275.1 Pusillimonas sp.
CGCCCACGATGTATTGGGCATCGAGTTTTCCCGTATCAAGCTGGTGCACGGCGACACCGACCGTACCCCGTATTCCAGCGGCACTTATGCCTCGCGCTCGCTTGTCATGTCGGGCGGGGCGGTGGCGTCCGGTTGCAAGCAGTTGCTCCCCCGCATGCGCATTATCGCCGCCCATCTGCTCAAGGCCGACGATGCCGCTTCGCTCGAGTTCCGCGAGGGGCGCTTCCACCATGGCCAGTCCAGTGTGTCCATTGCCGACATTGCAGAGGCCTGGTATTTGAAGCCGCACTTACTGCCTAAAGACGTTCACACGGGCGGGCTCGAGATCAGCGTCGGCTACAAGACCAAGGTCGACACCGGCGCGTTTACGTATTGCAGCCAGGCCGCCGTGGTGGCGGTCGACCCTCAAACCGGCCAGATCGAAATCCTCGACTACGTGGTGGTTGAAGACTGCGGCGTCATGGTCAACCCCCTGATCGTCGAAGGCCAGTGCATCGGCGGTATCGCCCAGGGCATTGGTACGGCTTTCTACGAAGAAACACCCTACGACGAGTTCGGGCAGCCTCTGGCGTCCACGCTGGCCGACTATGTCATGCCCGGCCCCACCGAAGTGCCCAACATCCGCTTCGATCACTTCGAGACACCCTCGCCCCATACCGAATTCGGCGCCAAGGGTGTGGGCGAGGGCGGTGGCATTGCCCCACCGGCAGTTCTGTTCGGCGCGGTCAACAATGCGTTGCGGGGCCTGGGCGTCGAAATGACCCAAACCCCGCTTACACCGCACCGTCTCCTTACAGCCATAGAAGCGGCACGGCATACGGGCGAGGGCTCGTCGACAGGTACGGCAGGATAAGCAGATGAAAGCAGCTAAATTCGATTACAAACGCGCAAGCAGCGTCACTGACGCACTGGGTCTTCTGGGCGACGACAGTGTCGTGGTCAAGGCCATGGGGGGCAGCCAGTCATTGGGGCCCATGTTGAACCTGCGTCTGGCGCGCCCGGCCAAGGTGGTCGACGTCTCGGGCCTCGAAGAACTACGCACTGTCACCGAAGCCGCCGGCCGCATCCGCGTCGGCGCGTCGGTGACGCACGCCGAAATTGAAGACGGGGTGTTCCCGCTGTTGGCCGGCCACATGATGCAAGGCGTCGCCGAGCGCATCGCCTATCGCGCCGTCCGCAATCGCGGTACGGTCGGCGGCAGTCTGGCCCATGCCGACCCGGCCGCCGACTGGGTCCTGGCAGCAGCCGCGCTGGGCGCGACCGTCGAAATCGTCGGCCCCAACGGCACCCGCATGGTCGACATGCCCGAGTTCATGATCGGCGCGTACACCACCGAACTGGGCGCAGACGAACTCATCGCCGCGCTGCACGTGCCTAAAAAGAACCCGGGCGCACGCTGGGGCTATTACAAGTTTTGCAAAAAAACCGGCGAGTTCGCTGAAGCCAGCTGTGCCGCCTTTTTCGATCCTTCGGCCCAGGTGGCCCGCATTGCGGTGGGCGCCCTCGACGGCGCGCCCCAGTTGCTCGACGAACTTGGCGCCCGCGTCGCCGAACAGGGCGCGGCGGCCATCGATCGCGACGCCATCTACGCCGCAGTCAAAACCATTACGCCTGAAAAGTCCGAAGTGGATCGTGGTTTGTGTGTCACCGTAGTCGAGCGCTGCTTGCGTCAGGCGCTAGGTGCATAAAGGGTTTCATATGTCTGAATTATCAATGGAAGTAAACGGGCGCAAGGTCAAGGGCGACGTTCCCCCTCGTACCCATCTGGGCGATTTCCTGCGCGAAGAAGTGCGTCTTACCGGCACCAACCTTAGTTGCGAGCACGGTGTGTGCGGTGCTTGTACCGTACTGGTCGACGGCAAGCCGGTCCGTTCCTGCATTACCTTTGCGGTCGCATGTGAAGGCAAGCAGGTCACCACCATCGAAGGGTACGACAACGATCCCATCATGAAACGTCTGCGCGAGGCCTTTCATGCCAAGCACGCCTTGCAGTGCGGCTTCTGTACGCCGGGCATGCTGGCCACTTCGCGCGACATCGTCCTGCGTCTGCCTGAAGCCGACGAACAACGCGTTCGAATCGAGCTTTCCGGAAACATCTGCCGTTGCACGGGCTATCAGGGCATTACTGCGGCGGTTCTGTCAGTATTGACCGACCTGCGCGAACATCCCGATGACGAGGTCGAGGCGCTGCGCAGCGCGGCGGCCCAAGGCAAGGCAGCGTTGCCCGAGCAGCCCCAGGCTCAAGACTTCGCCGGCTTCAAGGCAGTTCAGCGGCCTGCCGCCAAACCTGCCGCTTCAGCTACGGCTTCGGCCGACGCAGCACCGGCGGCCCCGGCTGCGGCTGCCGCCGACAAAACCGGCAAGGGCTCCAGCATCCAGGGTGGTTTCGACGTCCCGTTCCCGGCCGCCCGGGTCTGGGAGTTCATGTCCGACCTGCCTGCAGTGGCCGGCTGCCTGCCGGGCGCCGTCATCGAAGAGCAAGTCGGTGACGAGGTCAAGGGCAAAATAGCCATCAAGTTCGGCCCCATGGCCGCAGCCTTCAAGGGCGCGGCCAATCTCGAGCGCGATGAAGCCGCCATGTCGGCCGTGCTGCGTGGCGCCGGACAAGACACCCTCAGCCAGTCGCGCGCCAAAGGCGACGTCAGCTATCGTGTCGTGGCGGTTTCCGACCAGGCGTCGCGTGTCGAAGTCGACCTGCTTTACTCCTTGCAAGGGCCGTTGGCGCAGTTTTCGCGTTCGGGCCTGGTGCAAGACTTTGTCCGCCGCATGATCGCAGAGTTTGGTCGCAATGTCTCCAAACGGCTTGATCTTCCCGAAGGCGCCGAGCCTATGGGGCAAGCCGAGTTCAGTCCGTTCAAGATGTTCATGAGTGTTCTTTGGGACCGCATTCGGCGCCTGTTCGGTGCCAAGGTCTGAAGTTGGTCAATATCACGTAACGCCTTATAAAAAACACGGAGCAAAGATGAAGAAATTTTTCGGCAAAACCCTTCTGAAGGGCGGCCTGGGCCTCATTGCACTCACCATGGCTGCTTCGGCCGTGGCCCAGCAAAAACTGGAGCCGCTTGCTGTTCGCCTTGACTGGACACCATGGGGCGTGCACGCCGGGTTCCACCTGGCCAAGAATAAAGGCTGGTACGAACAGGCAGGCCTGGATGTCCGCCTTGAAGACGGCAACGGCTCTGTTACGACGGTGCAGATTGTCGGGTCGGGCGACAGTTTCGACGTGGGTCACGCAGGCCTCGCGTCGATGATGATCGCACGCGACAAAGGCTTGCCCGTGAAGGCTGTTGCGCCGTTCGCACGCAAGAGCGACATTGGCGTTCTGGTGCCTACCGAATCCGACATCAAGGGCCCTGCCGACCTTAAAGGCAAGAAGCTTGTTTACACCGCCGGCTCGCTTGAAGCTCCTTTCATCGATTCCTTCCTGGCCGAGGGCGGCATTACACGTCGCGATCTTGAGCTGCTGAACGTTGAGGCCGCCGGCAAGGTCACCACCTATGCCGTGAATCGCGCCGATGCCGTCGTGTCGACGATTCCGTTTGTGATTGCGTTTGTCTCCGATCGTCGGCCTTCTCGCGCCATTCCCTTTGCCGACTATGGCCTGAACATGCCCAGCTTCGGCATTTTTGCCAGCGAAGAAAAGCTCAAGGCCAAGGGTGACCAGATCTCGCGCTTTGCCAGCGTAACGGCGCGTGCCTGGCAATACATTTACGACGGCCACCAAGACGAAGCAGTGCAGGCCATTATGGCCGAGCGTCCGCAAGCGCGTCTGGATGCCAAGATTTTGCGCAGCCAGATCGACGCCTTGTACGAATACTTTGGCAAACCTGCCAAAGGTGATCGCATCGGTATACCCGTAGCCGCCGATTGGGAAGAAGCGGTTAAAACCATGCGTTCCGTCGATGTCATCAGCGACAAACTCTCGGCCACCGATTTTTACGTCACCGACCTGGTTCACCCCGAGCGGTACGACAACGTGGTGGCCAAATGAGCGTAGCGGCAGTTCATGCGTCCAATGTCTCCAAACAGTATCCGGGCGCTCGCGGCGTCCAGGCACTGTCCGGAGTCAGCGCCGACATACCGGCGGGGCGCTTTGTAAGCATTTTGGGGCCCAGTGGCTGTGGCAAAAGCACATTTTTGCGTTGCGTGGCCGGGCTCGAGAACATCACGGGCGGCGAGCTTCTGGTCAATGGGGCCGCAGTTAACGGCCCACCCGATGGCATCGGCATGGTGTTTCAGCGCGATGCCTTGCTCGAGTGGCGCAATATTCGCAAGAATATTCTGTTGCCGGTCGAGTTCGCCAAGAAGCGTGCGGCTGACTACACTAAAAAAGTCGACCATCTGCTTGATCTGGTCGGGCTTGGCGATTTCAGCCAAAGCTACCCGCGCGAGCTTTCAGGCGGCATGCGCCAGCGCGCGGCTATTTGCCGTGCGCTGGTCGACGACCCCAGCCTGTTGCTCATGGACGAACCCTTTGGCGCGCTTGATGCCTTTACCCGCGACCAGATGAACGTCGAGCTGCAGCGCATCTGGATGGAAACCAAGAACACGGTGCTGTTCGTTACGCATGGTATTTCTGAAGCCGTTTACTTGGGCGACGTTGTCATGGTGTTTTCGCCGCGTCCGGGTCGCCTGATCGAGACCATCAACATCGACCTGCCACGGCCCCGACCGCTGTCGGTGCGTGAAACCCCCGAGTTTGGCCGTTACACCGCCCACATTCGCGGCTTGTTCGAAGACATGGGCATGATCAAGGAGGGCGCATGAAAGCGGCTCTCAATAATATGGGCATGGGCACCGCGGGAAGCTTGTCGCTGATCGTGGTGTTCATCATCTGGGAAATACTTTGCCGGCTGCTGAACGTGCGCGACATCATGTTGCCGCTGCCGTCACAAATTTTTGTCGAGCTCTGGAACGACCTTCCGTGGTACCTGAGCCATTCGGCGTACACCTTGTGGACTACGGTTGCAGGATTTGTTCTGTCGGTCATCGGCGGCGTGCTCATTGCCGTTTGTCTGGTCAGTTCGCGAATATTCGAACGCTTCGTCTACCCGTTGATCATCGGGTTCAACAGTGTGCCCAAGGTCGCCCTGGCCCCGTTGTTCGTCGTCTGGCTGGGCACGGGCGCCGAACCCAAAATTGCCATCGCGTTTTTAATTGCCGTGTTTGCCATTATTGTCGACACCGTGCACGGCTTGCGTTCGGTGCCTACCGACATCACTGACCTGGGCAAGGTGCTGCGTGGTTCCGCCTGGGATTTCTTCTTCAAGGTCAAGCTGCCTTGTGCCCTGCCCTCTATTGTGGCCGGCATGAAGGTCGCCATGTCCCTGGCCTTGGTGGGTGCCATTGTGGGCGAATTCGTTTCTTCGCAGCGAGGTCTGGGCTATATCATCATGAGCGCTCAGGGTACGTTCGATACGGTTCGGGTGTTTGCTGCGCTGTTCATTCTGGCAGTAATGGGTTTGGCCTTGTATGGCCTGCTTGCCTGGTTCGAGCGCAAGGCCACGCCCTGGAGACTGATCCACAGCGATTGACGTTTGATTCAACCGGAAAGGCACGGGCCTCAAGAGGGCCCGTCGCCTGATGTTTTTGTGCGCTATTAAGGGGAACTCATGCGCAGCTTGCTTGCTTTATCGTGCGCGATCGACGCGCTTAGCCGCGTGGTCGGCAGAACGGTGTCGTGGCTGATACTGGTGGTGGTCGTCATTAGCGCGACCAACGCCGTCAGCCGCAAGGCCTTCCACATAAGCTCGAACGCCTGGCTCGAGGTTCAGTGGTATTTGTTCGGCGCCATTTTCTTGTTGGCGGCCGGCTACACACTGCTGCATAACGAGCACGTGCGCGTCGACGTCCTGGCCACCAAGTTTACAGAACGCACGCAGGTCAAGATCGAGATCTTTGGCGTCTTGTTATTTTTGCTTCCCATTTGCGCATTCATATTCTGGATGGCGATTCCCATGTTCGTTGACTCGTACGTAACGGGCGAGATGTCATCCAATTCGGGTGGGCTCATACGCTGGCCGGTCAAGCTCATGGTGCCAGTGGGCTTTGGCTTACTGTTGCTGGCGGGCGTTTCGCATTTGATCAAATGCATCGGGTTCCTGAAGGGCCTGTGCCCCAACCCCCTGCAGAAACTCCAGACCAAGTCGTCCGAAGAGCTGCTGGCCGAGGAGATCGCGAGACAAGCAGCCATCCAAGCTGAAGCAAATACCAAGAAGGGCAGTTAAATCATGGAATTTCTCATCGCGAATATGGCGCCAATAATGTTCGCCACGCTGATCATTTTTCTGCTGCTGGGGTTTCCGGTTGCATTTACACTGGCGGCGCACGGCCTGCTCTTCGGCCTGATCGGTATTGAACTGGGCTTTTTCACTCCGGCGCTTTTCCAGGCCTTGCCGTTGCGCATCGTCGGCATCATCTCCAACGACACCTTGCTCGCTATTCCGTTCTTCACCTTCATGGGGTTGATACTTGAACGTTCGGGCATGGCCGAAGAGCTGCTTGAAACCATCGGCCAGCTGTTTGGCCCGATGCGCGGCGGTCTGGCCATTGCCGTTGTGGTGGTGGGCACCATGCTTGCCGCCACCACCGGCGTGGTGTCGGCCTCGGTAATTTCCATGGGCCTGATCTCGTTGCCCATCATGCTGCGCTACGGATACGACAGGCGGCTGGCGTCGGGCGTCATTGCGGCCTCGGGTACCTTGTCCCAGATCATTCCCCCCTCGCTGGTACTCATCGTGCTGGCCGACCAGCTGGGCCGTTCCATCGGCGACATGTATCGGGGCGCCATTGTTCCGGGCTTCATTCTTGTGGGCTTGTACATTACCTACATCATCGTTCTGTCGCTGGTAAAGCCCAAGGCTGCGCCGGCCATTCCCGCCAGCGCGCGTGTTTTCATCGAGCCCAACGGCAGCCATGGGACCCGGTCGTTGCTGGTGTTGATGCTGCTTGCAGTCGTGGGTGCGTACCTGCTTGACGAATGGATCATTGAAGAAGGCGCCCCCATCGACGAGGCCATTGTCATTGGTGTGCTGCTTTGGGGCGTGATCGCCTTTGTGCTGGCTGTGATTAATAAAGTGCTGCGCCTGGGCTTGCTGTCGCAGATTGCGGAACGCGTCACCTTTGCCATGATCCCCCCGCTGGTGCTGATTTTCCTGGTGCTGGGCACGATCTTCCTGGGCATTGCCACCCCCACCGAAGGCGGGGCCATGGGCGCGGTTGGCGCAATCATCATGGCGTTGGTTCGTCGCCGGCTGTCGCTGGGCCTGCTCAAACAGGCCATGGACACCACCATCAAGCTTACGTCCTTCGTCATCTTCATTCTGGTGGGCTCCACCATCTTTACCCTGACCTTCCGCGGCGTGGACGGCGACCTTTGGGTCGAGCATCTGCTCGTCGGGTTGCCCGGTGGCGAGCTGGGCTTCTTGCTGATCGTCAGTGTGTTCGTGTTTGTCATGGCCTTCTTCCTCGATTTCTTCGAGCTGGCCTTTATTATTGTTCCGCTGCTGGGGCCGGTGGCCGAGACCATGGGCATTGACCTGATCTGGTTCGGGGTCTTGCTGGCGGTCAACATGCAAACCTCGTTCATGCACCCGCCTTTCGGTTTTGCGCTGTTCTACCTGCGCTCGGTCGCACCGAAAGAAGACTACAAAGACAAAGTCACCGGTCAGATGATCGGCAAGGTAAAAACCGTCGACATCTATTGGGGGTCGGTGCCGTTCATCTGCATCCAGTTGTTGATGGTGGCCCTTGTGCTGACGTTCCCCGGCATGGTCATGCACTACAAGGCGGGCGCAAGCACGGTTGATCCGGCCAGTGTCGAGATCAACATGCAAAGCGACTACGGCTCGGGTGGTATGTACGGTAGCGACAACGCCATGCCGACATTCAAGTGATGCCGATTCGCGACTGGGTTGCCGCCCTGACCATCATCTTGGCGTGGGGCGTCAACTTTGTCGTGATCAAATGGGGGCTGGACGAGCTCCCCCCCTTTCTCCTGGGCGGTCTGCGCTTCCTTTTGGTTGCACCGGCCGTTTTTTTTGTGCCTCGCCCGGCTGTGTCGTGGCGCGTGCTGATCATGTTTGGCATGACGCTCAGCTTCGGGCAGTTTGCCCTGCTGTTCACCGCCATGACAGTAGGCATGTCGGCCGGCCTGGCTTCGTTGGTGCTGCAGTCTCAGGCGTTTTTCACGGTACTGATCGCGGCCTTGTTCCTGGGCGAGAAAGTAAGGGCTCATCATGTGCTGGGCATGCTGGTGGCGGCGGTAGGCCTGGGCCTGATCGAACAGGGGGCCTACGCCGGAAACGTGACTCTGCTGGGATTCGCCCTGACGCTGGGCGCGGCGTTGAACTGGGCCTGCGGAAACATCATCGTCAAGACCGTGGGCAAGGTCGACATGCTGAGCCTGGTGGTTTGGGGGGCCCTGGTTCCTCCGATTCCTTTCTTCATTATGTCGTGGGTGTTCGAAGGCCCCGAGCTTATTTGGCACAGCCTGGCAAACATCAGCCTGGCGGGCATCGGTGCGCTGTTGTACCTGGCCCTGGCGGCAACGACTCTGGGCTATGTGTTATGGGGCCGCCTGCTCAGCAGGCACCCGGTCAGCAAGGTGGCTCCGCTCAGCTTGCTCGTGCCGATCGTGGGGCTGCTTTCCGCCGCTGTGTTGCTGGGCGAACGCATGCATCTGCTGCAATGGTTCGGGGGGCTTATTGTGATGACGGGGCTGGCGATCAACCTGATGGGTTCGCGTGTGCTGAACCTGCTGCGCACCTTACGCTAAAATCGTGGCTTTATCTTGTCGCCCTTCCGTAATTAGGTAAGGGCCTTCGGAGCAATCATGAAATTCGATCAGTCGGGCGTTGACGCGCTTATGGAAATTACGGCTCGGCCGGAGCTCGTGTTTGTACGAGGCGAGGGCTCGTGGCTTGAAGACCATAACGGCAAGCGCTATCTGGATATGATGCAAGGCTGGGCGGTAACCTGCCTGGGGCACTGCCCCGCGCCTCTGGTCGATGCCATTACCGCGCAGGCCAAACTGCTTATCAACCCGTCGGCGGCGTTTTATAACCAGCCCTCCATGGATCTGGCCAAGCGCCTTGTGGCCGCCTCGTGCTTTGACCGCATATTTTTCGCCAACAGCGGTGCCGAGGCCAACGAAGGCGCCATCAAGCTGGCGCGCAAATGGGGCCGGCTCAAGCGCAACGGCGCTTACAAAATCATTACCTTTCAAAACGCCTTTCATGGGCGTACCCTGGCCACCATGTCGGCGTCCGGCAAGCCTGGCTGGGACACCCTGTATGCGCCACAGGTCGAAGGCTTTCCCAAGGCGGTTCTCAATGACCTTGACTCGGTCAAGGCGCTTATCGATGACCAGACCGTAGCGGTCATGCTTGAGCCTGTGCAGGGCGAGGCAGGGGTCTTGCCGGCCACCACCGAATTTATGCAGGGGCTGCGCGAGCTGACCAAGCAGCACGGGCTGCTGTTGATTGTCGACGAGGTTCAGACCGGTATCGGTCGTACCGGCAAAATGTTCGCCTATCAACATTCGGAGATCGAGCCCGACATCATGACTCTGGCCAAGGGCATTGGTGGCGGGGTGCCGCTGGCGGCCCTTTGCGCGCGCGAAGAGGTCAGCGTGTTCCAGCATGGCGACCAGGGTGGCACATACAACGGCAACCCCCTTATGACGGCCGCCGGCATTGCGGTGTTTGACGTCATCAATGCGCCGGGCTTTCTTGATTCCGTCAACGAGCGCTCGCTGCAACTGTCGACCGGCCTGCTGGCCTTGTCGTCGAAGTGGGGCATGAAAGGCGAGCGCGGCGTGGGCATGTTGCGCGCCTTGCTTATGGACCGTGACGACGGCGCAGCCATTGTCGACGCCGCACGTAACCGCAACCCACAGGGCCTGCTGTTGAACTCGCCCCGTCCCGACGTGCTGCGCTTCATGCCGGCGCTGAACACCACCGCCGATGAAATCGACCTGATGTTGTTGTGGCTGGACGAAGTGATTGGGCAGGTGCGTTCGGCCTGATCCGCAAGCGGGGCGCAAAGCGCCCCATTTTATTGAGGCCGGATTAAAACCGAGCAGGCCGCCGTATGCGTGAACGTTAACGGCGGCCTGGCGGTTTTGTGGTCTGTGGGTTAACGTGCTTTGGCCACTTGACGCCAATGATGCAGCAACGGCTCGGTGTAGCCGTTGGGTTGATCGATGCCTTTAAAGACCAGGTCGCAGGCCGCCTTGAACGCCACCGAGGCTTCGAAGTTCTGGGCCATGGGCTGGTACAACGGGTCGCCCTGGTTTTGCTTGTCGACCACGGCCGCCATGCGTTCAAGGGTTTGCTGAACCTGTTCGCGCGTGACAATGCCGTGGTAGAGCCAGTTGGCCATATGCTGGCTGGAAATGCGCAAGGTGGCGCGGTCTTCCATAAGCCCGATGTCGTGAATGTCGGGAACCTTGGAGCACCCCACGCCTTGGTCGACCCAGCGCACGACATAGCCCAGTATGCCCTGCGCGTTGTTGTCGAGCTCTTGTTGAATTTCGCGGGCCGACCAGTTGGTGTCGCCGGCAACAGGTATGGTCAGAATCTTTTCAAGCAACGGCTCGTTCTTGCCTTCCATGCCGCGCTGAATCTCTTGTACGTCTACCTGATGGTAGTGCAGGGCGTGCAAGGTGGCCGCAGTGGGCGAAGGTACCCACGCGGTGTTGCCTCCGGCCTTGAGGTGACCAATTTTTTGCTCGAGCATGTCGGCCATGAGGTCGGGCATGGCCCACATGCCCTTGCCGATCTGGGCGCGACCCCGCAAGCCGCACTCAAGCCCGGTCTGGACGTTATTGCGCTCGTAGGCGTCTATCCAGACACTGCGCTTCATGTCGCCCTTGCGTACCATGGGGCCGGCTTGCATTGAGGTGTGGATCTCGTCGCCGGTGCGGTCGAGAAAACCGGTATTGATGAACGCCACCCGCTCGATGGCCTGGGCGATGCAGGCCTTGAGATTGACGCTGGTGCGGCGCTCTTCGTCCATGATGCCCATTTTGAGCGTGTTGGGGGCTAGGCCCAGCAGCTTTTCAACGCGCGCAAATAGCTCGGTGGCAAAGGCCACCTCGGCCGGGCCGTGCATTTTCGGCTTGACGATATAGATGGAGCCCGTGCGCGAGTTGCCTTTACGTTTAAGGTCGTGCATGGCCGCCAGTGAGGTGACCACGGCGTCGACAATACCTTCGGGGGTTTCATCGCCGTGCTCGTCGAGCACCGCGGGGTTGGTCATCAGGTGGCCGACGTTACGAATAAGCATGAGCGAGCGCGACGGCAGGGTTTGCTTTTGGCCGTTCAGGTCGGTGTAGGGCCGATCGGGGTTAAGCGAACGAGTAAAGCTTTTTCCATCCTTGCTGATCTCTTCGGAAAGCGTGCCTTGCATCAGGCCCAGCCAGTTGCGGTACGCCAGCACCTTGTCCTGGGCATCGACCGTGGCGACCGAGTCTTCGCAGTCCATGATGGTGGTTAATGCCGCTTCAAGGACAATATCTTTGATGCCTGCGTTGTCCTGGTTGCCGATGGGGTGGTTCTTGTCGATCTGGATCTCGAAGTGCAGACCGTGATGGCGAAACACCAGCGCCTCGGGCGCTTCGGGCCGGCCACGGTAGCCCAGCAGCAGGCTTGGGTCGGTCAGGCCGGTCGAGTCGCCGCCCGAGAGCTGTACCTGCAGCTTTCCGTCTATGACCTGATAGCTGTTTGCCTCGCTGTGCGAACCTTGTGCCAACGGGATGGTTTGATCGAGAAAGCGGCGAGCGTATTCAATGACTTTGGCGCCTCGCGCCGGGTTGTACCCGCCCGCGCGTGTGGCGCCGTCCGCTTCGGAGATGGCGTCGGTACCATACAGCGCGTCGTACAAGCTGCCCCAACGGGCGTTGGCTGCGTTCAACGCATATCGTGCGTTGGTAATGGGCACGACAAGCTGTGGCCCCGCCTGCTGGGTAAACTCGACGTCGAGGTGTTCGGCGCGAACCGTGACGCTGGCCGGCGCGTCTTGCAAATACCCGATTTTGCGCAGAAACGCCTGATAGCCTGCCGCATCTTTGACGGGCCCCGGATTCTTGCGGTGCCAATCGTCGATTTCGGTTTGGAGGCGATCGCGTTCGGCCAGCAAGGCGCGGTTTCTGGGCGCGAGCTCGTGCATGAGCTCGTCAAAGCCCGACCAGAACGCGGTGGAATCAAGACCGGTGCCGGGCAGGGCCTCGTTCTGGATGAAGTCGTAGAGTTCGGTGGCTACCTGTAGTCGCTCGCAACGCGTTCGGTGGGTCATGTGTGGCTCCGGAAAAGAGGGGGTTCATGTGACGGCAACAGTGTTCCGTTACGATGTTTAGCGGTAGTATGAACTGCCGGCTTGGCGGGCTCAACTGCCACCCGGTTAAAGGACTTTATACTTTTTTTGATGTAATTATTCCTCTTTACTGCACTTAACTGCCAAGATCATTCGAAGGAGCAGGCGTCATGAAACGTGTACAACGTGTCGGCGCAGCATCGGCATTACTGTTGCTGGAGGGGTGGACGGCTGCCAAAGGCCGAGACGCCCTGCAAAAAACCTATGTGTTCAAGAACTTCAACGAGGCCTTCGGGTTCATGACCTGCGTGGCGTTGCAGGCCGAGAAACTCGACCATCACCCTGAATGGTCGAACGTCTACAATCGGGTAGAGGTCACCCTGACGACTCACGATGTCAACGGCGTGACTGAACGCGACGTCGCCCTGGCTTCGTTTATGGATCAACTCGCCTGAGTGGCAGGCATGTCGGAGCAAGCATGTCCGAATCCGTCGGATTTTTAGGCCCTACGTTAACCCCCCTCTTCAAGCCGTTCAGGGGCTTTCGCGACGCCGACCAGGCGGTTGAGTGCCTGGTCGAAATATACGAGCGAAACACCGCGTTTATCAGACAGGCGTTCGACGACTACGCGCACGGGCGGGTGGTTCCGGGCCAGCGTGTCAGGGCGTGCTACCCGGCGGTGCGCATCAAGGTAAGCACCTACCAAGAGGTCGACAGTCGCTTGTCATACGGGCACGTGGTTGAGCCCGGCACCTACATCACAACCGTTACCCAACCGCGTCTGTTTGCCAGTTATTTAAAAGAGCAGATCGGCCTGCTGCTCGAGAACCATGGTGTGCCCGTGGAAATCGGCGAGTCTGATACGCCCATACCCCTGCATTTTGCCTTCAACGAAGGCGAGTACGTGGATGCGGATCATACGACTGATCTGGGCAATGTCTTGCGCGATCATTTCGATGTGCCCAACCTTAAAATAACCGACGACGCCATTGTTAACGGCACCTGGCAGGGGCGTCACGGCGAACCCGAGCCGCTGGCGCCGTTTACCGCGCCGCGCGTCGATTATTCCTTGCATCGCCTGCAGCACTACACCGCGACCGCGCCCCGGTATTTTCAAAATTTCGTCCTGTTCACCAATTACCAGTTTTACATCGATGAATTTTGTCAGTGGGCGCGCGATCAGCTTGCCCGGGGCGAAGGCGGGTATACCGCGCTGGTGGAGCCGGGCAATGTCATCACCGAAAAAGGCGCGGCAGGCAAACCGGGCGGGCCGGCGTTAAGTCGCATGCCGCAAATGCCTTCGTATCACCTGATGCGCGAGAATCACACCGGCATCACCTTGATCAATATAGGCGTTGGGCCTTCCAACGCCAAAACCATCACCGACCACGTGGCCGTGCTGCGTCCCTCGGCCTGGCTGATGCTGGGCCATTGCGCAGGCCTGCGCACCACGCAAAGGTTGGGTGATTATGTTCTGGCCCATGGCTATGTGCGTCAGGATCACGTGCTCGACGAAGACTTGCCGGTGTGGGTGCCCGTGCCACCTCTGGCCGAGATACAAGTGGCGCTTGAACAGGCCGTGGCCGAGGTCTCGGGGCTTTCGGGCTGGGAGCTCAAGCGCATCATGCGTACCGGTACGGTCGCCAGCATCGACAACCGCAACTGGGAGCTTCGCGACCATGACGGGCCGGTCAAAAGCCTGTCGCAATCGCGCGCGATCGCACTTGATATGGAGTCGGCCACTATCGCAGCTAACGGTTTTCGCTTCCGGGTGCCGTATGGAACCTTGCTGTGCGTCTCTGACAAGCCCCTGCATGGCGAGCTGAAACTGCCCGGCATGGCCAGCGATTTTTATCGCCGCCAGGTGTCGCAGCATTTACACATTGGTATTCGAGCGCTTGAAAGCCTGCGTGAAATGCCATCGGCCCGGCTGCATTCACGCAAGTTGCGCAGCTTTCTGGAAACGGCCTTTCAGTAGCGCCGCCGGCACCGGGTGCCGGCGCGCTTAGAGCTCGAGCAGCCGGCTTACTTTTTCTTCCAGCTTGCACACCCGTTTTTTGAGTTTCTTGTGCTTTTTGCGCAGCTTTGCCAGTTGCCGGCTTGTTGTGTCGGTATCGGCGGGGGCTTGGGCGTCAGGCTCGGGCAGCGCCAGCATGGTTCCCCGGCAATTATCGCTGCCGCAAAGGCAGCCATATTGAGCCTGCAGTTTTTTGGTGATTTTACCGTCCATGACCAGGCCGTAGTCGTAGAACAGCTCTTCGCCCTGGGCGATGTCGCGAAGCGCCATGACATAGACCCGGGTACCGGCGGCGTTTTCTTCGGTTTCGCAGTTGGGGTCGCACGAGTGATTGATCCAGCGCGCGTCGTTGCCCCCCTTGCCGCCGTCTATCACCTTACCGCTGCTTAACGAAAAATAAAACGTATGAAAGGGGTCGTCGGGGTTGACCGGATGCCGCTCGTCGGCTTGTTCAGGCGTGATCCGCGCACCGATATACTCGATGATGCGGGTGCCGGCGGGTATGTCACGCGCGGCAAACACACCGTTGCCGTGCAGCGGTGAGCGTTGCACGATATGCCAGGGCTGATTCTTTGTGCTCATGCTTAGGGTCAGAACGGGGGGTCGGAATCAAGGTCGTCGGGCGGTGCTTGTACTGGCTCGGCAGCCGCTTTTTTGGCTGCCGATTTACTTGCCGCCTTCTTTGCAGCGCTTTTCTTGGCCGCGGTTTTGGTCGCTTTTTTGGCGGCCTTGGCGGCCGTTTTGCTTACGGTCTTTTTGGCAGCGGCTTTAGAAGTTGCTTTCTTGGCCGTTTTCTTGCCGGCTTTCTCGGGCCGGGGTTCGAACTCGAAACTGACCTTTCCGTCGGCGCCCTTGACCAAAAAGGCTTTGAACTTGCGGTTGGTACGGCTGGAGATAAAGCCATCGAGCAGATCGGTCTTGCCATCGGTCAGCAGCTTGCTGACCTGCTCGGGCGAGATCTCTTGGCGCAGAATGATCTTGCCTGTGCGGAAATCACAGGATTTTTCAGGCCCGACCGATTTTTCGCAGACGTAGTTCATGCCGTGCTCAAAGACGCGGCTGCCGCATTTGGGGCAATTGCCCAACGACGTCTGTGCCGAGAAGTCGACTGGTTCGGCATTGTCGTCGTCGTTTTGGCCAAAGTCGAACTCGAGCTTATATTCGTCGGTAATCCGAAGCAGCGCCGAAAACGGCCGCCCCATTTTGCTGATGAAGCCGGTAAGCGGCCCCAGTGTGCGCTCTTGAAGCAGCGACTCGACTTCGGGGATCTCGAATGTGCGCCCGCCGGGGTGCTTGCCAATGGAAAAATCACACTGCGTGCAGGCGTAGCGGCGGTAGTTTTCCTTGACCACGCCCCCGCATTTGGGGCAAGGGGTTTGCAGTGTGGCGTAGTCGCCCGGAACGGTGTCGCGCTCGTATTCTTTAGCGCGCTTTACGATGATCTGTGTCATTTGCGCAATGTCGCGCATGAAGGTCTCGCGGTCGAGCTCGCGTTGCTCGATCTGCTTGAGCTGATGCTCCCATTCGCCGGTCAGTTCGGGCGAGGTCAGTTCATTGACGCCCAGGCCCGAAAGCAAAGTCATGAGCTGACGCGCCTTGGCGCTGGGTATCAGCTCGCGTCCTTCGCGACGCAGGTAACCTTCGTTGAGCAGACCCTCGATAATGGCTGCGCGTGTGGCCGGTGTGCCCAGGCCACGCTCGGACATGGCTTCGCGCAAGGCTTCGTCGTCGACGAGCTTGCCGGCGCCTTCCATGGCCGACAGCAGTGTGGCTTCGGTGTATCGCGCCGGCGGCTTGGTGGTCAGGCCTTTGGCCTCGATGTCTTCGGTGTGCACGGTTTCGCCGTCGGCCACGGCGACGAGCGTGGTGTCGTCGCCTTGTGACTCGCGGCCGTAGATGGCCAGCCAGCCGGGCGAGACCAGCACCTTGCCTTCGGTTTTGAAGTGATGGCCCGAAACCTCGGTAATGCGGGTGGTGACGCGAAACTCGGCCGCCGGAAAGAACACCGCCAGAAAGCGCCGGGCAATAAGCTCGTAGATTTTTCCTTCGGCATCGCTGAGTTCGCGCGGTACCTGCAAGGTGGGAATAATGGCGAAGTGATCGGACACCTTCTTGTCATCGAAGATGCGCTTGTTGGGCTTGATGCGGTCTGCCTTGAGCAGTTGCCCGGCGAACGGCCGAACACTGGCGGCCGCCGCCGAGCCCGCTTCAGCCAACGCCTGTACCGTGTTTTGAACGGTAGAAATGTAGTCTTCGGGCAGATAGCGTGAATCGGTACGCGGGTAGGTCAGTGCCTTGTGTCGTTCGTACAGTGTCTGGGCCAATGCCAGGGTGGTCTTGGCCGAGAACCCAAAGCGCGAGTTGGCTTCGCGTTGTAGCGATGTCAGGTCGAATAGCGCCGGCGACATCTGCGTTGAGGGCTTTGATTCTTCGGTAACCGTGCCGGGTTTGTCCCGGCATGCGGCCACAATGCTTTGGGCAGCCGCTTGCGACCACAAGCGCGAATCTCGCTGCTCGGCGTCTTCCGTTTTCTTGAACTTTGGGTCGAACCAACGACCGGTGTAAAACCCGGCTGCGGCAACGAAGTTGCCGTGTACTTCCCAGTAGTCGCGCGGGACGAAACTGCGGATGCGCTCTTCGCGCTCGGCCACGATGGCCAGGGTGGGCGTTTGCACGCGGCCTACCGGCGTTTTAAAGAAGCCGCCGTCTTTACTGTTAAAGGCTGTCATGGCGCGTGTGCCATTGATGCCCACCAGCCAGTCGGCTTCGGCGCGAGAGCGCGCGGCCGCTTCAAGCGGCTTAAGGTCGTCGTCGTCGCGCAGCGAGGCGAAGGCTTCGCGTATGGCCGTTTGCGTCATGGAACGCAGCCACAGGCGCTGAATGGGCTTTTTTACGCCTGAATACTGAACGATGTAGCGAAAGATAAGCTCGCCCTCGCGGCCCGCGTCGCAAGCGTTGATGACGCTGTCAACATCTTTGCGCTTAAGCAGTTTGACCAGCAGTTTCAGGCGCTCGGCTGATTTTTTGTCGGTAGGCCCCAGCTCGAACTGCGGTGGAATAACGGGCAGGTGGTTGAAGCTCCATTTGCCGCGCACCGGGTCGTTGGGTGCGACCAGCGTAAGCAGGTGCCCCACGCTGGAAGCAAGCACGTACTGATCGCTTTCAAAATAGTCGCCCTCGCGCGTAAACCCCCCAAGGGCGCGGGAAATATCTAGGGCGACCGAGGGTTTCTCGGCAATGATCAACGATTTAGTCATGGTGTTCCAGGCCGCAGCTTTAGCGCGGATGATACGGGGGGATAAAGGCCTAGCGCAAGCTTGCCAATATAAAACAGTGGCTCAATATATCAAATGTTGAAGCGCGCGGCCCAACGCGGTATGGCTTCGGACCAGAATTGCTTGACGGTACGGGCGGCCGGCAATGGGTCAAAGCCCAGGTGCCGCCACGATTTCTTCAGGCTGGACACCGCATCGGCGCTGTCCAGTGGTGGTGCATGATTTTGTTTCGACAGCTTGTGACCGGTTTCATCCACCACCAGAGGCACATGCATGACACGCGGTGTGCGTACGCCAAGAATGCCGGCCAGCACTTGCTGGCGTGCGGTCGAGTCCAGCAGATCGGCACCGCGAACAATGTCGGTCACCGCCTGGTCGGCGTCGTCGATCACCACCACAAACTGGTAGGCCCACAGGCCGTCGGCGCGCCTGATGATGAAATCGCCCACTTCGGCCGTCACATCTTGCTGCTGGGGGCCAAACCAGCGGTCGTGGAACTGTGTGATACCGTCGGGTACCAGCAGGCGCCAGGCCCGCAGCGGCCGGCCGTGGCCGATTCCGGAGCGGCAGGTGCCCTTGTATGGGCCCTGACCAAGTTCGCGACGCGTACATGCGCAGCCGTAAACCAGGTTTCGCCCCTGCAGCTGCTTGAAAACGGCCTGGTAGCGCGCCAGGCGCCGGGATTGCCAGATGGGTGGAGCATCCCAGTGCATGTCCAGCGCTTGCAATTGTTGCATGATGATACGGTCGGCGCCGGCTTGCGTGCGGGGTGCGTCGATGTCTTCGATACGCAACAGCCATTGCCCGCCATGTGCGCGTGCATCCAGGTAGCCGGCCATTGCAGTCGCCAGCGAGCCTTCGTGCAAGGGGCCGCTGGGGCTGGGCGCGAAGCGCCCGATATAGCCCGCCAGTGTCTTGGCCTGTGCCATTGCACGCTAGCCAGACAGGCTTAATGGAACAGGCGCTTGCGGTCGTCGGTAAGCAGCTCTTCGAGGACCAGGTGGTCGACCTCGGCTTCCTGGCTCCAGAGCACCATGAGGGCGATGATCTTGATTTTTTCCAGGGGTACGGGTGATTCGTCGGCGGCAAGCGCACGATCGATGAGGATCTCGCGCAGTGCAGCGGGCAGGGCGCCCGAGGCTTCGAGGAAGCTGATGAAACCGATGGCTTCGGTACCCAGCGATTGGTATTCGATGTCGGTGTAGATGCGCGCACTGCCGCCCTGGGGGGCGTGCGCCAGTTGCACGCATTGCTCGGTGGTTTGGGCCAGGCCGTACAGCCAGCCCAACGCTTCGTCGATGTCTTCGTGCTCGAAGCCGACGGCGGCCAACTTATGGGCCAGGGTGTCTGCATCGGGGCACGATTGAGGGGTGTAATAGTTTTCGAAAAGGTAGACGAGAATATCGAACATAAGCGTTTCGTATTGCCCTTTACAGTATCCGTGAACGGATGGATTAGCCGGTAAAGTCTATATTGACTGTACGCTGAATTTTTGGGGCAGGCAACTTGTGTTTGTCTGAATTACAACGGGCCTGCCGCAACGCGGCAGGCCCGTTCGATACCCTATTTTACCGGCATTTGACGCCCGGGGTTTTGGCCCGGGTGAGCGGGCCGGTGCCGCTGGGGTCAGACCATTTCAATGGCCATGGCCACTGCTTCGCCGCCGCCGATACATAGCGAGGCCACACCTTTTTTACCGCCGGTTTTGCGCAGCCCGCCCACTAGGGTGGCCAGCAGACGCGCGCCCGAGGCACCGATGGGGTGGCCCAGAGCCGTGGCCCCGCCGTGGATGTTGACCTTGGCATGATCGAGCTTGAGGTCATGCATGGCCGCCATGGTTACCACGGCAAAGGCCTCGTTGATTTCGTACAGGTCGACGTCGCTGGTTTTCCAGCCGGCCTTGGCCAGCAGTTTTTGCATGGCGCCTACCGGTGCGGTGGTGAACCACTCGGGCTCTTGCGAATGTTGGGCCTGGGCGACGATGCGTGCCAGGGGGGTGACACCCAATCGCTTGGCGGTGGATTCGCGCATCAGCACCATGGCGGCTGCACCGTCTGAAATGGACGATGAGTTGGCTGCGGTAACCGTGCCGTCTTTCTTGAAGGCGGGCTTCAGGGTAGGGATTTTTTCGGGCATGGCCTTGGTGGGGCTTTCGTCGGTATCGATGACCGTGTCGCCCTTGCGGCCCGCCACGGTTACGGGGGCGATTTCCCATTTGAAGCTGCCGTCTTCGGTGGCGGCGCGAGCACGGCGCAGCGACTCAAGCGAGAAGGCGTCTTGTTGCTCGCGGGTAAAGCTGTACTTGCCGGCGCAGCTTTCGGCGAACACGCCCATGGCGGTACCGCGCTGATAGGCGTCTTCCAGGCCGTCCAGCGCCATGTGGTCGTACACGGTGGAATGGCCGTAGCGGTATCCCTGGCGGCCGCGCAGCAGCAGATATGGGGCGTTACTCATGCTTTCCTGGCCGCCTGCAACAATGACTTCGGCGCTCTCAGCCTTGAGCAGGTCGTGGGCGAACATGGCGGCTTTCATGCCCGAGCCGCACACTTTGTGAATGGTGGTGCAGCCCACGCCTTGCGGCAAACCGGCGCCCAGTGCCGCCTGACGCGCGGGCGCCTGGCCTTGGCCGGCCTGCAGCACGTTGCCCATAATGACTTCGTCAATGGCATCGGCGGCAACGCCGGCGCGCTCGACAGCCGCCTTGATGGCAATTGAGCCCAGCTCGTGAGCGGCAAGGCTGGACAGGCTGCCCATCATTCCGCCCATAGGGGTGCGTGCGATGGAAACAAGTACGATGGGATCCGACATGATTTTGCTCCTGATGGATTAATGGTTATGGCTGGTTGGCTGGCTGCGTGCCTGGGCTGCCCAGGCGGCGTGTTTCGTCGTAAGGGAAGATGTCTTCGATGCGCCCTTGCATGACCCTTTCGCGGCAGGCCTGCCACCACTCGGCGTCGAGCAGGCAGGCATGGTGTCGCAGAAATGCGTCTCGCACCCGGGGGGCGCCCAATAGAAATCGCGAAAACTCTTCTGGGAAGACGTCGTTGGGTCCGACCGGATACCAGGGCTCGGCGGCCAGCTCGGCCTCTTCGTAAGGGGCCGGCGGAATACGGCGGAAATTCATTTCGTTCATGCGTTGGATTTCGTCGTAATCATAGAATACAACACGTCCAAGCCGGGTGACTCCAAAGTTCTTGAACAGCATGTCGCCTGGAAAGATATTGGCTGCGGCGAGTTCGCGTATGGCGTCGCCGTACTGGCGCACGGCGTGCTCCAGGGCGGCGTCCGAGGCCTGCATCAAATAGATGTTCAGTGGGGTCATGCGGCGTTCTATATACACATGCCGCAAAATAATGGTGTCGGCGGTTTCTTCGATCAGGCTGGGTACTTCGTTGCGCAGCTCGGCAAGCAACGGTTCAGAAAAACGCCGGCGGGGCAGCGCTACCTGCGAGTACTCCCAGGTATCGGCCATGCGGCCCACACGGTCGTGTTTCTTGACCACCAGGTACTTGCGCTTGACGGTGGCTGCGTTCATGTCGGGCTTGGCGATACGGTCGCGAATCAGCTTGAATACGTAGGGGTACGAGGGCAAGGTAAAAACCGCCATGACCAGCCCCTTGATACCCGGCGCCAGATCGAACGCGTCGTGCGAGTGCGACAGGTGGTGCAGGAAGTCGCGGTAAAAAAGGGTTTTGCCCTGTTTCTGCAAACCGATGGTGGTGTAAATTTCGGCCTTGGGCTTGCGGGGAAGCAGCGAAGTCAAAAAATTTACATAGGCGGAAGGCGCTTCCATGTCGACCAGAAAGTACGCGCGTGTGAAACTGAACAGGGTGCTCAGGTCGTCGGACGTATAAAGCAGGGCATCCAATACCACGTGCCCCGAGGGCTGTCGCAGCAGCGCAATGGCGAAAGGGTAGGTCGCCCCCTGGTTCACCAGGCGGCCCACGGCATAGGCGCCCTTGTTGCGAAAGAACAGCGAGTTCAGCACGTGTATCTGGCAATCGGGGGCGATGCGTCGACCGCCTTCGCGGTCCAGGGCGGCTCGCAACTGGCCTACAGCCTTGCGGGCCAGCGCCCGGACGTCGCGCGGCAGGTCGGTAAAGGGTGCTGCCAGACCAAAGTCGGCCATCATGCGTATCAACGATGCTTCCAGCCCTTCGGTCGCAGGGTAGTACACGCGGTACGAGGGCAGCCGGCTATCGATGTACTCGGTGGCCACAGCGGGCCGCACGAACATGAAGTCGTTGTTGAAGTATTCGCGGTGCAATATGCGGCACGAGACCGAGTTGAAGAAGGTCTCGGCGCATTCGGGTTGCCGGTGCCCGGCCAGCAGGCCTATGTAGGCGGTCTTGGCGGCCTGCCAGAACTTAAGCTGCGGCTC
The DNA here is from genome assembly GCF_035515275.1 of Pusillimonas sp. Taxonomy (GTDB): domain Bacteria; phylum Pseudomonadota; class Gammaproteobacteria; order Burkholderiales; family Burkholderiaceae_B; genus Pusillimonas. Next base: position 21,989 of record NZ_DATJBQ010000127.1, read on the forward strand.
GGTAAGTTCGGTTTCGGCGCCGGATCCTTCGGGGCTGGCTTCACTGCCCTTCAGGGCGGCATTAAGGGTGACCGAGCATTCGCGTACCCGGGTGTCGTAGTATTCGATGCGCTCGCGCGACAATTGCTGCATGGCTCGCCAGTCGCCTGATTCGAACAGCGATTTTGCCCGCTGGGCGCCGTAACGAAACAAGGCATAGTGGCGATCAAACCCCGACAGTATCATCTGCGCCACGGTCTCGGGCGACAAATGCTGCCGCGTGGCCGGTTCAATATGCTGGTGGTCTGCGGTGCGTATCATGCCCGCCCTTGGTATGTTGCATGGAATAGTTGAAGCTTCAAGATAAAGACCGTTTATAGTACGGTAGCGGCCGCCGTTACGTAAACATCAACAACCTGCGGCCCGGAGTACGGAGATATTGGATGAACCCTAATGAACAGAAGTTGACCTACCCCTGGGGCGATACGCTGCCCGAACCCGGCCAAGCGGTGGCCATCGGAGACGGCGTGCGCTGGATCCGCATGCCGCTGCCTTTCATGCTTGATCATATCAACCTTTGGCTGCTGCGCGATGAGATCGACGGTCGTTCGGGCTGGACGGTGGTCGACTGCGGCGTGGCCCGCGATGAGGTCAAGGTTCTGTGGGAACAGATTTTTGAGAACGCGCTCGAGGGCCTGCCTGTTCTGCGTGTGCTGGTGACTCATATGCACCCGGATCATCTGGGTCTGGCCGACTGGATCTGCAAGAAGTGGGACGCTCCGTTGTGGATCAGCATGACTGAATACATGACGGGCCGGCTGTGGTCGCGTCCGCCGGTGGGCAATGTGGCGGCGGGTGGCATCAGCGGCCAGGCGGCGGTAGACCACTTTGTTCGTCACGGTCTGGTCGATGCTGATGCGAAGCAAAAGATTCTTGAGCGCGGCAAGTACTACCCCAGCCATGTTCCTGATGTGCCGGCGCGCTTTCGACGCTTGATGGACGGCGACCGTGTCTCGATCGGGGGCCGTGACTGGCGGGTTATTGTGGGTTACGGGCATTCGCCGGAACACGTGTCTTTGTATAGCGATACGCTGCAGATGCTGATCTCGGGCGATATGGTGCTGCCGCGCATTTCTACAAACGTCAGTGTGTTTGATTTCGAGCCCGAGTCGAATCCTTTGCCGCTGTATTTGAAGTCGCTGCGCGGCTACGACGGGCTACCGGTCGAAACGGTGGTGCTGCCTTCGCATGGGCGTCCCTTCCGGGGGCTGCACGAGCGCATTGCCCAGCAGCATGCGCATCATGCTGAGCGTCTTGAAGAAGTGCTTACGGCATGTGGAGCTTCGGACTGCTCGGCGGCTGACATCGTGCCGCTGATGTTCAAACGGGCGCTTGATGCGCACCAGCTGGCGTTTGCCATGGGCGAGGCGTTGGCGCACTTGCATGCGTTGTACTACGAGGGGCGCTTGAGTCGCTTGGTTGGCGACGACGGGGTGATACGTTTCAGGGCTGTGGATCGCTAGCTTTTTGTGGTGTTTTTGTGGGTTCTTAAGTGGCGTGGGGCGGGGTGGGGTATTTGGGCGCCGGCCGCTGCGGCCGGCTGCGCCGGCTTCCCTCGCCGTCTATCATTTTTGGGGCGCACGCAGAACTCGCGGCGGCGAACCAGTGGTTCGCCAAGCGTGCCGCTCAAACATGCTGCGTGCTTGCATCCCCAAAAACGACAGCCGACTCGGCTTGCAAACGTCGCCCAAATACCCCACCCCGCCCCACGCCTCGTGATTTTGATGATTGGGGCGTTATAAGGGTTTCGAGAATTGGGTCGTTAGCGTTGTTGCGTGTGATGCCTCTAATGCCAAGGTCACTGATATCACTGGTGCACTGACGTGACGATGCCATGAGATCACCACATCCCAGACGACGTCACGCCACCAAGTCCCCAGGTCATCAACGCCGGCTCGTCCCTAGCACGAAGAAGCGGCTCTTATTCCACCTGCAGTTCCTGTGATGTGGGGCAGGTCTTTTTCGGGCGTTGGCGCGAGAGCCGGGCGCCCGGAGAAGGAAGGGCGAAGGCCCGGACGATCCGGGCAGGCGGGCCGAAGGCCGAGTGCCTCCGCCCGAAAAAGACCTGCCCCACAGCGCAGGAACGTCTTAAGAACCAACAGCGCAGCGACTCACAGCGCAGGAACGTCTTAAGAACCAACAGCGCAACGACTCACAGCCCAGACCAACATCAAGAACCACCATCGCAACGACTCATAACTGACACCATCACCGCTGCGAAAACACAAGTCGCAGTGCCAGGCCGACAAACACAACACCAGCAAGCCAGTTCAGCCATTTTTGCACTCGGGGCGAGCGACGCAAAACCTCGCCGAACGCCCCGGAGAAGAACGCGATGGCGCCAAACACAAGCAGCGTGGCCAGCATGAACAAAGCGCCCAGGCTAATTGTTTGCAGCGCCACCGAGCCTCGGCCCGGTGAGGTGAATTGCGGCAGAAAAGCCAGGAAGAACAACGAGACCTTTGGGTTCGTCAGGTTCATGATGATGCCCCTGCGGTACAAAGTAGCGTAAGGCAACCGAGGCGTGGTGCCGGCTTCACTTTGCGCGCCAACCGCCGGCGCACGAAACGCCCCCCATGCCAGATACAGCAAGTACACGGCGCCCGCCAGCTTCAACATCGTAAACGCGGTTTCTGAGGTGGCAAATATTGCCGCCAGCCCCACGGCCACCGCAACGGTGTGGCCGATCAGCCCTGTGCACAAACCAAGCACCACTACCATGCCCGCCGTCTTGCCCCATAACGCCGACTGCATCAGCACGAACAGATTGTCGGGGCCGGGCGCCAGGGCCAGCAAGACGGCGATGCCGAAGAAGGAAAGGGCGATTTGGAAGGTAAGCATAAGGAGACTGGGGTGGGCTGGCGGCAAAGTGCGGTGAACGTGTGGGCGGCAAGCAGCGGTTACGAGCCGGATTATGTGTTAGTTTTAGGCGTTCAGCGCAATCACTTCGACCCAATCATGGCCACGTCGCACATAGACACCAAATTGATGCATTCGGGCATCGCCGAGTTTAATCCCAAAACGCAGTCCGCCCCCGTCGCGCTTCCGCCCATGCGGACCAGCACGGTGCGGTTCGCCAGCATGCAGGCGCTTGATCGTGCCATTGCAGATAAGTCGAGCGGCGAGCGTGCGGCCACCTATGGGCGTCCGGGCATGGACACCCACGCAGCGCTTGAACAGGTGTTCTGTGAGCTCGAGGGGGCGCAGCGGGCGTTTCTGGCGCCGTCGGGGCTGTCGGCCATTACGCTGGCCATGTTGGCCTTGCTAAGCGCCGGCGACCACGCCCTGGTGGCCGACTGTGTGTATGGTCCGGTGCGTCAGCTGCATAAGTCGGTGCTGGGGCGTATGGGTATACAGGTCAGTTACAGCCGGGCAACGCCCGAGGCGTTACAGGCACAGTTGCGCCCGAATACACGCCTGCTGTTTATCGAGTCGCCGGGCTCCTTGCTGTTCGAGATGCTCGATATCCCCGCCTTGTCGGCGTTTGCGCGCAAGCATGGGCTGATTCTGGTTACCGACAATACCTGGGGCGCGGGCTATGTGTATAGGCCATTGCAATTGGGGGTTGATGTGTCGGTAGTAGCGGGCACCAAGTACATTGGCGGGCATTCCGACCTGATGTTGGGCGCAGTCATGGTCAATTCCCCCGAGCTGATCAGTCGCATCAATGAAGCCCATTACGCCATGGGTTACGTGATCAGTGCCGATGATGCGTGGCTGGCCTTGCGAGGCGTGCGCACCCTGCCGTTGCGAATGCGCCAGCACGCGGCCAATGCGCTTGAGGTTTGCAAGTACCTTGCGCAGAGGCCCGAAACCCAGCGCGTGTTTCATCCTGCTTATCCCGATGACCCCGGCCACGCGCTATGGCAGCGTGACTGTCTGGGTTCGAACGGTATGCTGTCTGTTGAGCTGGCCTTGAACGAGGCGCAGGCGCGCCGGTTCATGGACAGCTTGCAGCTGTTCAGCATTGGGTATTCGTGGGGTGGGTTTGAGAGCCTGGCCCAACTGGTCGAGCCGTCGGCGCTGGCGCTGCATGGGTACTGGCAAGACGGTGGCCCAGACCGGCGGGTGGTGCGCTTGCATGTGGGCCTGGAAACAGCGGAAGATCTAATCGCCGATCTGGAGCAGGCGTTTCAGGCAGCACGCTAATATTTTTTATTGTAGGGCTGCGGCCGTCCCAAAGGGGCGGCCGCTTTCGTGTGCTAGATTTACTTGAGGCTGTCGAGCAGGCGTTGCGCCTCGGTGATGGTGGCTTCGTAGCTGCCGGTCATCGAGGGAGAAACGACGTACTTGCCTGCTACTGCCAGGCTGGGCGTGCTCTGCACGTTGTATGTGTCGGCCAGTTCGTTGGCGCGGTTGATCTTGGTTTGAACGCCGAATGAATTGAACACTGCTTCGAATTTGGCTTTGTCGACACCCTGCCCGACCATCCAGTCGGTGATGGCGTCTTGGGAATAGATGCGGTTGCGCTCTTGATGGATGGTCTTGAAGACCGCCGGATGCAGATCAAGGCGCCCCATGCTTTCAAGCGAGTAATACAACTTTTGCAGGTCGACCATGCTGGCGTTGAAGGCAACGGGTACACGCTTGACGATGGTGTCCTCGGGCAGTGTTTGAGACCATTTTTCGATCAGGGGCTCCATGCTGGCGCAATGGGGGCAGCTGTACGAGAAAAACTCCAGAACCTCGGTTTTTCCGGCGGTGTCAGAGGGCTGCGCGGGGTCGACCACAGTATGCGAGTTCGATTGTGCCATGGCGGTCGGCGCCATGAATGCGGCGGCGCCGATGGCGGCTGCGGCCAGAACACGAAGGAAAGAATTTTTAAATGCCATGGGTTATATCCTGAACGAAATTGAACATTAAGACCCGTGAAACGGGTTCAAGTTCAAGACGGGTTTTATGGGCGCACGACCGACGATTCGATTTTCGCTTCGCTTAACCGGACGCGAGAACGGTTCATTTCGTCTATGCCCTTGAATGGGCCGACCCGTACGCGGTGAATCGGCGAGCCGTTGAGTTGTGCCTGTTGTACCTGAACGGGTAGGCCCAGCAACAGAATCTGGGCCTTGACGGCCTCGGCGTCCTTGTTGGAACGGAATGCGCCGGCCTGCAGGTAGTACGTGGTTTGTGTGGTCGCTGCAATGTCGGCCGGCGAGGGCGTGCGAGGGCTTTCGGCCTGAGCCGCCGGAGCGGGCTTGTTGGCCGTGCCCGGCGCAGGGGCGCCAAGGGTTTCAAGCAGGGTGCCGATTTCATCTGCCATGGAACCGGGGGCCTGGCCGGGAGTGGCGCCCGGCAGAGGAGAGGGGGGCGTGGCGGTGGGCCCGTTGGCCGCGCTGCCAGCCGCGCCGCTTTTCCCGTACAGACCCAGGTTGGGGTCGGGGGCGTCGCGTACGTCGGGCAGCAAGATATTGGCTGGATCGCGGCTGGCCTTGTCGACAAAAGGCATGGGCACCTGAGTGACAAAGTAGGCGACGGCCGCCGCTGCGGCCAGGCCGATGATCAGGCCCGCCAGCAGACCGAACAGAGTGCTGCCGCCGGATTTCGAGCTGGTGGATTTGCGACGTGCCATATCAGCGATTACATCCTTTCAGGAGCCGAAACCCCAAGTAAATTAAGCCCGCTTGCCAGCACCTGACGAGTAGCCTTGGCCAGACGCAATCGGGCCAGTTTAAGCGCCTCGTCGTCGACCAGCACCCGCTCGCTGTTATACCAGGTGTGGAAGTCGGAGGCGCAATCGCGCAACCAGAAAGCCACGTGATGCGGGGCAAGCTCTTGGGCCGCCTGGGTGATTATTGCGGGAAACTCTGCCAGGCGTTGCAGAAGGGCGATTTCGCTGCTTGCGGTAAGCGCAGCGGGGTCGGCCTGGTCGATGCCGCCCTGCAGGTCGGACGATTGCGCCAGCATGGAGCAGATGCGGGCATGGGCGTATTGAATATAGTAAACCGGGTTTTCTTCGCTTTTGGACAGGGCCAGGTCAATGTCGAATACGAACTCAGAATCGGCCCGCCGTTGCGCCAGGAAGAACCGAACCGCATCTTGCCCCACCCAGTCGATCAGGTCGCGCATGGTCACGTAGCTGCCGGCCCGCTTCGAGATCTTGACCTCGGCGCCGTCGCGCACGACCTTGACCATTTTGTGCAGAATATACGCCGGATACTCTTTGGGTATGCCCAGGTTCAGGCCTTGCAGGCCGGCGCGTACGCGGGCAATGGTGCCGTGATGGTCGCTGCCCTGGATATTGACGGCATGATGAAAGCCGCGCTGCCATTTGGCCACGTGATAGGCCACGTCAGGCACAAAGTAGGTGTAACCCCCTTCTGATTTGCGCATGACGCGGTCTTTGTCGTCGCCGGTACCCAGTTCGGTGGTGCGCAGCCAAAGTGCGCCTTCGTGTTCGTAGGTGTGGCCCGCGTCCGTAAGCGCCTGAACGGTTTGCTCGACGCGACCGCTGGAGTAAAGCGAGCTTTCAAGATAGAAGTTGTCGAACTTCAGGCCGAAGGCCTGCAGGTCAAGGTCTTGTTCGCGGCGCAGATAGGCCACCGCAAAGCGGCGGATGTCGTCGAGACTGTCGATATTGCCGGTCGCGGTAACCGAATCGCCGTCGGCGGCCTGTACGGTGGCCTTGGCGGTAAAGTCGTGGGCAATATCAAGAATGTAGTCGCCTTTGTAGCCGTCGGCCGGAAACTCGGGCGCCTCGGGGGGGATGCCTTTGGCGCGGGCCTGCACACTGACGGCCAGGTTGTCGATCTGGTTGCCTGCGTCGTTGTAGTAGAACTCGCGGGTAACGTCGTAGCCCTGTGCGTCCAGCAAACGGCAAAGCGAATCGCCCAGGGCGGCCTGGCGTGCGTGGCCCACATGCAGGGGGCCGGTGGGGTTTGCCGAAACAAACTCGACCAGAATTTTTTCGTCGCGCGCAGTTTGCCGGCCGAAGCGTTCGCCCTCTTGCTGGATGGCGATCAGTACTGCCTGATGCGCCCCTGCGGTCAGGCGCAGGTTGATGAAGCCTGGGCCGGCCACTTCGGCCGAGGCGACCAGCAGGGCGGCATCGGGCTGAGCGAGCAAGCCCTGTACGATCTGCTCTGCCAGTTCGCGCGGGTTCTTGCGCGCGGGCTTTGCCAACTGCATGGCCACGTTAGTGGCGATGTCGCCATGGCTGGCGACCTTGGGCCGCTCGAGCAAAATATTGGGGGCGGCATCGGGAACAAGGGGTTCGATCGCGGCGCGAATGAAGGAGATAAGTTGCTGTTGTTGCCCTGAAAGCATAGGAAGTTCGGTGTAGGCGGCAGTGAACGTGCCGCAGAAGGGGGCCCGGCGCTGTTGAAGGGCGCCTGCATAATGGATGTAAAGACTTAAATGATAGCTTGATTTTCCGACGGTGTGGCCTGCATGGGCGCCTGGTGCCACCCCAATTCATCGTAAAGCCAGCGTGCATAAGCGTCCAGATCCACAGTTCCCACGGCGTCAGAACTGCTTCGGCGCCAGTTGTCGTAGCGCTGGATCAGCGCCTCGGTGGCATCGCGCTGCCGGCGGCCCAGTCGCTCGTGCTGGTCCTGGTAGTCCAGTGCCTTGCTTGCGTCGGGCCCGTCAACGCGTCTGTCGCTGTCTTGTACGCTTCGAGCCGTCGTTGAACGCTGGTCGTGCAAAATCGGGCTGCTGACTACAGTTTGATCATCGTCCAGCGCCTTGAGCGGCACGGCAGCGGCCTGGGCCTGCCACAGCATCCAGTTCAGGGCCACGTCAGACAGATCGCCGTGCGCAGTGCCGGGGGTGTTGGGGGGCGAGCCGCCGCCGATATCGCCGTGGGCGCCTATGAAAGGGGCTTCAATGATGTTGTCTGTCATGCCTTGGGCTGCTGCCAGCAGCGGGAACAGCCAGCGCCGCTCATGCAGCGCCACCGCGTGAGCCACCCAGCCCCAGGCCGCCGAAATACGGAAGTCGTACAGCTCGTTCAGTTGCCCGCCAACGCCAAACTGTGCCACGGTGTCGAACAGGCCCATGAAGCGCAAGTCGACGCATGTGCTGATCTGGCCGCGTAGCGGATCGGCGTACGAAAACAGGCCGCGGTCAACGTGCTGCTCGACCAGATTACCGAAGTGTCGAGCCAGCGCCGCCCCGCGCGAATAGCCAATGATGTCGATGGGCACGGGTTGTTCGCCCTGCGGCAACGTGCCGTGCAGGGCGTTGAGCAGATGCTGCCATTGAGTTTCGATGATCTGGGGCGCCGTGTGTGCCGCCACCGTGTCAAGATCCAGGTAGTAGGGGTTGCCCGGTCCCGAGTGGTAGTACACCGAGCCGTCCTGGTAGCGCCGGCTCAGCAACCAGACATTGCTGCGCGTATGGGCGTTTTGGCGTGTGCCGTCAAAGGCGAACAACAGCAACCCCAAAGGGTCTACATAACGTCGCGGCTGCTGGGCGGCATAGCCCATTGCCTGCGTGCCCGGCAACGGGCCTAGCGGGTCGGGTTCAAGGTAATGGCCAAATTCCGGGTCATAGGTGCGCAGCAGGTTATCGTGCCAGCCGGTGGTGGCGTCAAAGGTCTGGCCAGGCAGGCGCAGGTCAAAGTCCAGGTCGCCGGCAATGCGCCGTGCAGATCCGAAAGGTGTGTATTCGGCCAGCCAGCGTATCTGCCGTTGCTGGTCGGTAATGACGTGGGGTGCGCCCATTAAATCGGCGTGTACGGCGTACAGGGTCCCCGCCGGAGCCTGGGCCGAATAGTCGATCATGCCGACGATGGCGTGGCCGGCATGGATGTACCGGCGGGTAATGGGTCGGCTCTGGGGGCGGGAGCCGGGCAGCCTGGCGTGCCGGGCTTCGGCTATCAGCCGGTTGCCCAGATAGAAGTATTGCGTGTGTTCGCGCGGGGTGCGAGCGTAAATGCGCTGCCCGAAGGCATTGTGGCGGTACTGGTCCAGCAGCTTTCCTTTGTGGCGAACTTGCTCCAGGCGCCGTTGGGGGCCGTAACGCAATTCAAACTGCTCTACTTCGCGCGGCAGGCCGCCGGCCTGGCGCACCAGGACGGGTTGCGCAGTATGGTTGTCGAGCTTTAAGGCGGCCGCCGAGCCGTCGGGGTGCCAGGCGCGCCAGTGTGTGGTGCCCGTTGCCTGGGCCGTGCCGGGGGTGGCAAGGGGCTCGTGCGACGCCCGGGCTATGATCAGCCGCGATTCCCGGTCATAGCCATAGCGCCAGCTTTGCGTCCAGCCTGTCGCGCCCACGCGATTCGCTTCTTGTACGGGCCGACCTTGCAGGTCTTGAATCCGAAATTGCTCCCAGATTGGGGTGTTTTCATCCTCAAGCGCCATGGCACGTACGCTGCCTTGTTGAAAATGCAATGCCATGTGCAAACCGTTGCCGTATCGGTAACCGGCCTGTGTCGGCCAGGCTCGAATCACCTCGTGCTCGCCTCCCAGGGTGTCGCGCCAGCGAATTTGCATTAACCGCCCTTGTGCGGTCCAGTCATAAACCAGGGCACCGCCTTCGGGCAGATGGTGTACCGCCAGACGGTGGGCCAGGTCGTACTCGAAACGGTCCAGGTACATGTGCCGGCCGCTTGGCGCCGGCGGCAGCGGTCGGTGGATGCGTCTGCTGGTCAGGCGCCCCAAATGGTCGTAGCCAAGATGTTCGTTTTCATGGGGATGCCGTATGGCGGTCAGGCGCGGGCCGCTCCAGGCCAGGCGGGTGATCAGCGACGCTTTGCCATTGCTTGCTTTGATAAACCGTGGTCGGCCCTGGTCGTCGTAGTCGTACAGCCACTCATCGCCGTTGGCGAACAGGCGACGAATGGGCCGGCCGTGGTCGTCAAACCGGGTATGTTCGGTAGCTGTGGCAGCGGCTTGCCAGGCAGTGCGCAGGCCCTTGGCATTGAAATGAAATTGCAACCCGGGCCAGCCCGGGACATTGGGCGTCAAGTGTTCCAGCCACCCTGAGGCATGGTGTTTGAGCCGGGTGCCATTGAGCTTCATAAGATGGCCGAAGGCATCGTACTCGGCCTGGGTGCCGGGTGCTGCGCACCCCGGACACGGCGCGCCGTGCACCTTACGCAACTTATACCGCCCTGTTTGCAAAGCGAATTCGAATCGGGTGCGGCGGCCGTCGGCGCTGTCGACCAGGGTCAGGCCGTTCTGGCTCGATGAGGCGGGCTGCCGGTATTGGATGCGAAGCGCGTAAGCCTCGTGCTGGGGGAAATGTTTTGCCGACTGTATGGCGCGCCCGTATTGATCGTAAGCCCAGCTATTGAGCACCACGGCGGCGCTATTCGGGGCTGCCAGTGCAATGCCTGTGACCAGTTGCGGCTGATTCGACTGCCTGGCTGCATCGTACAGATAGCGTCGTTCGTGGCCATCGGGGCGGATCACGGCCGTCAGGCGCAGCGCCGGTGAGTTTGGGCCGGCTGGCTCGTACGCATAGTTGAACCGCCCCAGCGGTGTGTCGATGGCGCTGATGTAGCGGCGGCTGCCGCTAATGCGGTAATGGAGGCCCAGTACGGCGGGCGGTTCGCCCACTCGGCTCGCCGAAATCTGCGCAATGGCGCCGTTCAGCACACCCGGCCGAGCATGCCGAATGATATCGACGATGTCGAAGTGGTTCGTTCGGGCTGCGGCATGCCCGGCGTAGCGGATGGTTGCAGGCCCGACCTGCATACGCTGTGCTGTCGCAATGCGCAGCAGGCGGCCCTGCGCGTCGAAACGCAGGCTGCGACCGTCGGGCCAGATCCAGACCCAGTGTTCGCCGTCGGCGTGCAAGACGCCGTGGCGATTGCTTATGGGCAACCGGCCGGCGTGCCCGAAGTAAACGCGGCTTCCGTCGGCCTGCACGATCTGGATGTGTCCCGCCACGTGATACAGGCGGGTGTCGTACGACAGTTGCCAGCCCTGGCCGAAGGCGCCGTGCCGGGGGTCGCGCGAGTTGTAATGGCGAATCACCTGCAATAACGGAAAGGCTTTACTGGCCGGGAGGTCAAGTTCTTCTTGGTGTTTGTTGCCGGTCGCCAGGTGTACGGGGTTTCCGATAGCCAGATTAAGCCCGGGCTCATCGGGGCCTTGCGTGGCGATTCCGCCCCCAGAGCAAGGGTGGCCCAGAGCCGGTGGCGAGCAAGTGTCTTGCGCCCCGACGGCCGCGATGGGGTAGAACAGCAAAGCAAGACACCATAGACGAGCTGCCATGAGTGTTTCCCTTTACGGAAAACCACAATTTTGTCGCTTGGCAGTGCCTGGATGTTAGGGTAGTGTAGAAGTTCGTCTATTGAGGAAAACCGAGATGCTAGTTGTCTTTTATTCCAAGCCCGCCGCCGAAGTGCTTATGTTCGCGCAACATGCGCTGCCTATCCTCAAGGCAGCCGGCAAACCGTACACTGATACGCTTCCCGAGCGTGGCGTCATTACTCATGACCAATTGGCCGGCGCCATTGCAGGCATTGAAAAAGCCATCGCCGAAGGCCCGCCGCCGCAAGATATTGAAAGCGACGACGAGAACGACGACCGCGAGCACCCCATTTCGTTGCCCGTCAGCTTTCGTCAGCGATCATTTCCATTGCTGGCCATGCTGCGTCTGGCCCAGAAGCATCAGGCCGACGTCACATGGGAGCCGGCCCCTTCGTGGTAGCGTAAGGGGCCGGTTGGTTGGGTGGCTGTTTGCTTAAACAGCCATGGCCGAGGCTTTTTGGGTCGGGTGGGCCGCAGCGTGGCGGTTCACCGCGCTTAATATCGCCAGGAACGAGGCCGTGACAATATCCGCATTGATGCCTACCCCGAAACCGGTGCTTGAGTCGCCGATTCGGGCTTCGACATAGCAGGCGGCCTTGGTTTCTGTGCCCGTGCCAATGGCGTGTTCGTGGTAATCCATAATACGAATATCCAGATCAAGCGCATTGACAAAGGCCGAAATCGCGCCGTCGCCGTGGCCGGTTAACTGACGGGTCTCGCCTTCGTGTTGAAGTTCGACCTCGATCGAGAATTGCTCTCCGGTTTTGGCCTCGGGTGTGCCGGTAATGCGGTGGCGCACCAGTTTCCAGGGGGTGTTCAGGCCAAGATATTCGCTGCTGAACAGGTTGTAGACCGCGTCCGAGGTTACTTCGGCGCCGGTTTCGTCTGAAACACGCTGAATGGCGCGGCTGAATTCAATTTGCAGGCGGCGCGGCAACACAAGGCCGTGCTCTTGCTCGAGCAGGTACGATACCCCGCCTTTGCCCGACTGGCTGTTGACGCGTATGACGGCGTCGTAGCTGCGGCCAAGGTCGGCCGGGTCGATGGGCAAGTACGGAACTTCCCAGAGCGCGTTGGGTTGCTGCTGGGCAAAGCCTTTTTTAATCGCGTCTTGGTGCGAACCCGAGAACGCGGTAAAGACCAGGTCGCCTGCGTAGGGGTGACGGGGGTGCACCGGCAACTGGTTGCAGTATTCAACACAGCGCCGAACTTCATCGATGTCGGAAAAATCGAGCCCCGGGTTGATGCCTTGGGTATACAAGTTGAGCGCAAGCGTGACCAGGTCGACGTTGCCGGTGCGCTCGCCGTTGCCGAACAAACAGCCTTCGACGCGGTCGGCGCCCGCCATGACGGCGAATTCGGCGGCCGCCACGGCGGTTCCCCGGTCGTTATGCGGGTGCACGCTAAGCACGATGCAGTCGCGCTGCTTAAGGTTGTTGTGCATCCATTCGATCTGGTCGGCGTAAAGATTGGGCGTAGTCGCCTCGATCGTGGCGGGCAGATTGAAGATAATCTTGGATTCCGGCGTGGGCTGCCATGCTTCGCACACTGCGTTACACACTTCAAGGGCAAACTCGGGCTCGGTGGTGCTGAAGACTTCAGGCGAGTATTCGTAGCGCCACGAGGTTTCGGGGTGCTGCGAGGTATATTGCTTGACCAGCTTGGTGCCCGTGACGGCAAGCTCGCGCACTTCGTCTTTGCTCATGTTGAAGACGATTTTGCGAAATGCGGGGGCACATGCGTTGTACAGGTGAATAATGGCTTTCTTGGCGCCCGCGGCGGCCTCGACCGTGCGCTGTATCAGGTCTTCGCGCGATTGGGTCAGGGCAATAATGGTGACGTCGTCAGGAATACGCTTTTCGTCCACCAGTTTGCGTACGAAATCGTAATCGGTTTGCGAGGCCGAGGGGAAGCCCACTTCGATCTCTTTAAAGCCGATCTTCAGCAACTGCTCAAAAAACCGCAGCTTGCGGTCAACGCTCATGGGTTCGATCAGCGACTGGTTACCGTCGCGCAGGTCGGTACTCATCCAGATGGGCGGATGTGTAATACGCTTGCTGGGCCACGTGCGTTCAGAGTAGTCTTGATCGAACGCAACAAACGGACGATATTTATCGGATGGGTTTGAAAGCATAAAGCACCTATTTACTAATTTTGTGTGTGGGTATCAGTTGTGGCGCTGGTGGAAGGCGAAGCCGGCTTGTGCAGCCGAGTAAGACAAACTGATAGGTATCGGCGTGGCGAAAAGGCTGCCGAACTGCCACACGACGCTAGGCTCGGCAACCGATCGGTAGCAGCAGCGATAGGGCCGAAGCAAAGGAAGGAGCGCGGCGAGCGCCGGCTTGAGCAAGGCACGCAACCCCACCGGCAAATGTATTGCCGTTGCTGAAAGCGGTAGGGGTGACGTACTGAGGGTTCATATTTATAGTCTAAACATTGTTACGCTCGGGTGCAAGGGTGTCGGGTGTCGTTGCGCCCAGTATTTGAGCCTGTTGGCGCGCCAGTACGATTTTTGCGGCTCTGCCCGAGCGCAGTTCGGCGGCAGCGTGTTGTAAAACGCCAACGGTTACTGGGCGGCTGCGATCTTGCCAGGCCCAGCGCAAGACTTCGCGGGCAGGTTCAGACAGTTGGCCGGCCAAGGCCTGGAAAGTGTCGGCGGAAACAATCTTGCCCCGCACGTGCTGTCGGCGAGACTGCACGAAACCCACCAGAAAATACGCGATGATAAGCGTGCACAGCGCAACAAGTGCCCACCAGAAAAATGCGTTGTAGCGCTGCAGGAAAGCAGTGGCCTCGGCGCCAAGCACCTGCAAGCCCGAGTAATCCATTCTGGCGCCGAACGCCACGAGCCGGTTCAGCAGCACATACCAGACCAGGGCCACCACCGCTACCACCACGGTGCACAGGATTTTTTGCGTTGCTGTAAGCTTGAGCAGCGTACTGCGCAAGATCGCATGGTCTTGTGGGGTCGCCAGGGTGCTTGAATTTTGTTTCATGCCAATAATTTTACCTATGCAATCGCGCCAGTCGATCGAATTACGCCAGCATCAGCGTCTTGCGCTGACTCCGCAGCTGCAGCAAGCCATACGGCTGTTGCAGTATTCGTCACAGGATCTCGAGCAAGAAGTGGCGCAGGCCTTGCAGGACAATCCGTTGCTCGAACAAGTAGAAGAGTATGACACCGAAGGCGCCGAGGCGGAACAGGGCGATACACAAAGCGATGCAAGTTTTGGCGAGGCGCGTCTTTCGTCGCCCTTGCGGCGCGACGTTGACGACGACTATGTGCGTCCCGAAGCTGCACCCGCTGCCGATTTGCGACAGCATCTTCTGGAGCAGTTGCGCCTGACGCGTGCCACCGCGCGCGATCGGGTTCTGGTCGAGCTCTTGATCGACGAGCTGGATGATAACGGCTACCTGGTCACCCCGCTATCTGAACTGGTTGCCTTGTTGCCCGAAGAGCTGGGTGTTGAGCGTGAAGAATGGCAGACCGCGCTGCGTCTGCTGCAATCGTTTGACCCCGCCGGCGTCGGTGCCGTGTCGGTCCCCGATTGCCTGTTGTTGCAGCTGGATCGGCGCGAGACCCAGGTTGGCGCAGAAGTTTTGGCCTGCGCGCGCGAGCTGGCGCGCGATCATCTGAGCCTGCTCGCAACGGGTGACCTTGTGCCGTTGCGTCGTCAATTAAGGTGCGAGCTTGAGGTGCTGCGCGAGGCGCGCCGCTTATTGCTGCAATTAGACCCAAAGCCGGGGCGGGACTGGGCGCAGAACGTGGCCGACTATGTTCGACCTGAAGTGGTGGTGCGCAAGTCTTCGGGCCGCTGGAAGGCGTCGATCAATCCTGCGGCTGTTCCGGCCTTGCGCGTCAACGCAGACTACGAACGCATTATTCGGCAGACGCGGCAAACGGGTGATGCCGCCCTGCAACAACAAGTGCAGCAGGCGCACGGCCTGATCAAGGGCATACATCAACGTTACGAAACGATCTTGCGTGTGGCTGAAGCTGTCGTCGAGCGTCAGCAAGCGTTTTTTGAACAGGGTTCGCAGGCCATGGCCCCCCTTGTGCTGCGCGATATTGCGCAGGTGCTTGGCATGCATGAGTCGACCGTGTCGCGTGCAACGCGAGGCAAGTATGCGCAGACCCCTTGGGGGGTGTTCGAGTTGAAGTTCTTTTTTACAACAGCAGTAGGGCTGGACGACGGCGACGCGACCTCGGCCGCGGCGGTGCGCTCGTTGATTCAAGAACTGGTCGAGCGCGAGCCTGAAGGCAAGCCGCTTTCGGACAATCGTCTCGCGGCGTTGCTGGCCGAGCGGGGCGTCGTGATCGCCCGGCGCACGGTGGCCAAGTATCGCGAGGCGGCGGGTATACCGGCGGCATCGTCAAGACGCGCAAGGGCTCGCCTTCAAGGGGCCCAATGAGCCCTACAGGTTTTTTTACAATTTTCTGAAGTGGGCTCGGCCCCAAAGCGTTGCTTTTTGTCCGAGCCTAGATAATAATGGTTCTCATGTATATTTGCATATGCCGCGCAGTTACCGAGCGCCAAGTCATCAACGCCGTTGCCGACGGCGCCGAAACCCTGGTCGACCTTCAAATTGACCTGGGGGTTGCCATGTGTTGTGGCCGTTGCGCCGACACTGCCAGCGAATACCTGCCCGGCGGGCGCGAGGCCGAGTACCTCTCTGCCACCGAAATTGACGCCGTGGCTGAAGTGGCCGCCAACGACGCGTCGGTAGGCGGTATGGTGGTTCATGCCGTTGCTCGCCGCGCCTAGTGTTGGGTTGCAACAGGTAACAAAATTATCGGTGCGCGCCCAGAAACCGGGCACCGCGGCAAATTGCCCCGATCTGCCCCGGTAGTCATATGTGGTTACCACGGTTTCACGCTTTGGGGGGCCTCAAACGGCAAGCCAGAGCGTAGTTGCCCGCCAACTGATAGCAACAAAGAAACGTATTCCCATTTCGCAAAATTCGTGTGTTTATGCGGGTTTCCTGGTGCCTGAACGGAACTCGATGCGGCTGATTATTTAACCTTGTCGTGGTAGGCTACTACCCATAAGACAAGAAGTAATCATGATGCCGCGCGAGCGGCTCCAGGGCTTATCAGGAGAACCCCATGAAAGGCGACGCTACTGTTATTCAGCATCTGAACAAGCAGCTTACCAACGAGCTTACGGCCATCAACCAGTATTTTCTGCATGCGCGCATGCTTAATCATTGGGGCCTGAACAAGCTGGGCAAGCACGAGTACGACGAATCAATCGGCGAAATGAAGCACGCCGACCGCCTGATCGAACGCATCTTCATGCTCGATGGCCTTCCCAATCTGCAAGACCTTCATAAGCTGCGCATCGGCGAAAACGTTCCAGAAATTCTGGCGTGCGATCTAAAGCTGGAAACCGCCGCCCACACCACGGTAACCGAGGCTATCGCCTATTGCGAGTCGGTACGCGACTACGTGTCACGCGATCTGCTCGCCGAAATCCTTGACGACACCGAAGAGCATATCGATTGGTTGGAAACCCAGATTGAACTGGTCGAGAAAGTAGGGCTGCAAAATTACTTGCAGTCGCAAATGGACGAGTAATCTGATCTTTGCTGTGTATGGCGAAACGGCCGGCTCCTTTTGGGGTCGGCCGTTTGAGTTTGCGCCCCATGAGCCTCAAACGTGAGCCGTCGGTGGTGGGGCTGTCTGGGACGGGCGTTGGAGGGCGCTGCCTCAAACCGCCCGGCCCAGACAGCCCCGCCGCCGACGGCGTTTAAAAACTCAAAAAACGCGCACGAGTCACGTCGGCCTAAGCTCGGGCAGGGCCTGCCTGCCGGAGCGGCGGCGATTTTCGCCTAAAAAACCAGAATCGTCTGCAAACGCACAGCTAAAAACCTTAAAAGTTCCGAGCCGGACAATCGGCCACGCGCCCCCAGGCGTTGTTGGGTGTGCAGTACTTGTTGCGCGCCGCCCAGGCACAGCTGGGCCGATCAAAGAAGCTTTCTGCATCGCAAGCTTGCAGGTCCTGGCGCAATCGGGCTTGCCAAGCGTTGTTGTTGGCGCCGCCCACAGGCGCTGACGCCACTTGCGGAACAGGCATTTGCGGCGCTTCGATGGGCTGCAGGGGTCCGCCGCCCGAGTTGCCCTGGCCGCCTTGATTCAAGGTGCCCATCAGGTCGCCCACGTCGGCGATGCCTGTTAGCTTGTTTGAGCCGCCGGCGGCTATTTGTTGTGCCTCGACCAGGGTAATGGACGTGGTCGAGACGGCGATGACCTGATTCGACTTGGTTTCGTCCAGCGACGACTCAGGTATTTGCCAGGCGATCTGGGGTGGGTCCTCGGGTATGGCCAGGCGGCCGTCAAGCAAGGGCTGCGGCGGCTCGGCCGTGTAGGGCCTGCCGTCGGCATCGAGTACGGGCACGGCCACTAGCGGCGCGTGGTGCGCGGTGGTGGTGGCAACCGGCCCATGCGCAACCAGCCACTCACCCAGCCGCAACCCGCCCCAAACGGAGGCGCCTGCGGCCAGTATCAGGATTGCAAAAATTAAACGCCAAGACATTACGGTCCTTCCGTGGTGCTTTACTGGTCAAGTATAGAACGATAGCGGGACGTCCCCACGAGGGATGTAAGCGAGTTATGCGAAGACCTGGCCGCTATGTTCGCGCATGTCATGGAACTTGATCGCGGGGTACAGCTCTTGGGCGACACGCAGTTGGGCGGGCGAGCCGGCCAAAAAAGCCACGGCATCGACCACGTCGTAGGCGATGTTGGCCGAGTTGGCTTGCATGAACTTGCGCAGCTCTTTGGGGTCGTCCGCGGTGATCCAGCGTGCCATGTTGTAGCGCGTGGGCATCATTCGGGCCTCAACACCGTATTCCGTCTTAAGGCGATGGGCCACCACT
The DNA here is from genome assembly GCF_035515275.1 of Pusillimonas sp. Taxonomy (GTDB): domain Bacteria; phylum Pseudomonadota; class Gammaproteobacteria; order Burkholderiales; family Burkholderiaceae_B; genus Pusillimonas. The sequence goes on from NZ_DATJBQ010000127.1 coordinate 40,105, forward strand.
TCAAACTGAAGTTGGCCGACGGCACCCAATAAAAGTGCGCCGCCCGCAGCTTCCGGGCGAAACACCTGAATGGCCCCCTCTTCGCCCAACTGGGTCAGGCCGGTACGCAACTGCTTGATTCGCAGGGGGTCTTTGACTTCCACCGCCTGGAAAAGCTCGGGTGCGAAAAACGGCAGACCGGTAAATTGCAGGCTTTCACCTTCCGTCAGCGCATCGCCCAGATGTAATACGCCGTGGTTGGGTATGCCGATGACATCGCCGGCGTAGGCTTCGTCGACCAGTTCGCGGCGTTGCGACAAGAACGACACGACGTTGTTGGGCCGAATTTCCTTTCCGGTACGAACCACCTTAAGTCGCATGCCCCGCTGGAACTTGCCCGAGCTGACACGCACGAAAGCGACCCGGTCGCGATGGGCGGGATCCATATTGGCCTGCACCTTGAAGACGACGCCGCTGAACTTGCTTTCTTCGGGGCGCACCTCGCGTTGCAGCGCCTGGCGCGCACCGGGAGGCGGCGCGAAATCGACCAGGGCGTCCAGCACCTCTTGGACGCCGAAGTTATTGATGGCGGATCCGAAAAAGACCGGCGTTTGTTTGCCTTCGAGAAAGGCCTGATGGTCGAACTGCGGCGAGGCCTCCTGGATGAGCTCAATCTCTTCGGCGGCCTTGGTAAAGGCGTCGCCAAAGCGGCGGGCAATTTCCGGATTGTCGATACCGTCGATGATTTCGTCATCGCCGGCCCGGCGCTCTTGGCCCGCCTTGAAAACACGCATGCGGTTGAGGCGCAAGTCGAACACGCCACCGAACGATCGGCCCATGCCCACCGGCCACGACAGCGGGACGGTGTCCATGCCAAGGTGCGATTCGATCTCGGAAAGCAGGTTCAGCGGCTCTTGAACTTCGCGGTCCAGCTTGTTGACGAAGGTGATGATGGGGGTGTTGCGGGCCCGGCATACTTGAAGCAGGCGTATCGTCTGCGGCTCGACACCGTTGGCGGCGTCCAGCACCATCAATGCGGCGTCCACGGCTGTCAGCACCCGGTAGGTGTCTTCCGAAAAGTCCTGGTGGCCGGGGGTGTCAAGCAGGTTGATCACACAATCGCGG
>NZ_DATJBQ010000128.1:0-15972 GCF_035515275.1 Pusillimonas sp.
ATTGCAATACACGGCTGTATAAGAACCGGGCATAGAAGAAGCACACATGGAAGCGCCGCGCATAGACATATAAATCTAGACTTGATCTGACAAATACCGTCAGAGCCGTCAGGCGGGAAACGACCCATTACGGACGTTCGCGGCGAAGTGACACTGACTTCCGAAATGATCGCCCACGCGAGCTTTCCGGTGTGCCGCGAGGGCCGTTACTTGTTGTAAAGTTACGCGAGCTTTAGTACTATCCTAATACCAATTACGCGTGTCGTTAGTCGAGAGACTGATAATGTCGGGCGGAGCGCCAGACTGTAAGGGATTGATAGCATTTTTGGCGTGAAGGCGCTCCCGCGCCCCAGCTCCTCCAGCATGAATGCTTCCCCCGCCAGGCCGCGTGACCACCTTCACGCCATATTTAGGTAGTTGGTACTTGTGCAAAAAACGATAAAAGATCTCGCACAAACGATGGATGTTTCCAAATGCCGAATTGCGAGAACGACTCGCGAGGTTGTTGTTTTTGGCGGAAAACTCGCGAATCAACATCCCCTTCCACATCGCGGTCAGTTTATGGCCGCTCTTGCCCTTGGCCATCGAGCGATCTATCAGGCTTGCACAACCCCCGAAGTATATGAAGACTGGAAAGACTTTGGGATGTATCAGGATCTTCTGACCTTTGAAGAAGACCTGTGCGCATTCGTAGATGTAATTTTGCTATTTCTTGACGGTGTGGGTGCGTGTGGCGAATTCGGGGCTTTCATCAAAGACGAAAGAACAGCCAAGAAGCTACTTGTCGTGATGGACGAACGGTACTTCGAGGAGGATTCCTTCATCCGCTTGGGATTACTTTTCCGACTAGAGCATACTCACCAGAACATCACGCTCTCCGTTCCCAAGGATCTGTCCAGTGACGACGTTGGCCAGATAGTTTATGAGCTTGAGCAGAGGCTTAGCGAGGCGCCCCTTAGCGAAGGGCTAGATTTGACTAACACTCGGCATTTGCTATTCATCATTGCGGATTTCGTAGAGCTAATTCAAGTAGCGCGGCGTTCCGATATTTCAACTTTCCTAGAAGAATTGGGAGTAACGCTCACCACAAAAAGGTTATCTCAACTGTTGTATGTCCTAGAACGATTTAACATCATCAAGGCAAGTAGGGGGCTGCGTGAGCAACTTTATGCCTCCGCACCAGTCGGAGAGCACTACGTGGACTATTCGTTGACAACGAGACAGCGTTGGGACCGACCAAGAGTGAAAGCTCTTTTGTTTGAAAAAACCCGCGAGGACAAACACAGGCATCACGCCTTCATGCGCGCCAAACAAGCAGAGGTAGGAGTGAAAGATGTCGCTCACGTCTAAGATATTGATGGAACTGCCTTTCACGGAACGCGAGTTGAATCTGCTGATTATTTCTGCACCTCGTCGTTACAAGGAATACTGGATACCTAAGCGAAACGGCCAGCAGCGCCTCATCGCTCAGCCGACTCCCGAAATCAAGCTATTGCAACGATGGCTTATTAAAAATTATTTGTCGGGCTTCCCGGTTCATGCCGCAGCGACAGCATATCGCCAGGGGATCGGTTTGAAAGAAAATGTCCTCCCGCATTTACGGAACAGGTACATGTTAAAGCTAGATTTTGAGGGCTTTTTTCCCTCTCTTAAGTCGAGCGACTTGATTAATTTTTTAAAGGACGAGCCCATTGATCAAGTTGAAATCAATATGCTGGCGCAACTCCTTTTTAAAAAAGCAGATTTTGGGCTGGAACTGGCAGTGGGAGCACCTAGTTCTCCTCCTCTATCCAATATTCTAATGTACGAGTTTGATGATCGAGTTAATGAATATTGCACCGAAACTGGCATCTCGTACACTCGATATGCCGATGATCTGACATTCTCTACTTCGAAGCCCCATGTTCTCCGGGGGTGCCTCCAATTCGTGACGCGCGTTCTAGCAGATACTGCCAGTCCAAAGTTGCGTCTGAACGCCGCGAAAACTGTAGAAACTTCCAAAAAGCGCGGCCGCCGTGTGACCGGGTTAGGCATTTCCACGGAAAGTAAAATATCGATTGGTCGGAATAAGAAACGCGACCTTCGAGTTCTTGTCCATCGATTCACAAAGGGTGAGTTGAGCGCGGAAGAGATTCAAAAACTCCGGGGCTATTTCGCATTTTTGATCTCTGTCGAGCCGGAGCACTTGGACCGGTTGGCCAAGTCTTTTGGCGTTGATGTGATGTTAGCGCTGACTGAAGGCAATTGATCGGCGTTACGAGAACTTAATGAGAAGGTCCTCACACAGCCGCGGGATGGCATCCCTCATGGCCGAGAGGATAAGGAGATAGTGCGAGTCGCTACCCGGTTTGGGCCGTGGGACAATTGATGCGCCGCTGCGCGCTAGCTCGGTCCTGCGGCGTTGTTTCTCCACGAAACTGTGAGTTGGATGATGCTGACCGTAACCCTGGGTGCAATAATCTGCGTCGCCGGAGCAAAAAATTCTCTACATGAGATTCTGTGCCGGCGATCATGTATGCGATTCAGAACGGAGATGGCGTACGAGGGAGCTATAAGACGACAACTCAACGCGAGTCTCGAAAAGGTGGGTCGCACCCTCATGCCTTGCGTAGCCGGCATTTGGATTGATCGATTCAAGCTGTGTGACTTCTAACGACTGTTCTTGGCCGAATACTGCCACAGCAGGATTCAGTCATGCGTGGTCAGAGGCTCTACCGTCAGCTTGAAACCCATGGCATGGATAACCTTGAACAGCGTATCGGAGCTGGGCGCACGCTCTCCCGAGAGACTCTTGTAAAGGCTTTCACGAGACAGGCCGGTGTCGCGGGCCAACTGAGTCATGCCTCGAGCTCTCGCAATGTCGCCCAACGCTGCCGCCAATACTGCTGGATCGCCATCTTCTATTGCAACCTGAAGGTACGCGGCAACATCCGCCTCATCATTAAGGTAGTTGGAAACGTCAAACGCACGGGTCTTGATCTTGCTCATTTTGTAGCTCCTGAGCCAATGCCTTGGCTCGTTCAATATCTTTCTGCTGGCTGGCTTTACTTTTTTAAGCTGCCGAGCCACTGTATAAATTGCTCCGTTTCAATGATGCTGTACATAGACATATTGTAGCCTTGAGGCTACACAACGCAAGCGTTTATTTGCCCTCAACCGGCCAGGGGTAAACGAGGCCGGCTACTTCGTCGAAGTAATGCACGTATAGGAAAGGCGCCGTCCCCCGCTGCTGATGCCTCAACGCACTAAAGCCTGAGGGCGCGGGGCGGGTACTGGTTTTTCCGGCCTTTCGTCCCGCGCCGCATTTTCTTCATTTGGGCGGCTCAAAGGCGCCCGCTTGTGCGAATCCCGAGGAGCGCAGCGACGAGGTTGAGTTCGGACGCCTCCGCCCAAATGAAGAAAATGCGGGTAGCCCGCCGAAGGACGGGCCGCGGGATGGGCCGGAAAAGCTAGTACCCGCCCCGCGCCCGGCCCCAGAACTAAAACAATAGCGCGTGCCCCCGTGCCTAGAACTAAAACTACTAATACGCGACTCCCGGCACAATAATTACCCCGACAACAGACTGTGGCAAACTCTATAACCAAGGAAAGAGCAGAAGAGAGACAAAGTCATGCCCAAGAGCCCATCAGGGGCGGCAACCATTGCATCGGACCCGACCCATGAACAAAATGCGGCCGAAGAACGCGCGCCAGTTCAAGAGAAAGGAAAGACCGGCCTTCCGCAGTTAATACTGCTGATCACCATTTTCTACGTCGCCATGAACCTTCGCCCCGCCCTGATCGGCGTCGGGCCCGTCATTGACTCCATTCGCGACGGCCTGGGCCTGTCGGCCACCGCATTGGGCGTGTTGCTGACCCTGCCCGTGCTGTGTTTTGGCATATTCGCCCCCTTCGCCCCGCGCCTGCTTCGCTGGCAGCCCGCCGAGCGCATCATCTTCTTCAGTTTGCTTTTGTTGGCCGCCGGCATCTTGCTACGCAGCTGGCAAGGAACCCTCGGCCTGTTTGCCGGCACCTTGCTGCTGGGCCTCGCCATCAGCGTCGTCATGGTGCTGTTGCCCGCCATCATCAAACAGCATTTCCCCGTGAATGCCGGCTTGATGATGGGTCTGTATTCCACCGCACTGGCCGGTGGCGCCTCGATTGCCGCGGGCATCACCGTACCGCTCGAGCACTGGTTCAACGACGACTGGCGTTACGCCCTGGCCTTTTGGGTCGTGCCCGCCTTGCTGGCGGCCATCGCCTGGTTGCCGCAGTCGCGGGGCGCGCCCGCAGTGCGCTTGCGGCAAGAGGGGGCCATGCCTCGTTTGCGCGGCAATTGGCTGGCCTGGCAGGTCACCCTTTTTATGGGCACCCAAGGCGCCATTGCCTATTGTGTCTTCGGCTGGTTGCCCCTCATACTGGTCGAGCGGGGTTTGAGCGCTATGGACGCCGGCTTTGTCCTCGCCGGGCTCATGACCGTGCAACTGTCCACGTCCATCACCGGCCCCTGGCTCGCCACTCGCGGACGCGATCAGCGTCCCATGATTTTTGTGTTTCTGACCCTGGTGCTGGTGGGCTTGCTGGGCCTTATCTATGGCTCCATGGGCGCCGTTTACCTGTGGGCCGTCGTGTTCGGCCTGGGCTTTGGCGGCATGTTCAGCGTAGCCATGTCCCTGCTCGTGCTGCGCTCAGCCAACCCACAAGTGGCCGCCTCACTGTCCGGCATGGCCCAAGGCGTAGGTTACGTTGTAGCAGCCGCCGCGCCCCTGATCGTGGGCGTGCTGCATGAATACACGGGCGACTGGAGCGCCGTGACCGTGTTCCTGGTCCTGCTTGTAGGCGGCGCCATGTGGTCCGGCCTCTTGGCCGGCCGCGCCAAAGTAATCGGCCCCCAGAACACAACGCCCAAGTGACATAGCTGTACTGACATAGCGGTGGTAATAGACCATCGCCACTTAGGGCGTGGGGTCGGTATTCGTTTTTCCGGCCTTTCGTCCCGCGCCGCATTTTCTTCATTTGGGCGGCTCAAAGGCGCCCGCTTGTCCGAATCCCGAGGAGCGTAGCGACGAGGTTGAGTTCGGACGCCTCCGCCCAAATGAAGAAAATGCGGGCAGCCTGCCGAAGGACAGGCCGCGGGATGGGCCGGAAAAACGAATACCGGCCCCACGCCCGGTTGAGACGCCCGCCACCGTAGTACAGCTCTTTGCACTCAGCCAAGACACCCCCACCCCATAAACAACCACCAAATCAGCTACAATTACCCCACTTTTCCTGAGGAGCGCTGCGACGGCGTGGGCGGGCCTGTTTGGTGTTCGCTACTCCGCTAGGCTCAGGAACCTTCATAGTATTAACGGCGCTCATCATCTCCTGTTGCAGGCGAAGATGAGCCAAGCCGTGTTCTCAGCTGCTTCGTTTCGCACAGGTTTACGGGAATCTCCATGAACACTGTTGCCGACACTACCTTTACCGACTACAAAGTTGCCGATATCTCGCTGGCCGATTGGGGCCGTCGCGAAATCGCCATTGCCGAAACCGAAATGCCCGGCCTTATGGCCACCCGCGAAGAATACGCAGCCGCTCAGCCCCTGAAAGGCGCGCGCATCGCCGGCAGCCTGCACATGACCATCCAAACCGCCGTGCTGATCGAAACACTGGTCGCGCTGGGTGCCGAAGTGCGCTGGGCCTCGTGCAATATTTTCTCCACGCAAGACCACGCCGCTGCCGCCATTGCCGCAAGCGGCACGCCCGTGTTCGCCATTAAAGGCGAAACCCTTGAAGACTACTGGCAGTACACCCACGAAATCTTCGAGTGGCCCGAAAGCCGTCATGCCAACATGATCCTCGACGACGGCGGCGATGCCACCTTGCTGCTGCACCTGGGTGCCCGCGCCGAAAAAGACATTTCGGTACTGGCCAAGCCCGGTAGCGAAGAAGAGCGCGTGCTGTATGCCGCCATCAAGGCCAAGCTGGCCACCGACCCCACCTGGTACTCGACCCGCCTGGCCGAAATCAAAGGCGTTACCGAAGAAACCACCACGGGCGTGCTGCGCTTGTACCAAATGTCCAAGAAGGGCGAGCTTGCCTTCCCGGCCATCAACGTCAACGACTCGGTCACCAAGAGCAAGTTCGACAACCTGTACGGCTGCCGCGAGTCTTTGGTTGACGGCATCAAGCGCGCCACCGACGTCATGGTTGCCGGCAAAATCGCCGTGGTTTGCGGCTTCGGCGACGTGGGCAAGGGCTGCGCGCAAGCGCTGGCAGCACTGCGCGCCCAGGTCTGGGTGACTGAAATCGACCCCATCTGCGCACTGCAGGCTTCGATGGAAGGCTACAAGGTCGTGACCCTTGAAGAAGCCGCCGACAAGGCCGACATTTTCGTGACCGCCACGGGCAACTACAACGTCATTACGCGCCAGCACATGGAGCGCATGAAAGATCAGGCCATTGTTTGCAACATTGGCCACTTCGACAACGAGATCGACGTTGCAAGTGTTGAAGACCTGCAATGGGAAGAGATCAAGCCCCAGGTCGACCACATTATTTTCCCCGACGGCAAGCGAGTCATCTTGCTGGCCAAGGGCCGCCTGGTGAACCTGGGTTGCGCCACCGGCCACCCCTCGTTCGTGATGTCGGCTTCGTTTACCAACCAGACCATTGCGCAGATCGAGCTCTTTACGCGCGGCGAAAACTACGCCCAGGGCAAGGTGTATGTGTTGCCCAAGCATCTTGACGAAAAAGTGGCGCGCTTGCACCTTAAGAAGCTGGGCGTTCAACTGACCGAGCTTACTCCCGAACAAGCTGACTACATCAACGTCACGGTTCAGGGGCCGTTCAAGCCCGATCATTACCGCTATTAAGTTCTTTTCGCAGTAAGTGCCGGTAGGCGCGCCTTGGTGGCGCGCCGCCTTGTCCCGGTTTCACAGGAGCCCGACCATGGAAATTCTGCTTATCTGGATTTTGAACGCTGTTGCCCTGTTAATTGTGGCCTACATCTTGCCGGGCATCACAGTGGCTTCGTTTTGGTCGGCGCTAATCGCCGCGCTGGTGTTGGGGCTGCTCAACACCTTGGTCAAGCCGATACTTATCTTGCTGACCTTGCCCGTTACCATCGTGACGCTGGGGTTGTTCCTGCTGGTGATCAACGCGCTGGTCTTTTGGTTTGCAGGCTCGGTGCTTAAGGGCTTCCAGGTTAATGGTTTTTGGTGGGCCTTGCTGGGTGCCTTGGTATACAGCATTATTGCAAGCCTGCTGTCGAGGTTGATTGCTTAAATGACATCTCTGTTCAGTTTAGAGTTCTTTCCGCCGCGCGATAACGCGGCAAAAGAAAAACTTATTCGTTCGGCCAAGCTGCTGCAAGGTCTGCAGCCTGGCTACGTAAGCGTTACATTTGGCGCGGGCGGTTCTACGCGTACCGGCACGGCCGATACGGTGGGTGTGCTGCAAAAGCTGGGTTTTGATTCGGCCCCGCACTTGTCGTGTATTGGCGCTACGCGCAGCGAACTTGCCGACATTCTGCAGGCTTATAAGCAGCAAGGCGTGCGTCGCCTTGTGGCCTTGCGCGGCGACCTGCCTTCGGGCATGGGCGGCGACACGGGCGATTTTCACTACGCGGTTCAGCTGGTGCGCTTTATTCGTGAAACCACCGGCGACTGGTTCAATATCGAGGTGGCGGCCTACCCCGAAATGCATCCTCAGGCGCGCAGCGCTTCGGCCGACCTTGATTACTTCGTCGAAAAGATTGATGCGGGTGCAAGCAGCGCCATTACGCAGTACTTTTTTAACGCCGACGCCTATTTTGATTTTGTCGAGCGGGCTCAGGCACGCGGCGTAAGCGTGCCCATTGTGCCGGGCATTATGCCCATCACCAATAATTCGCAGTTGCTGCGATTTTCAGATCAGTGCGGCGCCGAAGTGCCCCGCTGGATACGCTTGCGCCTGGCCGAGTTCGGCGAAGACCGGGCCTCGGTGCGCGCGTTCGGCGAAGAGGTGGTTGGCCGCTTGTGCCAGAAACTGCTGGACCAAGGCGCGCCCGGCCTGCACTTTTATACGTTGAACAGTGCCGATGCCACCCTGGGCATCACCCGCAATCTGAGCGTTTCAAGCAGCGTCGCTGCGTAGTTGCTGCATGCTTGCCGCCCGCATGGTTTGGGGCGGCGTCGCAGCTGCGGGCCGGCGCCCGTTAAGGGCGAGCCAAGCCGCTGATCAATTAGACGCGCTCCAATAAATTGGGGGCGGGCACAGGCCAGCCTTTGTCGGTAAGAATCGCGTCCAGCATATAGTCGTGGTCGGCGGGCTGGTAGTCGAAGCTGGAAAGATCGCCGCAGGCCCAGGCCACGCCCAGGGCCACAAAATTATGGCCCTGGTCGCGCAGGCTGGCCAGGGTACGGTCGTAATAGCCTTGGCCGTAGCCGATGCGGTCGCCCTGGCGGGTAAAGCCCAGGGTGGGCACCAACACCACGTCGGGCAAGGGGGCTTCGGGGCCCTGGGGCTCTTCAATGCCGTATGCGCCTTTGCGCATGGGGGTGTCTGGGGTCCATAGCCGAAATTGCAGCGGCTTGCCGGGGCCAACCACCACGGGCAACGAAACGGTAAGGTCGTCTTCTTCGACCCATTGCGACAGCAGCGGGCGAATATCGGGCTCTTGCTCTAGCGGCCAGAAGGCCGCAATGTGTTGCGGAGCCCGCTTGCCGGCCTTGGCCAGTTCTGCCTTGGCAGTGGCCAGCCAGGTGAATAGACGGCCGCGTATCAAAAGGGCGCCGCGCCTGGTCTCTGAAGGGTCTTGCGCCGCTCTGAGCTGTTTCAGTTTTGGCCGCAAAGCAGCGGAATTATTCTCTATACTGTTGTTCATAACGGTTTCAGGCGGGGTTCGGCAACATGTTAGTTAAGGTTCAACGGTATCAGAAAACCCGGAACATTTCCGGCGCCGCACGTCTACCGGCGGTAGGGGTGTGGCTGGCCTTATCCGGCGGGCTGATGGGTTGTGCAAGCGCCGAAGCGCCCCAGGCGGCCCCCACGCAAGCGCTTGTGGCGGCGCCAGACACTGCCACGGCCGCGGCGCATCTGGCACCGGGGGCATTGCCGAGCGCCACGGCTTCGGGGCAGCTTAGCCCGGCGCCCGTTCGCACGACGCCCGTTCGCACGGCGCCCGCTAGCACGGCGCCCGCTAGCACGGCGCCCGTATCCAGCGTGCCGCCTGCGGTGGCCGAACAAGCGCTGGTCGATGCCCGCGAGGCCATGCGAAAAAAACAATGGACCCAACTAGACCAGCTCGTGCCTACGGCGTCTGCCACGCCGTTAATCGGTTCGTACGCCCAGTACTGGGCCTTGCGCCAGCGCGTGGCCAACCCCACACTGCCCGTACCCGAAGCCGAGCTGCAGCAGTTCATGGCCACCAACCAAGACGACTACCTGGCCGACCGCATCAAGGCCGACTGGATCGTGGCCGCAGCAAGGGCCGGCGATTACACCACAGTCAATCAATTGGGGCCGGTGGTGTCCAGCAACGCATCGGTCGACTGTTCGCGGCTGATGGCCCGGCACATGACCGGCCAGCGTGTTACCCAGCAAGAAGCCATGGCCGCGTTTTCGCCGGTCAGTGCCTGCTGGAGCATGCTCGACCAGCTCGAAAACGACAAGGTCGTGGGCTGGGAAGCCCTGCAAGGCCAGCTTCGCGCCATGCTTGAAACCACCAAAACCGGCGACGCCCAACGCATGGCGGCGCTTATGTTCGACGGCGCGCAAATGCGCTCGTACGCGGCCCTTATGAAGAACCCGCGTCAATGGCTAAGCACGCAAAAAGCGCCTGCCACACGCGAACAGACCGAACTTATCACCCTGGCGCTGTCGCGCCTGGCTCGCGAAAAAGACCGCGCCAACGCCGAAGCGTACATTGAAAACAATTGGGCTACGTCGATACCCAAACAAGACATTCAATGGGTGTGGGGCCAGTTTGGGTTGATCTCGGCGCTTAATGTCGAGCCCGAAGCCGTGCGCTGGTACCGGCGCTCGGGCACGGCCCCCATGACCGACTACAACCACGCCTGGCAAGTGCGCTCCGAGCTTCGCCAAACCCCCATCAACTGGAAGCAGGTTGAAAACGCCATCGTCAAAATGGGGGCCCAGCAGCAGGCCGAGCCGGTGTGGGTGTATTGGCGGGGTCGGGCCATTGCCGCCCAAGGCGACCAAAAAACCGCAGGAAAATACTACGCATCGCTACGCAACGAGCTTAATTTCTACGGGCAGCTGGCCGTCGAAGAGCTGGGCGAGCAAATAACCTTGCCGCCGGCGCCGCCGCCTATTACAAAAGCTGAATTCGCCATGGCGCAGGCCAACCCCGGCCTGCAGCGCGCCATCAAGCTCTTTCGCATGGGCTGGCGCCCCGAAGCCGTGCCCGAATGGAACTTCGCCCTGCGCGGCATGAACGACCGCCAGCTTCGTGCGGCGGCCGAGCTGGCCCGCCACGAGCAAATCTACGACCGGGTGGTCAACACCTCGCTGCGCACGAACGACGAAATCGACTTTTCGCAGCGCTTTGTTGCGCCGTTCGAAGGTCGTGTCAGCGCAAAGGCCCGCGAAATCAACCTGGACCCAGCCTGGGTGTATGGCCTTATCCGGCAAGAGTCGCGCTTTATCACCGATGCCCGTTCGCACGTCGGGGCCTCGGGCCTGATGCAGCTCATGCCCGCCACGGCACGCTGGGTGGCCAAGAAGATCGGCATGACCAATTTTACGCCTTCATCGGTCAACGACTTTGACACCAACACCATACTGGGCACCAATTATCTGGGCATGGTGCTGGGCCAGTTGAATGGTTCGCAGCTTTTGGCCACAGCCGGCTACAACGCGGGCCCGGGCCGACCGGTGCAGTGGCGCTCGAAACTGGGCGGTACGGTAGAAGGCGCCGTCTTTGCCGAGACCATTCCCTTTACCGAAACACGGCTTTACGTCAAGCACGTGCTGTCCAATGCCGTGTACTACTCCATGCTGTTTACCGGTCAGCCCCAGTCGCTCAAGCAGCGCCTGGGCACGGTTTCGCCGCAGGCCGCGCGCCAGGTGGCATTGCCGTAATGGCACAGGCCAACCCGGCGGGCGACCCCGCCATCAAGGGGCTTAGTGTGTATGTGGTGGGGGGTGCCGTGCGCGACCAACTGCTGGGCCTGCCCGCAGGCGACCGCGATTGGGTGGTGGTGGGCGGCACGCCCGAAGACATGGTCGCGCGGGGTTTTTTGCCCGTGGGCGGCGATTTTCCGGTGTTTCTGCACCCAGTCACCAAAGAAGAATATGCTCTGGCCCGCACCGAGCGTAAGTCGGGGCGCGGCTACAAGGGCTTTACCTTTTATACCGGCTCTGACGTCACCCTTGAAGATGACCTGCGCCGCCGCGACCTGACCATCAACGCCATTGCGCAAGCGCCCGACGGCAGCCTGGTCGACCCCTGGAACGGCCGCCTCGATCTCGATCAAAAAGTGCTGCGTCATGTGGGCCAGGCCTTTGCCGAAGACCCGGTACGCCTGTTGCGGCTGGCGCGTTTTGCCGCGCGGTTCAGCAATTTTTCCATCGCGCCCGAAACCATGCAGCTAAGCCGGCGCCTGGTGGCCGAAGGCGAGGTTGACGCCTTGGTGCCCGAGCGGGTGTGGCGCGAAGTGGCTAAAGGCCTGCAAACCGAAAGCCCGGCCCGCATGTTCGACGTGTTGCGGCAAGCGGGCGCGCTTGAGCGTGTGATGCCGGGGCTATTGTTTGACGATGAAATCGCCGGCCAGCTTAGTTGCGCCGTGCGCACAGGGCTTTCGCTACCGCAGCGGTTTGCCTTGCTGTGCCGTAAAACCCCCGACCCCGAATTGATCGGCCGCCATTTGCGCGCACCGACCGAATGTATTGATTACGCCAGGCTGTTGCCGGGCCTGGTTCAATCGTTGAATGAAATCAGTAAGGAAACCGACGGTGGCGCAAGCGACGCACAAGGCCCCGGCCCCGAGTTTTGGCTGGACGCCATTGAACGCCATGACGGCTTGCGTAAGCCCGAACGATTCTTGCTGTTGTTGCAGGCGGCTCAATGCGTAACCACACTGGACCTGCCCGCGTGGGCTGAACGGCTGAACGCGGTACGTGCCATTGATGCGGGCGCCATTGCCAAGGCGGCAGGCGGCAAACCCCAGCAAATTAAACCCGCCTTGCGTCAGGCGCGGCTGCAAGCGTTAAATTGCGAACCCTAGCTTAGGCTGCGGCCTTTAAGCAAGGTATCGCGCGGAAGTTCGCCAAACCTTCTGCGATAGCTGGCCGCGAAATTACCCAGGCTGCATATTCCGTATTTTGACGCGACGTCGGCGACGGAGGTTTCGTCGGCAGCGCCCAGTTGAAGCTCGTGACGTATTTTGTCGAGCTTGACGCCTTTTATGTAAGCCATGGGCGTGCAATGTAAAAACGTCTGAAAGCCCGCGTATAACGATCGCAGGCTGATGCACACCTCGGTGGCGATCTCTTGGGGCGTAAGGGTGGCGTGGGCGTTTTCTAAAATATAGGCTTGGGCGCGTTTTATATAGTAAGGCTTGGGTGTGGCGGCTTCGCAAAGCAGCTCGTCGCGATAATTGTGCTCGAGATTGATCAGCATGGTGCTGATAAGCAGCGCTTCGGCTTGAGTTTGAATGATGTGGTGCTTCAGGCCCGGCGTGTGCAAATTTAGCTGCTTGGTGAAATGCGACATAAGGGCGACCAGCTCTTGGCATTCTTTGTTATGAAGCTCGATTCGGGGCTTGAACTCGAGGGGCTTGTCGAGCCGGCGCTGCAGTTGTTGTTCGAGATGCGTTTCGAGCCTGCCCCGTTCGACCGCAAGCACCACGTTGTCGCATTGCTTCGACATCTTAAGTTCGAAGTCGAGCGTGGGCGAGGCCACATACGCAATACCCGGCGATACATTGATTACCGAACTGCCCACCCGAACCTCTTGCCGGGTGGCATGAACCGGTACCTGAAAAAGAAACAGGGTTTCTAGCTTGCCGGGCTTGACCAGCACGTCGGCACCGTGGTGAATGTACATGAACGAGACTTGACCCAACCCTGTTCTGCCGACCTTGACGCTAAGCGATTGCCTGCGGTCGAGCAAGGTCAGGGCATGCGGCTTAAGGGCTTGGCCAATGTAATGCCTGGCTTCGTCAAGGTCGCTGGTAAGGAACGTTTCGTGATAGCTGCTTGCACGGGAAAGGCGTGCGGCTTCGGTGCGCATCCTGGCTATTTGAGGTCCTTGTCCTGGTTGTGCATCTGGTTTGAATACCCGCGATAAACATATGCTAATACGCTCGGGCCCAACCTTGGCAGAGGGTTTCTACCTAGGTCAGGAGCAGTAAGCGCTACGTCGAATATCCGTACCGTGCAGCGGGCGTCCCCAGCCTGCACATATTTGCGGCTGGGGCGTTTCCTGGCCCCCGGTCTCCCGTATTCTTGATCTGACTTTACTGCGACCCGGCCTTTACCGGGTTGGTGCGTGTCGGAGACCGTTATGAAAGCTGCCTTGATACGAAGGCACGGAGCGCCCGAGGTGCTGCAACTAGAGAACATTCCTGTTCCTAAGCCCGGAAAGGGCGAGTTGCTGGTCAGGATGCTTTCCACCTCGGTGAACCACCGTGATGTCTGGATACGCAAAGGGCATCCGCACCCCGCTTATTACGTCGACTTGCCTACGGTTCTGGGGGTGGACGTATGCGGGGTGATAGAAGAAGCCGGCGAGGGCGTGGACGCCGTCTTCAAGCCGGGCACTCGCATCATCGCGAACCCTTATCTTGCTTGCGGAAAATGCCATCGTTGTAGGCAAGGCGAGTTTCAGTATTGCGCAAGCTTCACGGTCTACAACGGCAGCTACGCAGAGTACGCAGTGGTGTCGGCGGCGAATGCCGTTTGTTTGTCGGACGATGTACCGGTTTCTTATGCGGCCGCCTTTCCGAACAGTTATATCACCGCCTGGCAGATGTTGGTGGGCAAGGCGGGCGTAAGCCCGGCCGATACGGTTTTTGTCTGGGCCGGCACCAGTGGCCTGGGCAGCGCGGCGATTGAAATCGCAAAGCTTGCCGGCGCCAAAGTTATAACCAGCGCCGGAACTGAAGAGAAGTTGAAGATGCTGCAGGGGTATGAGCCTGATCTGATCGTCAACCATTACCAGCCCGACATGGTGGATCGCGTAATGGACTTTACCGACGGGCGTGGGGCGTCAATTGTGTTCGAGCACGTGGGCAAGTCCAGCTGGCAAAGAACGCTCGAGCTGTGCGCCCATGGCGGCACGATCGTCACCGCCGGGGCAACCAGCGGCGACGAGGTGGCCATGGACATTACCTATGCATTCGTGAAACAGGTGCGAATCCTTGGCTCCAGACTGGGAACCATGAAAGACCTGTCGGACAGCGTGCGCCATTTGAACTCGGGGTACTTCAAGCCATTGATCGGAAAGACGTTGCCGCTTGAAGATATTGCCCACGCGCACGAACTGATGGAGGCCGGCCAAATAGTCGGCAAGATCACTCTTGAATACTAGCGCCGCCCAAATTCATACCCAGGGAAGAGACAAACGTGAGCACCGAAACGATTGAAACGCCGGCAGTGGCCGCACCCGGTCGCCGACAAGTGCAGTTGGGCCCCGCGATGCAGCGTTATGCGCTACTTATAGCGCTGGTGGTTTTTATTGTGGTTTTTTCGATGCTGCGGCCGGCCACCTTCTTTACGCTCGGCAACCTGACAACCATTCTTAGCACCCAGGCGGCGCTGGTTATTCTGGCCATCGGCGTCACCATCGTGTTGCTGGTCGGCGAGTTTGATCTGTCCGTGGCCTCTGTCATGGGCATGTCCGCCACGGCGGTGGCGTACCTGACAGCCAACGCAAGTATGGATCCGGCCCTGGCCTGTGTCATTGCGTTAGGCATGGCGGTGGTGGTCGGGTTGGTCAACGCCCTGTTCATCGTCGGCCTGGGAATCAACTCGTTCATAGTCACGCTGGGCATGGGCACCCTGGTAACCGGGCTTGCGGTGGGAGCGTTTGGCTCGATGACCATCGGCGGCCTGCCCATCGAGTTCACCACCGTTTTCCAAACCCAGATTCAAGGCGTACAGCTGTCGTTCCTGTACATGTTGGCGATTGGCCTGTGTTTTTACATTGCACTGGGCTTCATGCCTATCGGGCGCAGCATGTTCTTTACCGGAAACGCCCGCAAGGCGGCCATGCTGGCCGGCATACGCACCGATCTGATACGGGCGGTTTCGCTTGTGCTGGCGGCCGTGTTGTCTGCGCTGGCGGGCATCGTGCTTTGCGGGCAGACTGCGGCGGCCTCTCCCACCATTGCCAATGCCTTTCTACTGCCTGCGTATGCGGCGGTCTTTCTGGGATCAACGGCGTTTACACCAGGTCGGTTCAACGTCTGGGGAACCATATGGGCTGTTTATTTTCTGGCCGTCGGCACGACCGGATTGCAGTTTTTGGGTCTGCAAAGCTGGGTCGTAAACGTGTTCGAAGGCGCAGTGCTTGTTCTGGCCGTCACGTTCTCTGCGGTATTTGCAAGAAGTTCTCGTCATTGAGCACACAGGGCCGCGCGCTGTGTGTATCTCGGTAGTTCTTATCCAGGAGCAGACACAATGTTGATCAGCAAACGAAAGACTGTTGCGAAAGGGGCCGCCGCGATGTTGTCGGCAGGCATGTTTGTTTGCATGGCTTCTGCGGTCGCCTCGACCCCGGACGTCGTTGCCCAGATGAAGCAATTCATTGAAGAAAACTCCCAGAAGCCTTCATTCACGCCGCCCGGCCCACCGTTGGACGCCTCGAAACTCAAAGGGAAAACAATCGCCATTCAAATGATCGACGGGCGAATCGGCGCCATCCGGGACGTTGCAGACGCCGTGCAGGTGGCGGCCGAACGAGCGGGGCTGAAAACAACGGTATTCGATGCGAAGAGCTCTCCGGTAAGAATGCAGCAAGGCTTTCAAGAGGCGATCAATTCGGGGGCGGACGCCATTGTGAAC
>NZ_DATJBQ010000129.1:0-24880 GCF_035515275.1 Pusillimonas sp.
GCTGGGCCGGCGTGCTGGTGGGCGCAAAGCGAGGCGTAACGGCGTAGTGCAGCCGCCCTTTGCCGTGCCAGCGTTGAATCAGGGCGAGCGAATCGTCGTAACCCGACTGGGCTGTATCTGTTAAGGCTGCCGGCGCGTTGCGATCCATTAACACCTTGCCGGCGATCATGCGCATGCCGTACTCGTGGGCCACTTCAAAAAAGGCGTCGACCGAACTGGCGTGCACCGTGCCGTACACGGCTGAAGTCGTGGTGCCCGCCCTCAGGCATTCGTCCAGAAAGACGCGCGATACCGCCCGGGCGTAGTCGGCGTTGGCAAATTGCTGCTCGGCTACAAAGGTGTATTCGTTCAGCCAGTCGATCAATTGGGCCCCGTAGGCACCGATGATCTGCGTCTGGGGATAATGCACATGGCAATCGATAAGCCCGGGCAGGATCAGGGCGTTGGGGTAGTGGGTAATATGGTCGGGGGCAACTTGGCCTTTAAGGGCGGTGTAGTCGCCAACGGCTTTGATCAGTCCGTTCTCGATAATGATCAGGCCGTCGGGTTCGTAGCGAACCGCGGCGTCGTCCCCCGTGATGAACGGGTCATCGGCCAGGCTCATGAACGGGCCGCGTAGACCCACAATGGCGTGGGGGTTAACGGAAGACGAAGGCATTCGGGCTCCTGCGGATCCTGTGTAGGGCAGATAGTAGCCTAAGCGCGCTCGTTGGCACTACTCGCTGCGTGGCAACGATGTGTCAAAGCCTTATTCGTATCCGTTCACTGCGCTGCCGTGGCAATAACGCACAGCCCGCTTGCTTGGGCCACCAGAAATATGCTAAAGTGCTACGCTTAACCAAAAAAGTGTGGTTGATTTGCGGTTGCTGCTTAAGGCTGGTTGCAACGGCAACGAGGCTGCAAGATTTTGGTTTTACGAAATTAGCAAGTGCCCTGGCAACTGTTTGCGGGCCATTGCTTGTGTTGGGCGGCAAACTCAATGCAGGGCTTGCGGTTAATTAGCCCCGACCAATCGCAGTCGGGAATGGAGAAAATGATGTCGAACTCGACACCTACGCCTGCCGCATATCGGCTGGGGCTCGTGGGGCGCAAGGTTGGCATGACCCGTATTTTTACCGAGGAAGGCGAGTCCATCCCGGTCACTGTACTGGACGTGTCGAACAACCGTGTTACCCAGGTCAAGTCACCAGAAGTCGATGGGTATGCAGCGGTACAAGTAGCCTATGGCACACGTCGTGCCTCGCGTGTGACCAAGCCTTTGGCCGGCCACTACGCCAAAGCCGGCGCTGAAGCCGGTAGCATCCTCAAAGAATTCCGCCTCGATCCCGCCAAAGCCGCCGAATTTACGGCCGGTTCTGTTGTGGCCGTCGAAAGCGTATTCGAAGCCGGCCAACAGGTCGACGTAACGGGTACCACCATCGGTAAGGGTTTTGCCGGCACCATCAAGCGTCACAACTTTGCTGGTCAGCGCAACTCGCACGGTAACTCGATCTCCCACCGCGTGCCTGGTTCCATTGGTATGGCCCAAGACCCCGGTCGCGTGTTCCCCGGCAAGAAAATGGCCGGCCACATGGGTGACGTTACTCGTACCGTCCAAAACCTCGACGTTGTGCGTGTTGACGCCGAACGCGGCTTGTTGTTGGTCAAGGGCGCAGTGCCCGGTCACAAGAACGCCGACGTTATCGTTCGTCCCGCCGTCAAGGCCAAGCCCAAGAAAGGAGCCTAATCATGGAACTCAAGCTCCTGAATGACCAGGGTCAATCCTCGTCCACCGTTGCCGCTCCCGACACCGTTTTCGGCCGCGAGTTCAACGAAGCCTTGGTGCACCAGATCGTCGTCGCTTTCCAGGCCAATGCCCGCAGCGGTACGCGTGCCCAGAAAGATCGCGGTACGGTCAAGCACAGCACCAAGAAGCCCTGGCGCCAAAAAGGCACCGGTCGCGCTCGTGCCGGCATGACCTCTTCGCCCATCTGGCGTGGAGGCGGCCGTGCTTTCCCAAGTTCGCCCGACGAGAACTTCACCCACAAGGTCAACAAAAAGATGTATCGCGCCGGTATTCGTGCGATTTTGTCTCAGTTGGCCCGCGAAGATCGTATCGCCGTCGTTGACAGCTTCCAGCTCGAAACGCCCAAAACCAAGCTGGCTGCCGCCAAGCTTAAAGACATGGGCCTCGAGTCGGTTCTAATCATCACCGACGTGCTCGACGAAAACGTCTATCTCGCCACCCGCAACCTGCCTCACGTTGCCGTGGTCGAACCGCGCTACGCCGATCCGCTGTCGCTGATCCACTACAAGAAAGTGCTGATCACCAAGCCGGCTATCGCTCAACTCGAGGAGATGTTGGGATGAAAGCCGAACGCTTAATGCAAGTCATCTTGGCGCCTGTCGTGACCGAAAAGGCCACGTTCGTCGCCGAAAAAAATCAGCAAGTCGCTTTCCGTGTCGTCGCTGACGCCACCAAGCCCGAAATCAAGGCCGCCGTCGAACTTCTGTTCAAGGTGCAGGTCGAGTCGGTTCAGGTTCTGAACCAGAAGGGCAAACAAAAGCGCTTTGGTCGTTTCATGGGTAGCCGCCGTAACGAGCGCAAGGCATATGTCTCGCTCAAAGACGGTCAGGAACTCGACTTTACAGAGGTGAACTAATGGCACTCGTAAAAGTCAAGCCGACCTCGGCTGGTCGCCGCGGCATGATCAAGGTGGTATCGCCTGATCTGCATAAAGGCGCGCCATTCGCAGCTCTGCTCGAAAAGAAATCGCGCGGCTCGGGCCGCAACAACAATGGCCACATCACTGTGCGCCATCGTGGCGGCGGTCACAAGCAGCACTACCGCCTGGTCGATTTCCGTCGCAACAAAGACGGCATCCCGGCCAAGGTCGAGCGTCTCGAGTACGACCCCAACCGCACCGCGCATATCGCCTTGTTGTGCTATGCCGACGGCGAGCGTCGTTACATCATTGCTCCTCGCGGTCTTGAAGTCGGCGCCACTTTGCTCTCGGGCAAAGACGCACCGATCCGCTCGGGCAACACGCTGCCTATCCGCAACATTCCCGTGGGTGCCACCATCCACTGCATCGAAATGTTGCCCGGTAAAGGTGCGCAGATCGCTCGTTCGGCCGGCGCTTCCGCCGTCCTGCTGGCTCGCGAAGGTGTTTACGCTCAGGTGCGTCTGCGCTCGGGCGAAGTCCGTCGCGTTCACATCGACTGCCGCGCCACCATTGGTGAAGTCGGCAACGAAGAAAACAGCTTGCGTCAAATCGGCAAGGCCGGTGCCATGCGCTGGCGTGGTGTCCGTCCGACGGTGCGTGGCGTTGCCATGAACCCGGTCGATCACCCGCACGGTGGTGGTGAAGGCCGTACCGGCGAGGGCCGCGAACCGGTCAGCCCATGGGGCACACCGGCCAAGGGCTACAGAACTCGTCGTAACAAGCGCACAGACAACATGATTGTCTCGCGTCGCAAGCGCAAGTAAGGGGCGAACCAAATGTCACGTTCGATTAAAAAAGGCCCATTCGTCGATGCGCATCTGATCAAAAAGGTCGATGCGGCCGTCGAAGGCAAAGACAAGCGACCGATCAAGACCTGGTCGCGTCGTTCCACCATCCTGCCCGAGTTCATTGGGCTGACGATTGCTGTGCACAATGGCCGCCAGCACGTTCCCGTTTATATCAACGAGAACATGGTCGGTCACAAGCTCGGCGAGTTCGCACTGACCCGTACTTTCAAGGGCCACGCTGCGGACAAAAAGTCCAAGAGGTAAGTGATGGAAACTACAGCTATTATTCGTGGCGTCCATATTTCGGCACAAAAGGCTCGTCTTGTTGCGGACATGGTCCGTGGCAAGCCGGTGGCCCAGGCGCTGAATATCCTGACGTTCACACCTAAAAAAGCCGCGGGCATCGTCAAAAAGGCGCTTGAGTCCGCGATCGCCAACGCCGAGCACAACGACGGCGCCGACATCGATGAACTCAAGGTCACGACCATTTACGTGGACAAGGCCCAGTCGATGAAGCGTTTTTCCGCCCGTGCAAAAGGTCGCGGTAACCGTATCGAGAAGCAGACTTGCCACATTGTGGTCAAAGTCGGCGCTTAAGGAGTCACAATGGGACAGAAAGTACACCCGATTGGGTTCCGCCTCGCGGTAAATCGCAACTGGAATTCTCGCTGGTATGCCGACGACAAAGCGTTCGGCGGCATGCTGGTCGAAGACATTCGCGTGCGTGAATACCTGAAGAAAAAGCTCAAGAGCGCCTCGGTTGGCCGTGTGGTTATCGAGCGTCCTGCCAAAAATGCCCGTATCACCGTTTACTCGGCCCGTCCGGGCGTGGTGATTGGCAAGCGTGGCGAAGACATCGAAAGCCTGAAGTCTGATCTGCAGCGCCTGATGGGCGTGCCTGTGCACGTCAATATCGAAGAAATTCGCAAGCCTGAAACCGACGCCCAACTGGTGGCCGATTCTATCGCCCAGCAGCTTGAAAAGCGCATTCAGTTCCGCCGCGCCATGAAACGCGCCATGCAGAACGCCATGCGCCTTGGCGCCCAGGGCATCAAGATCATGAGCTCGGGCCGTCTGAACGGCATCGAAATTGCCCGTACCGAGTGGTATCGCGAAGGCCGTGTGCCCCTGCACACACTGCGCGCCAACATCGACTACGGCACTTCCGAAGCCCAGACCACCTACGGCATTATCGGTATCAAAGTGTGGGTCTACAAGGGCGACATGCTGCCTAACGGCGAAATGCCCCCCGAAACCGCTGCACCGCGCGACGACGAACGTCGTCCTCGCCGTGCTCCGCGTGGCGACAGGCCTGACAGCCGCCGTCCTGCCGGCGGTCGTGGCCGTGGACCCCGCAAGCCTGACGCCGCAGCGGCGCCAGCTGAAGGAGAATAACCATGTTGCAACCGTCACGCAGAAAGTATCGCAAAGAGCACAAAGGCCGTAACACCGGCCTGGCCACTCGCGGTGCGCAAGTCTCGTTCGGCGAGTACGGCCTGAAGGCTACGGGTCGTGGCCGTCTTACCGCTCGTCAGATCGAAGCTGCTCGTCGTGCTATCAACCGCCACATCAAACGCGGCGGCCGTATCTGGATTCGTGTCTTCCCCGACAAACCCATTTCGCAGAAGCCTGCAGAAGTTCGTATGGGTAACGGTAAGGGCAACCCCGAGTTCTGGGTCGCAGAAATTCAACCCGGCAAGGTCATCTACGAAATGGAAGGCGTCAGCGAAGAACTCGCGCGCGAAGCATTCCGTCTGGCCGCCGCCAAGCTGCCCATCGCCACGACTTTCGTGTCGCGGCACATCGGCGCCTAAGGAGATCACATGAAAGCCAGCGAACTCCGCACCAAAGATGCCGCCGAGCTCCAAACCGAGCTCGAGAGCCTGCTGAAAGCACAATTCGGTCTGCGCATGCAGCGTGCTACTCAGCAACTCTCCAACACCAGCCAACTGGGCAAGGTCCGTCGCGACATCGCACGTGTCCGTACCCTGATGACTGAGAAGGCAGGAAAGTAAAATGAGCGAAACCCAAACAACACAAACAGCCAAGCGTCAACGTACGCTGATCGGCAAAGTTGTCAGCAACAAGATGGACAAGACCGTCGTCGTTCGCGTCGAGCGTCGTGTCAAGCATCCTGTGTACGGCAAAATCATCGTCCGCTCCAATCGTTACAAAGCGCATGATGAAACCAATCAGTACAACGAAGGCGATACCGTCGAGATCGCAGAAGGTCGTCCTATCAGCCGCGACAAGTCGTGGACGGTAGTTCGCCTGCTCGAGGCCGCACGCATCATCTAATCGCTCGGCGGTCGACCGGACCTTCCCGTATCCCGGGCCGGCGACGCCGCTCTAGCGAACTGGATGAAAAATCCCCCAAGGGTCAATTGACGCTTGGGGGATTTTTACGTTGGCTTAATGCCTTCTAGTTAGTGGATCCGCTACGTTTGTCCGGATCCATGGTCGGTCGTTTACTTGGTTTTGCCTGTGTTCAGGACATTTTCAATCGTGTCGAACTCGACGTTGTACAGTTGGCCATCGACACGCTCTACCTTGCGGATATAAATGTTCTGGACGAAATCGCGGGTTTCGGGATCCACAGTGACCGGTCCGCGAGGGCTTTCGAAGCTTTGGTTCTTCATGGCTTTCAGCAACGAATCGCCATCGCTTGTGTCTTCCGCGGTTTTGATCGCATCATAGATGACACGCATGCCGTCGTATCCGGCCACTGCGAAGAAATTCGGCCTTTCTCCATTGTTCAACTGATTGAAGTCGGAAACGAATTTTTTGTTCATTTCGGAGGGATGTGCCGCCGAATAATAGTCGGACGTGATGATGCCCAGTGCTTCGTCGCCGGATTGATTCAGGAAATCGTCGTCTGTTACGGCTCCGTGCGCCAGTAACGGAATTCCGGCCTCGGCTAGGCCGCGCGCCGCGTATTCTTTAAGAAAGGCCGCGCCGGGCCCCGCTGGCAGCATGACATACAACGCGTCGGGTTTCTGGTCGCTGATCCGGCGCACGAACGGAGCGAAATCCGGGTTGGCCATCGGTACGCGTATTTCGGCCGAGATTTTCTGGTCCGGGCCGTTGAAGAACTCCTTGAATGCTTTTTCCGACTCGTGGCCCGGGGCGTAATCGGGCACCAGTGTGGCGACCTGTTTGATACCATTTTTGGCTGCCCATACTGCCGAACCCATCGTCACTTGTGGAATGGTTCCGCTGGTTCGGATTGCATACGGAGAAGCGTTGATTACCGCCAGGCTTTGGGCCGCCATAATGACCATCGGGGTCTTGGTTTGCGTTGCCATGGGCGCGACGGCCAAAGCCAGTGGGGTTAGGCCGAAGCCGGCCAGCACATCGACCTTGCGGGTGACAAGTAGTTCCTGAGCAAGCCTTTTGCTGTGTGCCGGGTCTCCCGCATCGTCGCGCAGCAATATTTCAACTTTGCGGCCGGCAACTTCGGAGCCATACTGGTGCAGAAAGGTTCGGATGCCGTTTTCGACCTGCCGGCCTGTCGAGGCGAACGGGCCGGTCATCGGCAGAACGAGCCCCACTTTGAAGCTGTCCTCTGCGGCTGATGCGGAGCGTACCGGCACCGCTGTAAGGGTCAGCGTTGCGCCGATAACGACGGCAAGTAAGATTGAACGTTTGCGCTGGTCAACGTTCGTCGCATCGTTGCGGAGTGCATCACGCATCAACGGTTGAGAAAACGCGGGATATTGAGAAATGACTGTCATATTGTGTCTCCTAAGTTGTGTATGGTCATTACATGAACGCTTCGCGCCATAGGTCGAGCGCTTGTTGTACGGGCCGGTCTGAATAACTGAACATCACGGTCTCCTCTGCGGCCTCCAAGCTGTAAGGCATCCAAGAAGGACAAACGAACACGTCCTTGGGGCCAAACTCAAGAACCTGGTCGGCAATGCGGCACCGACCGCGCCCTTCGACGACTGAATAAACGGTAGAGTCGGTAGAGCGATACTGAGCTCCGGCGAATCCCGCAGGTAGTAGCTGCATGAATGTGCCGATAGTTGGGATAGCCCAATCTCCGGTGACCGGGTTCGTATATTGCAGTTTGTGTCCCCAGTAAGGATGCATTTCGCCATGACGCTTCAATGTTTCAAGCGCGTCGCGGGTCCGTTCATAGGGATACCAGAACAAGGGCGAAGTCCGGGAACGCGCCTTGTACTCGACTGGCTTCATGGTGTTACCAAACCTGGCCAGATTGGTCGATGCTTGTTGGCTGGTTTGTTGGGACTGGCCTTCTCCTTTCTCCATGAACTGCGCATCCAGCAACTCGACGATTGGCAGGTCCAGGCCGTCGAGCCAGACCATGGGTTTATCAGACGTATTCCCATGGTCGTGAAACGTCCACGAAGGCGTGATAACGAAGTCTCCGACGTTCATTTCGACTTTCTCGCCGTTCACCGCTGTGTAGGCTCCCGCCCCTTCCACGATGAATCGGAGGGCAGACTGAGAATGGCGGTGCACAGGCGCTATTTCGCCGGGCATGATCAGCTGCAATCCCGCATACAGGCTGTGGGTGACACGGGTTTTGCCGCGTAACCCAGGGTTCTCCAGTACCAGAACACGACGTTCCGCCTCTTCAGTTGTGATCAGGCGGCTCGCCTCAAGCAGCCAGGGCCACATTTCTTGCCACTTCCACAAGTATGGCTGGCAAGGGGTGTTGGGCTGGGCGGTAACGACGCTATGAAGTACTTCCCACAGCGGAGTCACATTTGAGACATTTATTTTCTTGTAGAAATCCTGGCGCTCTGGAGACGGTGTCTCATGTTTTTGCGATAACGCGTCCATCTTTTCTTCCTGTGCAAAGCGAGCCGCTTGTTAACCCAGTATGCGCGCGGCCCTGTTCGTTTGAACCAAGTCTGGCGTGTCGCTCTTGAGTCGGCAATAACGAAATATTGATAAGATCTATCGTATTTTTAAATACACCTCGATACGGTCACCATGGCAATTTTGGATGTCTCTGATCTTCTGATCCTTAAAGAAATCTACAAGACGCGCGGCATATCTTCTTCGGTCGGACCGGTAGGCCTAAGCCAACCGGCCATCAGCGTACGCCTTGGCCATCTAAGGCGCCACTTCGGCGACGCGCTTTTTGTTCGGACCTCGGCGGGCATGATGCCCACCCCTTATTTAGAGAGCTTATTGCCGGGCATAGATGAGGCACTCACACTCCTTGCTCCGAATGAGGCACGCCAGGAAGACTTTGATGCCGCCACTTCCAGCCGCACTTTTCGTCTGGGCTTGACCAATGTTGCGCAGATGGCCTTACTGCCGCAATTGCTTGCCTTGTTCGAAGAGCATGCGCCGCATCTCAACGTCCAATCGGTAGACTTGAATCACGAGGTCGGGCATATGCTTGAGGCGGGCGAGCTCGATGTCGCCGTGGGGTTTGCCGCCGATTTGCATACGGGGATGTATCAACAGCGTTTGTTTACAGAGCACTACGCTTGCGTTGCTCGCATCAATCATCCCCGCGTGCAAGGCCAGTTGACCAAAGCTCAACTTATGTCCGAAGAATATGTCGGGCTTGAAGCTCCCGCCACCGGCTATTCCCTCCTTGATAAAGAACTGGAAAAGCAGGGTGTGCGCCGTACGATCAAAGTCAAGGTCTCATCATTTCTTGGAATCGGGCAAAGCGTTTCCATGACGAATCTTTTGGCAATCGTGCCGGCCCGGCTGGCTCAGGTGTTGGCATTTGGCGGCGGGGTACAGGTCTTGAAAATCCCTGTGACCACCCCGTCCTACGAGGTTCGGCAATATTGGCACGAGCGCTTCCACAGAGAACCGGGAAACTGCTGGCTACGTCAGATCATGTTTAAAACCTTCCTGGACATGCCCGACTCTCTCATCCATTCAAATCCCTTATAGGGGCAATCAACGCTGCTTTATTGACGCGCAACACGGAAATCACGGACGATGCGTCACAAACATGTTTGGCGCGGTTGAGAGGATCTGTGGCTTGGCATGTTCCTAAAATACAGGAGGCCGTGTTGAATTCGCGTAGTACAGTTTTAATCGTAGGGGGAGGCATAGGCGGTCTTACGGCAGCCATAGCACTTGCCCAGAAAGGTCGCTCCGTGCGTGTGCTGGAGCAGGCTCACGAAATTTCAGCGATCGGTTATGGAATACAGCTGGGACCCAATGTCTTCAATGTATTCAGTCAACTTGGCATTGCCGATTCGGTGCGATCCATTGCCGACTTTCCGGATTCCGTTTGTATGATCGACGCGGACGATGGGCGTACGCTGATCGATATTCCGGTGACGACGCAAGAATACAAGCAGCGGTTTCGCAATCCTTATGTCGTGGTGCATCGGGCCGATATTCATAATGTTCTACTAGACACTTGTCTCAAGACACCAAGCATCGAGGTCACCGTCAACGCGGCGGTCGTTGCGCACGAAGATCTTGGCGACCATGTCCGCGTCACATGTTCGGATGGCCGGACATTCGAGGGCGCGGCGTTGATCGCCGCCGATGGCCTTAAAAGCCGCGCTCGCGAACTTCTGGTGAAAGACGAGCTATGCCCCATCGGTTACGTGGCGCATCGAACTATCGTCGACATGGCCGATATTCCTTCGGACTTCCCTTATAGGACCGAAGTGGTTCTCTGGAGTGGGCCTGGATACCACGTCGTGCACTACCCGCTGCGACAAGGCACCTTGTTCAATATTGTCGCGGTGTTCAAGGACCCGGCTCCCCAGCACGGCGATCAATACGTGACCCATGAACAGGAGGTGCGGCACGTTTATGCCAACGCCCATCCCGCCCTGAAAAAAATACTGTCGCTGATGGACCTGGAGCGGCGATGGATCATCGCGGACAGGAATCCCATAAGGCGCTGGAACCGCGGCCGGATCGTGCTTCTGGGAGATGCTGCGCATCCGGTACTGCAGTCATATGCGCAGGGTGCGGGAATGGCAATCGAGGATGCGGGCTGCATTGCCGATCTGCTCGATCGTCACGGATTCGAAGATGCTTTCGCCGAGTTTTCAAAGCAGCGCGCGCTGAGGACTGCGCGAATTCAGTTGGAGGGGCGGGAGGTCTGGAAGTTCTATCACGAAGAAGGAATCGGGCGCGATGTGCGCAATGCACAGTTGGAAGGACGGACCGTCGAAGACTCCTACAAATGTCTGGACTGGATATGGAACGGGCACCCGACCCTGTCGCCGGCGGAACCGAGCATTGAACCGCTGACAAGCAATCATTGAAGCTAATAAGGAATTACTCGTGCGTATTTGTCGTTTTAATGAAGATCTTCTGGGCGTCGTCAAGGACGGGGTGGTATTTGATGTCACTGCGGCATTAAATGTGTTGCCCGCTAGTCGCTACCCCCTACCGAGCTTCGATCCCTTGATCGCTAACTTTGAACGGGTGCGTAAAGAAATTGAAGCTCTCTTGCCTTCGGCCAGACAACTGGACCTGGAAGACGTACAGCTGTTGAGCCCGGTCGCCAATCCAGGGAAACTGATCGCTGCTCCCGTGAACTACATCAAGCATCTGGAAGAGGCTCGTGCTGATCCTGGCGTTCATCACAATACCAAGGTCGAGGAAATCCAACGGATTGGCTTATTTCTGAAAGCGAACAGTTCCATGGTGGGCGCTGGGAAGGGCGTCGTGGTGCGCCACCCAGAGCGGCGCAACGATCACGAAATCGAACTGGCGGTCGTCATTGGCAAGGAAGGGGTCGGAATATCGCGTACGGACGCCTGGAGCCATATCGCGGGTTATTGCATTGGGCTGGACATGACTGTGCGCGGTCCCGAAGAGCGCAGCATGCGCAAATCGGTCGATAGCTACAGCGTGCTGGGCCCCTGGCTGGTAACAGCGGATGAAATTACGGATCCGACCAGTCTGGACTTCCAGATTTCTGTTAACGGCGAAGTCAAACAACGCGCAAACACCAGGGATCTGATAATTGGGATTCCGGAACTCATCGAGTTCGCGTCGTCTTTTTACACGTTGCATCCTGGCGACGTTATTTTCACGGGCACCCCAGAGGGGGTGGGGCCGGTGACCGCCGGCGATGTCATGGTTGCCGAGTTCGAAAAAATCGGAAGCATGAAAGTAGCGGTTCGGGCAGGCTGACGGTAATGCGCATACTAGCCCGGCTTGCGAGTCATGCGTTCGACAAGCAGGCGTGCTGCGGGCGACAGTGCGTCGATCGATCGTATACAAACGTGCAACTGTCGGTGCGACCAGACTTCGTCCAGGATTATCAACTTGATCCCCAGGGCTTTTTCATAGGCCTGGGCAATGCGCCTGGGCACCATGCCTATGCCCAGGCCCGACTCGACCATAAGACAAAGGGAATCGTAACTGGAAACCTGGAAGCGGTAGCGCCAAGTGCGGCCAAGTTCGCGGGCGGCGCGCATCAGCTGCAGGTTCATTTGGCCACCCGGCGGTAGGCCGACGTAGTTGTAGTCAAGCGTATCGGCGTAACGGACCCGCTGTTTGTCGGCCAGAGGATGGGAAAGGGGCGCGATCACGACCAGGTCATCTTTTTTGTAGGGCAGATACTCGAGCCCTTCGATCGGATTATCCACCATCAGCACCCCGATATCGGCATTGTTCTCAACCACGGCCTGGGCGATGGCGGCACTGACACGCTCTTCGAGGTCGATTTGCACCATGGGGCATTCGGTCAGGAAGGCGCTGAGCTCCCTGGGCATGAATTGATGCATGGCCGAAATATTGGCGAAGATCCGTATGTAGCCCTTCATGCCCAGGGCATAGTCGTGCATCTGGGTGCGGATGCTGTCCAGGTCGTGCAGCACGCGATGCGCCATGTTCAGCAGGGCGCGGCCTGCCGGGGTTGGGTTGATGCCCTTGTTGCTGCGCTCGATCAAGGCCACACCCAATTGCGCTTCCAGGTCGCTGATCCGACGGCTGATCGCCGCAGCCGCCGTATGCTCGTGCTCGGCCGCGGCCGCAATGGTGCCGTGCTTGATCACGCTGATGAACAGCCTTAAGGACTTGGGATCGGGTGTCATAGGTTTTCTTGCCATCGCCAAATGCGATGGTAGCATCGTAAAGCACTTCTTTACGGCCTGCGGCGGCGGGGCCATGATTGCAGCAATCACGAAAGGAATTTGTCATGCAGGAAAACGCAGGCGCGCCCGAGATGGCGCTGTCAGGTATCAAGGTGCTGGAGCTGGGCTCTTTAATTGCAGGCCCGTACGCCAGCGCCTTGCTCGCTCAGTTTGGCGCAGAAGTCATCAAGATCGAGCCACCGCAAACGGGCGACCCGTTGCGCAAGTGGCGCAAGCTGCACGAAGGCACCTCGCTTTGGTGGTATACCCAAAGCCGTAATAAAAAGTCGGTGACCCTTGACCTCAAGTCTGAAGAGGGTCAAGAGATTGTGCGCAAGCTGGCTGCCGAGGCCGACATTGTGATCGAGAACTTCCGGCCCGGCACGCTTGAGAAATGGGGCATAGGCTGGGAGCAATTGTCGGCGGTAAACCCCAAGCTGATCATGGTGCGCATTTCGGGTTATGGCCAGACCGGCCCGGCCAGCCAGCGGCCAGGCTTTGCGGCCATCGCCGAATGCATGGGCGGGTTGCGCTACGTTACAGGCTACCCTGATCGCGCCCCGGTGCGTGTGGGCGTCAGCCTGGGTGACACCCTGGCCTCGCTGTACGGTACGGTGGGCGCACTTATCGCCATGCACCACCTCAAGGTGAACGGGGGTCAGGGCCAGTACATTGACGTGGCCCTGTACGAGGCGGTGTTTGCCGTCATGGAAAGCCTGGTGCCCGAATACGCCATGACCGGCCACGTACGCGAACGCACCGGCTCGGCCTTGCCCGGCATTGTTCCTTCCAACACCTATTTGTGCGGAGACGGCAATTACGTGGCGGTGGCCGGTAACGGCGACGGCATCTTCCGCCGCCTTATGACCGCCATTGGCCGGCCCGATCTGGCCGAAGAGCCGACGCTGGCGCACAACGACGGCCGGGCCAAACAAACTGAGCTGCTGGACGGCGTGATTGGTGACTGGACTGCCGCGCACGATCTGGAAACAGTGCTGGCCACCCTGAACGAGGCGTCGGTGCCTTGCGGGCGCATCTATACCGCCGAAGACATTGTGAACGACGCCCATTACCAGGCGCGCGGCATGCTTGAAAAACACGAGCTGCCCGACGGCAAAGAGATCTGCCTGCCTGGCATCGTGCCCAAGCTCAGTGCAACCCCCGGTCGCACCAATTGGGTGGGCCCTGAACTGGGCCAGCACACACAAGATGTGCTCGATTCCATAGGCGTTACCGCCGAGCAGTTGGCCAAGCTGCGCGAAGCCGGTCTGGCCGGAACTACAAACCTGCATTGGAAAGAGGGAAAGCGTGAGCAGCATTCAAAGCGCAAGCAAAAAACGCCTGTATATTCAAGAGGTCTCGGTGCGCGATGGCTTCCAGATGGAGCCGATCTTTATTCCCACCGACCGCAAGATCGAGCTGATCAACGCCTTGAGCCGCACGGGTCTGGCCAAAATCGAGGTAACGTCGTTTACCTCGCCCAAGGCCATACCGGCGTTGGCCGATGCCGAAGC
Source organism: Pusillimonas sp. (assembly GCF_035515275.1). Taxonomy (GTDB): domain Bacteria; phylum Pseudomonadota; class Gammaproteobacteria; order Burkholderiales; family Burkholderiaceae_B; genus Pusillimonas. Next base: position 14,064 of record NZ_DATJBQ010000129.1, read on the forward strand.
TGTCATGTGTCGCATCGATCGGGTGCCCGGCGTCGAGTACGCCGCCCTGGTACCCAATGTTCGTGGCTGTGAAAGGGCGCTGTCGTGCAATGTCGACGAGATCAATCTGGTCATGTCGGCCAGCGAGAGCCACAACATGGCCAACCTGCGCATGACCCCGCAACAGTCGCTTGAACAGTTCGAGCAGATTGTAGCGGTGGTTGACGGCCGGGCCCGCCTGAACGCTTCCTTGTCCACGACCTTCGGCTGCCCGTTTGACGGCGAAGTGCCGGTGGCCCATGTGCTGGATACGGTCGCACGCTTCGTGGACATGGGCGTTGACGGCGTAACGCTGTGCGATACCACGGGCATGGCCAACCCCGCCCAGGTGGCCCGGCTCTGCGAGGCGGTTAAACAGCGCTGGCCGAACATGACCTTCACCGCCCACTTCCACAATACGCGCGGCATGGGGCTGGCCAACGTGCTGGCGGCCGTGCAAGCCGGCATCGACCGCTTCGACGCCTCGCTGGGCGGCTTGGGCGGTTGCCCGTTCGCTCCGGGGGCCAGTGGTAATGTGTGCACCGAAGACATGGTGCACATGCTCGACGCCATGGGCTACGAAACCGGTGTCGACCTTGAAGCCTTGCTTGTGCAGGCGCAGCTATTGCCCGGCATTGTTCAGCACGATATTCCGGGCCAAGTGGTAAAGGCCGGGCCTTCGACTCGTCGCTACCCTGTTCCGGGGTCGGCTAACAGCTAAGCCGGCAGCACGTTGAGACAAAACAGGAACCCCATCATGACCATCGCTTCAGGCACAAGCACCACTGCGGGCAGCGCTGCTCCCCGGACCCTTTTCGACAAGCTCTGGGAGCGCCATCTGGTCAAAGAGGCATCCGACGGGCCGTCGCTGTTGTACATAGATCGCCAGCTGGTACACGACGTTACCAGCCCGCAATCGTTCGAGGGGCTGCGTATGTCGGGGCGCAAAGTCTGGCGACCCGACACCGTGCTGGCCACTGCCGACCATAACGTGCCCACCACCGCGGCCGAACGCCGCGACGGTTCGCGCGGCATCAGCGATACCTTGTCGCGCATACAGGTCGACCAGCTAAGTCGCAACTGCGAAGAGTTCGGCATTGTCGAATTTGGCATCGGCGACAAGCGCCAGGGTATTGTTCATGTGATCGGGCCCGAGCAGGGCCTGACCCTGCCCGGCTCCAGTGTGGTGGCGGGCGATTCGCACACCAGCACTCATGGCGCATTTGCCGCGTTGGCCTTTGGCGTGGGGGCTTCAGAGGCCGAGCATGTGCTGGCCACGCAATGCCTGCTGCTTGACCGCCTGAAACCCATGCTGGTGAGTGTAAATGGCAGTTTGCGCCAGGGCGTCAGTGCCAAAGACCTTATCCTGCATATCATTGGTCGCATCGGTACAGCCGGTGCTACCGGCTACGCCATCGAATTCGCCGGCCAGGCCATTAGCGAGCTTTCCATGGAAGGCCGCATGACACTGTGCAATATGGCGATTGAGGCCGGTGCCCGGGTGGGGCTGGTCGCCGTAGACGACAAAACCATTTCTTACGTAAAGGGTCGTCCGCTTGCCCCCAAAGGCGAGCTTTGGGCTGCCGCCGAAGCCTACTGGCGCACCCTGGTCAGCGATGAGGGCGCCCGCTTCGATCAGGTGGTCGAGATCGATGCGTCTGCCGTCAAGCCCATGGTTTCCTGGGGCACGACCCCCGACATGGTCGTGTCGGTCGACGGCAGTGTGCCCGACCCCATGAACGCGCCTGATGCCACTCGCCGCAGCAACATGCAAACCGCATTGCAATACATGGGGTTGCAGGCAGGCACGCCCATGTCACAGATTCAGCTCGACAAAGTGTTCATCGGTTCGTGCACCAACGCGCGTATTGAAGACCTTCGCGCGGCTGCGGCCGTGGCCCGGGGCAAACATGTTGCCGCCAACATCAAGCAGGCGTTGGTGGTACCAGGTTCGGGTCTGGTCAAAGAGCAGGCCGAAGCCGAGGGACTGGATAAGGTGTTTATGGAAGCAGGCTTTGAGTGGCGCGAGCCGGGCTGCTCGATGTGTCTGGGCATGAACGCAGACCGATTGGGCAAGGGCGAGCGCTGCGCCTCGACTTCGAACCGAAACTTTGAAGGCCGGCAAGGGGCCGGGGGACGCACCCATTTGGTCAGCCCGGCCATGGCGGCAGCGGCGGCTATTGCGGGCCACTTTGTTGATATTACCCAGCTTTGATAGGGGCGCACATGCAAGCATTTACCACTTTGACCGGCCTGGTGGCCCCCCTGGATCGCAGTAATGTCGACACCGACGCCATTGTGCCCAAGCAGTACTTGAAGTCTATTGCGCGTACCGGTTTTGGGCGGCACTTGTTTGACGAGCTGCGCTTTACCGATGTGGGCGAGCTTGGACAAGAGCCGGAAAGTCGGCAGAAGAACCCGCATTTTTCGTTGAACCAGCCGCGCTACCAGGGCGCCAGTATTTTGCTGACGCGCGAGAATTTCGGTTGCGGCTCAAGCCGCGAGCACGCGCCCTGGGCACTGCACGATTACGGGTTTCGCGCCATTGTCGCGGTCAGCTTTGCGGGCATCTTTTACGACAACTGTTTCAAGAACGGTTTGCTGCCGGTATCGCTCGGCGCCGAACTGGTCGATGAGTTGTTTCGCGAGGTTGGTGCGCAAGAAGGATATACGCTGCGCATTGATCTGGCCTCGCAGACCCTCATCACTCCCACGGGTCGCGTGCTGAAGTTTTTGATCGACCCCTCGCGCAAGCATCGCCTGCTGAATGGGTTGGACGACATTGCCGTAACCCTTGAAGACGCCGCAGCCATTCAACGTTACGAGCAAACGCGTAGCCGGCAAGAGCCCTGGATGTTCAGCGCCTGAGCCCGCGCGCAACCCACGCGCTCGGTGCAAACAGCCGGTCGGCCCGTTCCGGCCGCTTGTGTTTTCTGTAGCGCGCTGCGGGGTACCGAACCTAAGGCATGCAATAAACAATATGAGTGATACGAATATTTCATCTTTATTCGTATACCAAAACAAACACATGCCGAAGTAAACGTCGTATATTGCATGAAGAGATGTAACGCACCCGCAAGTATGTACTGCGGGCGCCGTTCGCGACGACATCATTGAATCCGGCACCCTTATCACGGCAGATTAAGCCGTGTTGTTCAGTTATTCTGACAGGCCGGTTCAATCGGCGCCTGGCTTGCTGCGCGAAGCACGCATCGATTAAGCCACCTTTCTTTTTTTTGTTCATTCAGAGAGATTCCAACATGTCATACGTCGTTAATCCGCCCGAAGTCATTGCCGTGCCGGTGCATGGCAGCTCCGACACCTTTCCGGTGCGCCGTGTGTATTGCGTAGGTCGCAACTATGCTGCGCACGCGCGCGAAATGGGCTTCGACCCCGACCGCGAGCCACCATTCTTCTTTTGCAAACCGACCGACGCCGTGGTGCCTGTAGCCGACGGCGCAACACTGGAACTGTCTTACCCTGCTGAAACCAGTAACTATCACTACGAAATCGAGCTGGTGGCGGCCATTGGTAAGGGCGGCTCGAACATCAGTCTCGAAGACGCCCCCAGCCATGTTTGGGGCTATGCAGTCGGCCTGGACATGACCCGTCGCGACCTGCAAATGAAGATGCGCGAAATGGGCCGCCCCTGGGAAATCGGCAAGGCTTTTGACGACAGCGCGCCTATCGGCCCCCTGTATCGCGCCGAGCAGGTCGGTCATTTGGAAAAGGCCGGCATCAAGCTGGAAGTTAACGGCGCGGTCAAGCAAAGCAGCGGCATCGACAAGTTGATCTGGTCGGTACCTGAAACCATCAGCTATCTGTCGCGCTTCTTCCGTCTTGAGCCGGGCGACCTGATCTACACCGGAACCCCCGAAGGCGTGGGCGCAGTGGTGGCCGGCGATCACATGGTCGGATCTGTCGAAGGCCTGGGCAGCTTGTCGGTCAAAGTGGTGTAAGCATGGACTTATACAGCTTTTTCAACAGCTCTACATCGTACCGGGTGCGTATTGCCCTGGCACTTAAAAAGCTCGACTTCAATCTGTTGCCGGTAAACATTCGGGTCATGGAACACAAAGAAGCCGGCTATGTAGAAAAAAACCCGGGCGCCAGCGTGCCTTTGCTGGACGACGAGGGCTTTCAGCTGGGCCAGTCCCTGGCCATCATCGACTACCTCGATGCCAAGTATCCCCAGCCGCGCCTGATTCCGGCCGACCTCCAGCAGCGTGCTCGTGTCCTCGAAATATCCAACCTTATTTCCTGCGACATGCATCCGCTTAACAACCTCAGGGCCTTGCGCTACTTGGTTAAAGAGCTGGGTGTCAGCGATGAGGCCAAGAACGGCTGGTATCACCACTGGATCGCCGAAGGCTTTCGTTCGCTTGAAAAAATGCTTGAGCGCACGGGTTCGGATGAGTTCTGCGTGGGTGGTCAGGTGTCGTTGGCCGATTGCTGCCTGGTGCCGCAAGTGGCCAATGCCTCTCGCATGGGCTGCGATCTAAGCGCTTATCCCCGCGTCATGCGCGTGTACGAGCATTGCAATACGCTGCCCGCGTTTCAGCAGGCTGCGCCGGCCAATCAGCCGGACTATCAGCCGTAAGAAAGGGGGCGCACGCGCGGCGTGCGCCCCTTATTCACCAAGGAAGTCATAATGAAAATATGCCTCTTCGACGATAACCGACTTGGGGTGGTTCAAGGGGACGAGATCCGCGACGTAACGGCGGCATTGGATGTGCTGCCGACGTATCGCTACCCATTGCCGGCGGTCGATCCTTTCATTGCAAACCTGGATCAGGTGCGTGGGCGTATCGAGGCTTTGCTGCCCCATGCCCCCATCGTGGCGCTTTCGCAGGCTACCTTGCTAAGCCCAGTGGCCAATCCGGGCAAGATCATTGCAGCACCCGTCAATTACCTGAAGCATCTCGAAGAGGCGCGTACCGACTCCGAGATCCATCACCAGAACGCCATTCTTGAAATCCAGAAGATCGGTGTGTTTCTTAAGGCAAGCAGTTCGTTGTGCGGTGTATCGGCCGGTGTCGAGATCCAGCATCCCGATCGACGCAACGACCACGAAGCCGAGCTGGTGGCCGTCATTGGCAAGGCCGGACGCAATATTCGGCGCGAAGATGCGCTGGACCACGTGGCGGGGTATTGCATCGGCCTGGACATGACCACTCGCGGGCCCGAAGAGCGCAGCCTTCGAAAGTCAATTGATACCTACAGCGTGGTGGGGCCTTGGATGGTCACGTCCGACGAGCTTTCCGATCCCACAGCGCTCGACTTCAGCTTGTGGGTCAATGGCGAGCTCAGGCAAAAAGCCAACACGCGCGATCTGATCATCGACGTGGCAAGCCTCATCGCGTACGCCTCGTCGTTTTATTCGCTACAGCCGGGCGACATTCTATTTACGGGCACTCCCGAAGGTGTGGGGCCGGTCGTTCCTGGCGACACCATACAGGTCGAATTTCAGGGCATAGGTCGCACGCAGGTCAGTGTGCGCCTTGCTTCACAGACCAGCTGAATATATTCAACACAGAAGGACAAGCAGACATGGCAAATACAGCAAAACAGAAAGTCATCATCGTCGGCGGCGGTATTGGCGGTCTGGCGGCGGCACTGGCGCTGACCCGCCGCAATATTCAGGTGCTGTTGCTTGAGCAGGCGGCCGAAATCGGCGAGATCGGTGCGGGCATTCAGCTTGGGCCCAACGCTTTTGCCGCGCTCGACGCCCTGGGTGTGGGCGAAGCTGCACGCAAGCGTGCTGTTTTTACCGACCATTGCATCATGATGGACGCCGTCGACGGCGCCGAGGTGGTGCGCATTGAAACGGGCGATATTTTTAGAAAGAAATTCGGTAATCCCTATGGCGTCATTCATCGCGCCGACATTCATCTGTCCATTTACGAGGCGGTGCAGCACAACCCGTTGATCGAGTTCCGCACTTCTACTCACGTGGCCGACGTCAGGGTCAAGGCCGAGGGCGTCGAAGTTATTGATACCGAGGGCAACGTGTATAGCGCCGACGCCGTGGTGGGTTGCGACGGGGTCAAGTCGGTGATTCGCGCCAAGACCGTCGGCATGCAACACCGGGTAACCGGCCATGTGGTTTATCGTGCCGTGGTCGATGTTGAAAACATGCCCGCCGACCTGCAGGTAAATGCCCCGATGTTGTGGGCCGGCCCGCGTTGTCACTTGGTGCACTACCCGTTGCGCGGCGGCAAGCAGTACAACCTGGTCGTGACCTTCCACAGCAAAGAGGAAGAAGAATGGGGTGTTCGTGACGGCAGCAAAGAAGAAGTGCTGTCTTACTTCGAAGGCATACATCCGCGCCCGCACCAGATGCTCGACCGCCCCACCTCGTGGCGCCGTTGGGCCACTGCCGATGCCGACCCGGTCGACACCTGGGGCAGCGGCCGCTGCACCATTTTGGGCGATGCAGCCCACCCCATGGCGCAGTACATGGCGCAGGGCGCTTGCATGGCGCTTGAAGACGCCGTGACCCTGGGCGAGGCCGTGGCCCGTTGCGAAGGCGACTTCGACGCCGCGTTCCGCCTGTACGAAAGCATCCGTATTCCACGTACGGCGCGGGTTGTCTGGTCTACTCGGGAAATGGGTCGTATCTACCACGCCAAGGGTGTCGAGCGCACGGTGCGCAACCTGCTCTGGAAAAACAAATCGCAAGAGCAGTTTTATTCGGCACTCGAGTGGCTGTACGGATGGCGTGTTGAGAACTGCCTCGAGCCGCGATAATTCGCGCACCAGTCTGTCTTTGAAGAAATGGACAAATAAATATAGCTACTTAAGTTGATTTTCCAGGCCGTCACCGCGATCCTGTTTGCGGTGATCGCCTTGCTGATCGCCAGCAGGAGATGTTGGGGCGAGTTGTTTTTTGTGGTTTGATTCAAATATAATTGTCGAAAAAGATAAAAATTTTATAAAATAATTGGTCGTGCAGTAAATGGCGTGTAGACTTTAACTTTTCGTTTCTCGCGCCGGCTGTATATTTCCAAGGCATATGGGGGGCGGGCATCGTGCCCCGCACACAACAATCAATGAATCAGCACTGACTCAGGAGGCCTCTTCCATGAAGCACATCAGTAAATTGGCGGCGACGTTCGCCCTTACGGCATTTGCCACACTGGCCCACAGCCAGGAAACCGTCGACATCGGTTTCATCGGCACCTTGTCTACCCCCGCAGGCTATATTGGCGAAGACCAGCGCGACGCCTTTGCCCTGGCCATCAAAGAAGGCGGCGGCAAATTGGGCGGCGTGCCGGTTAACCTTATTGTTGAAGACGACGGTCTGAAGCCTGCCACCGGCAAGCAGTCGGCCGAAAAAATGCTCCAGGACGGCGTGCGCCTGTTCACCGGCATCAACTTTTCCAACGTCCTGGTGGCGGTTGTGCCTTCGGTCGTCAAAGAAAAAGACGGCTTTTTTGTTAGCCTGAACGCCGGCCCGTCGAACTTCGCCGGCAAGGCCTGCAACCCGAACTTCTTCTCGGTTGCCATGCAAAACGACTCGTACAGCGATACCGCCGCCATTGCCGCCAACCAGATGGGCATCAAGAAAATGGTCATCATGGCGCCGGCATACCAGGCAGGTCGCGACGCCCTCACCGGCTTCAAACGCGTGTACGAAGGCGAGATTCTGGCCGAGATCTACACCAAGCTCGATCAGTCCGATTTCTCGGTCGAGCTGGCCCGTATCCGTTCGCTGGCCCCTGAAGCCGTGTTCGAGTTTCTGCCCGGCGGCGCCGGCATTAACTTTGCCAAGCAGTTTGCTAATTCGGGCATGAACAAAACCATACGTATGGTTACCCCGCTGTACTCCATGGACGACCGCATGTTGGCTGCCTCGGGCGACGCCGGCGAGGGCTTCTACCTGACCACACAATGGACCAGCCAGCAAGACAACGAAGCCAGCAAGGCTTTTGTGGCGGCATTCGAAAAAGAGTACAACCGTCGGCCTACCGTGTATGCGGCCACCTCGTACGACACGGCACGCCTGATTGGCGCAGCGCTTAAAGCGGTAGACGGCGACATCAAAGGCAAGCCTGATCAGTTTCGCGAAGCGCTGAAAAAAGCCGAGTTCGACAGCGTGCGCGGCAACTTCAAGTTCAACACCAACCACTACCCCGTTCAGGACTGGTCGCTGGTTCGTGTAGAGCGTGACGACAAAGGCAATCTCGACTACAAACCCATGCAGGTGGTTGCCAAAGACCATACCGACCCCTACGCCTCGCAATGCGAGATGAAGTAGTCGTTATCGAGTAAGAACGCGCGCCGCCGGTTGGGGGCGCGCGCAAAACCAAACGGGATCTTCCCATGCATTTGTTCGTTGAACAGGCCATGAACGGCCTGCAATACAGCGCACTGCTGTTTTTATTGTCAGCCGGCCTGACGCTTATCTTCGGCATCATGAACGTGGTCAACCTCGCTCATGGGTCGTTCTACATGATCGGCGCGTTTTGCGCGGCTTCGGCCGTGGCCATTACCGGCTCGTTCACTGTGGCCATTCTGGCCGCCGTGGTGGGCGCCGGCGTGTACGGCCTGATCGTCGAGCGATTGATCATCAGCCGCCTGTACCACCGTGACCACCTGGATCAGGTGCTGGCAACCTTGGGGGTGCTGTTTTTTACCAATGCCCTGGTTACCCTGGTGTTTGGCCGCAGCCCGCCGTTTGTGGCGATCCCGCCGCTGCTCTCGGGTTCCATCCAGATTCTGCCCGGCCTTAGTTACCCGATCATGCGTCTGGCCTTTATCGGCGCCGGGGTATTGGTGGCCGTAGGCCTGTGGTTCCTTATTTCCAAAACCCGGGTGGGCATGCTGGTGCGCGCCGGGGCCGACGACGCCGAAATCGTCGATGCCATGGGCATCAATATTCGGCGTCTGTTCATGCTGGTGTTCACGCTTGGCGCCCTGCTGTGCGGCTTTGCAGGCGTCATGGCGGCGCCGTTGCTGGCCGTTGAGATCGGCATGGGCGAAAAGGTGCTTATTACGACGTTCGTGGTAATTGTGGTGGGGGGCGTGGGCTCGGTGCGCGGTGCGTTGCTGGGCTCGGTGCTGGTCGGCATGACCGACTCGTTCGGCCGGGCGTACATCCCTATCTGGATGTCTCAGCTGCTGCCGCCCGAGTACAGTGCGTCGGTGAGCTCCAGTCTGGTTTCAGCCAGTATCTACATCCTTATGGCCATCGTCCTGCTGGTTAAGCCACGGGGTCTGATCCCAGCGCAAAGGTAAAAAAATGACCCGCAAAAACATTGTCGTATTCTTGATCTTTGCCGTGCTGGTGTTACTGCCCCCCATTGCGGCCGGGCTGGACAACCGGTTCCTTATCAATATGGGCACGCAGTTTGTCATTTATGCCCTGGCCGCCATCAGCCTTGACCTTATCCTTGGCTATGGCGCGATGGTCAGTTTCGGTCATGCCGCGTTCTTCGGCCTGGGTGGCTATATTGTGGGCATTGTGGGTTACCACATGGGCATCGGCGAAACCATTTTTGGCTGGGCGGGTTCTTCGTCGGCGCTGATCATGTGGCCGCTGGCCATGTTGGCCGCCGCGTTAACCGGGCTGGTCATGGGTTTCCTGTCGTTGCGTACCACAGGCGTGCAGTTCATCATGATCACGCTGGCGTTCGCGCAGATGCTGTACTTCGTGCTGGTGGGCCTGGTCACGTACGGGGGCGACGACGGCATGTCGGTCGATTCGCGCAACCTGATTCCGGGCATCAACATGGACGACCCCAGCGTTTTCTACTATGTGTGCCTGGCATTGATGACGCTGTGGGTGTTTTTTTGCCGGCGCCTCGTGAACTCGCCATTCGGCATGGTGTTGCGCGGCTTTCAACAGAATGAGCGGCGCAACGTGAACCTGGGCTATGCGCCCATGCGCTACAAGCTTACGGCTTTTGTCATCTCGGCCGCCGGTGCCGGGCTGGCCGGTGCCATGTGGGCCAACTACGCTTTGTATGTCAGCCCCGACATGGCCTCGTGGCTGAAGTCGGGCACGCTGATGGCCATGATCGTGCTGGGTGGCATGGGCACCATTTACGGTTCCATCTTGGGGGCGGCGGTGTACCTGGGCCTTGAACAGGCCTTGACCGCCTGGACCGAGAACTGGATGCTGTTTTTGGGGCCGGCACTGATTCTGGTGGTGTTGTTCAGCAGGCGCGGCTTATTCGGCTGGCTGGCAGGAAGGGGCAGCCATGACTAATACGCAACAAGCAACGGCGACAATGACCAAGCCAACCTCACACGCGGCTGCTGGGGCCGTTCAACCCAAGCTCGAGATCCAGAGCCTGAAAAAGGCATTCGGCGCGCTGCAGGCCACCAACGACGTCAATATTCAAGTGTTGCCGGGCGAAATTCACGCACTGATCGGCCCTAACGGGGCGGGCAAGACCACGCTTATCTCGCAGATCAGCGGCGAGCTCATGCCCGATTCGGGCCATGTGCTGCTCGACGGCCAGGACATTACGCGTTTGCCGGCGCACAAGCGTGCTTCGGTAGGCCTGGCCCGCTCTTTCCAGATCAGTCAGCTGTACAACGATTTTACGGCCGAAGACAATGTGGCGATGGCAGTGCAGGCTCAGTCGACCAGACGCTTTGACATGATTCGCACGGCGCGCAAGCTGCCTGAACTGCGCGAGCCTGCACGCAGGGCGCTCGAGCAGGTGGGCCTGGGTGACCGGGCCGGTGTGCGGGTGTCTGACCTGGCGCACGGCGAAAAGCACCAGCTTGAACTGGCCATAGCGTTGTCGCTGAATGCGTCGGTGCTGCTGCTGGACGAGCCCATGGCG
>NZ_DATJBQ010000130.1:0-1737 GCF_035515275.1 Pusillimonas sp.
GAACAGGTTGCGCACCCTTCGGCCACCAGCGGGCTGAAAATACGCTTGGCCGAAGCGGCGTTGATGCGCCATTTGCTGTGCGCCCAATCGCTGTCATTGCACGAGCGCCATCTGGGCCTAGAGGCCGAGCAAGCGCCGCGGCGCCTGCAACGCGCGCGCGAGTACATTGAGGCGCATTTGCAAGACGACATTTGTTTGGCGGACATTGCCCAATACAGCGGCACCAGCGAACGAAGCCTGTCGCGCATGTGCCGGCTGCAATATGGCACCAGCCCCATGCAGTTGCTACGCGAACTGCGCCTGGACCGAATCCGGCTCGAGCTGGCCAACCCCCGGGCCGACGCCCAGGTGTCGGAAGTTGCCATGCGCTGGGGGTATACGCACCTGGGGCGCTTTGCCGCTGCTTACCGGCAACGCTTTGGCGAAGCGCCCAGCCAGACGCTGGAAGCAAGCCGGGCGCGGCACCGGCAGGCCCGGCCCGAAAGCAGCCGGCGGTTAATGGCGCCCAGCCCCAGGGCTTAACACCCGACCATCTCCCCAGTTGCAGTCGTTGCATCGCTTGCGCCTGGTACCCGCAGGCGGTTGGTCGGCACCGTGGCCACAGGGCTTATATTGGCTCGTCCAGCCCAAACTGTACTTTCTCGGCGGCGCGCAGCACGGCGCGGGCTTTGGCTTCGGTTTCCTGCCATTCTTTTTCGGGGTCTGAGTCTGCCACGATGCCTGCGGCGGCCTGCGCGTACAGCATGCCGTTCTTGATCACGCCTGTGCGTATGGCAATGGCGACATCCATCTCGCCGTTGTAGCTCAGGTAGCCTGCAGCACCGCCGTATACGCCGCGGCGCACCGGTTCCAGCTCGTCGATCAGTTCCATGGCGCGTACCTTGGGCGCGCCGGTCAGCGTACCGGCCGGGAAGGTGGCGCGCAACACGTCCATATTGCTCATGCCTTCTTTCAGCGTACCGCTTACGTTCGACACCAGGTGCATCACGTGCGAATAGCGCTCGATGGACATGGTGTCGGTGACCTTGACCGAGCCTGTTTCGGCCACACGGCCTACGTCGTTGCGGGCCAGGTCAATAAGCATGACGTGCTCGGCGCGCTCTTTGGGGTCGGCCAAAAGTTCTTCGGCCAGTTCGGCGTCTTGTTCGGGTGTGCCGCCGCGCTTGCGGGTGCCTGCCAGCGGGCGTATGGTGACCCGCTTCTTGGTATGGTCGCCTTCGGTGATGGCCTCCTGGCGCACCAGAATCTCGGGCGAGGAGCCCACCACATGAAAATCGTCAAAATCCCAGTAGTACATATAGGGCGACGGGTTAAGTGAGCGCAGCGAACGGTACAGCGACAAGGGCGAATCGCGGTACGGCTTGGCAATGACCTGGCCCACCTGCACCTGCATCAGGTCGCCGGCGGCAATGTATTCTTTGGCCTTGCGCACGGCGGCCAGGTAGTCTTCTTTTGCAAAGTCGCGGCGTGATTCTGTTTGCAGGCTGGCATAGGCATAAGGTATTACCACAGGAGCGCGCAGTTTCTGGCGCAGCTCTTTAAGGCGTCGACGCGCCTGCGAGTACGCCTCGGGTTCGCGCGGATCGGCATACACGACCAGGTAGGTGCGTCCGGCCAGGTTGTCGACCACCACAAACTCATCGACATGCAGCAGCATGATGTCGGGCGTGGCGGCGTCGGGGCCGCCGGCAAACGGCTTGGTGGCCGGCCCAAGGCGCGGCTCAATATGGCGTACCG
>NZ_DATJBQ010000131.1:0-8135 GCF_035515275.1 Pusillimonas sp.
TGGACGACCGCCTGCAATGGTTGCAGCCCTTGCGAAAGCATCTGGGCGAGCGGCTTTGGCTGGCGCCCTCTTGCTCGCTGGCGCATGTGCCTGTCGATTTAGACCTTGAAACTCAACTCGATCCAGAATTGAAGTCGTGGCTGTCGTTTGCCGTGCAAAAGCTGGATGAGCTCGCGCTGCTGGTTCACATGCTGAACGACGACCTTGATGAGGTTCAGGCGGCTGCCGTGCACGCCCAGCGCGCAGCGCTGCAATCGCGTCGTCAATCGGTTCGCACCCATAACGAAGCCGTGCGCCGACAGTTGGCTGATTCGCACAACTTGTCACAGGCCCGCACTCCGTTCAAACAGCGTATTGCTGTGCAGCGCAAGGAGCTTGGGTTGCCTGCCTATCCCACCACCACCATCGGCTCGTTCCCGCAAACAGCCGAAATCCGGCGCTTGCGGCGCGATTGGCGGCACGGGGCGCTTTCCGATGCGGCCTACGAGAAAGCCGTGCGCGCAGAGATCGAGTCGGCCATCCGCTTCCAGGAAGAAATCGGCCTGGACGTGTTTGTACATGGCGAAGCCGAGCGCAACGACATGGTCGAGTACTTCGGCGAATTGCTTGCGGGCTTCGCCTTCACGCAGAACGGGTGGGTGCAAAGCTACGGCTCGCGTTGCGTCAAGCCGCCAATTATCTACGGCGATGTCTTGCGGCCGGCGCCCATGACGGTTGGCTGGAGCACTTACGCCCAGTCGCTTACCGAAAAGCCGGTCAAGGGCATGTTGACTGGGCCGGTCACCTTGTTGCAGTGGTCGTTCGTGCGCGACGACCAGCCGCGGCGGGACACCTGCCGTCAGCTGGCCTTGGCACTGCGCGACGAGGTGTCCGATCTGGAACAGGCGGGGATCAGGGTCATTCAGATCGACGAGCCCGCGTTTCGCGAAGGGCTGCCCTTGCGTCGAGACGACTGGCAGGCCTATCTTGAGTGGGCAGTCGAGAGCTTTCGCCTGGCGACCTCCGGCATCGAAGACGGCACGCAGATTCACACCCATATGTGCTACTCCGAGTTCAACGACATTATCGAAGCCATTGCCGCCATGGACGCCGATGTCATCACCATTGAAACCTCGCGATCCAATATGGAACTGCTGGGCGCATTCGAAGACTTTTCGTACCCGAACGATATCGGTCCGGGGGTATATGACATTCACTCGCCCAACCTGCCTACCATCGAGTCCATGGTGTCCTTGATGCAAAATGCAGCCGCCCGTTTGCCTGGCGAGAGGCTTTGGGTCAACCCCGACTGTGGTCTGAAAACCCGAGGCTGGCCCGAAACGAGGGGGGCGCTCGAAGCCATGGTGCAGGCGGCTCGCACCTTGCGTGCGGCCTGACTCCCGTTTCGGTTCGTGTACTTTGCCGGCTTGCTCCGTTCAGGGGCGGCCGGCGCATTGGCGGGCGGCAATGCGCCGGCCGGTCTTAGCCGGCGTTGGCGCGCTGCGTTATACTTGATCAGTTTGTCGTAACCGCCCAATCTGCCTTTCAATGCCCCTTCCTTTGCCAGACGTTCCCCGCGAATTGCTGCATACGCGCTCTGTGCGTGTAGATGCCTATGCCCGCAGTGACGGACAATGGGATCTGGACGCCGAGCTCATCGACGTAAAGGATTATGATTTTCCGCGCGAAAATGGCACAACCCATAAAAAGGGCGTGCCGGTGCACAACATGCACCTGCGGGTCACTGTCGATAAAGATTTCACCATCACGGCTGCTCAGGCGGCTTACGATGCGGCGCCTTTCGACGAAAACTGTTTCTCCATCGCACCGGCCTACCACAAACTGGTGGGCCTTAATCTTTTGCGCAAGTTCCGTCACGCGGTCAAAGACCGCTTCGGCCAAGCCGCAGGCTGCACGCATTTAACCGAGCTCTCGTATCTTCTGCCCACGGTGGCCGTGCAGTGCATGGCCGGCCGCATGCGCGAAGAGCGCGCACGCACGGGCAAGCAGTCTGATAAAAAGCCCTTCGAACTCGACGGTTGCCATGCCCTGCGTACGGACGGTCCGGTGGCGGCCAAACACTATCCTCGTTGGTATGTGGCGCCCGAAAGAGGCGAGCCCCAACGAGAATAGACGCGATATTTCCGGCAAATAGGTGTGTTGCAAATACACCAAGAAAAGCTTTCTTCTCATTATTACGTTCTGACAGGTAACCAATGAAAATTCACGAGTATCAAGGCAAGGAACTGCTGAAGAAATTTGGCGTGACGGTGCCGCGCGGGATCCCTGCGTTTTCCGTAGACGAGGCTGTGGCTGCAGCTGAAAAACTGGGCGGTCCGGTATGGGTCGTCAAGGCACAGATTCACGCGGGCGGTCGTGGCAAGGGCGGCGGCGTTAAGCTGGCTCGTTCCATCGACGAAGTGCGCAAGCTGGCTTCCGAGATTCTGGGCATGCAACTGGTCACTCACCAGACCGGCCCCGAAGGCCAGAAGGTGCGTCGCCTTTACATTGAAGAAGGCGCCGACATCCAGAAGGAATACTACGTTTCCCTGGTAACCGACCGTGCCACTCAAAAAGTGGCCTTCATCGCCTCGAGCGAAGGCGGTATGGATATCGAGGAAGTGGCCGAGTCCACGCCCGAGAAGATCATTACCGAGTACATTGACCCGCTGGTTGGCTTTACCAAAGAGCAGGCCGTAAAAATTGCCAAGGCAATCGAGCTGCCCGCCGAATCGCTGGATCAGGCCGTAGACATCTTCCAAAAGCTGTATCAGTGCTACATGGACACCGATGCTTCGCTGGTCGAGATCAACCCGTTGAACCGCGACAGCAAGAACAACATCATTGCCCTGGACGCCAAGTTCAACTTCGACTCGAACGCGTTGTACCGTCATCCGGAAATCGTTGAATACCGCGACCTCGACGAAGAAGACCCCGCTGAAGTCGAAGCCAGCAAGTTCGACCTGGCCTACATTCAGCTCGACGGCAACATCGGCTGCCTGGTCAACGGCGCCGGCCTGGCCATGGCCACCATGGACACCATCAAGCTGTTCGGCGGCGAGCCGGCCAACTTCCTGGACGTCGGCGGCGGCGCCACAGCCGAGAAAGTGACCGAGGCGTTCAAGATCATGCTCAAGAACGAAGGCGTCGAAGCCATTCTCGTCAACATCTTCGGCGGCATCATGCGTTGCGACATCATCGCCGAGGGCGTGATTGCGGCGTGCAAGGCCGTTAACCTTAGCGTGCCGCTGGTCGTGCGCATGAAGGGCACCAACGAAGAACTGGGCAAGAAGCTGCTGGCCGAATCGGGCCTGCCCATCATCAGCGCCGACACCATGGCCGAAGCTGCGCAGAAAGTCGTAGCTGCCGCCAAATAAGAATTTGCCGAGGATTTTTCAATGTCGATCTTGATCAACAAAGACACCAAAGTCATCACTCAAGGAATGACCGGCAAAACCGGCCAGTTCCATACTCATTACTGCCGCGAGTACGCCAACGGAAAAGAAGCCTTCGTCGCCGGCGTGCATCCTAAAAAGGCCGGCCAAGACTTCGAGGGCGTGCCTATTTACGCTTCGGTAAAAGAAGCCAAGGCCGAAACCGGCGCCACCGTTTCGGTGATTTATGTGCCGCCTGCAGGCGCTGCCGATGCCATCTGGGAAGCCGTAGACGCCGACCTGGACCTGGTCATTTGCATTACCGAAGGCATTCCGGTTCGCGACATGCTCTTGCTGCGCAACCGCATGCGCGCCGAAAACAAAAAGACCTTGCTGCTGGGCCCCAACTGCCCCGGCCTTATCACCCCTGACGAGCTGAAAATCGGCATTATGCCCGGTCACATTTCGCGCAAGGGTCGTATCGGCGTGGTCAGCCGTTCGGGCACGCTAACTTACGAAGCCGTGGCTCAGCTTACCGAGCTGGGCCTGGGCCAGTCTTCGGCCGTGGGTATTGGTGGCGACCCCATCAATGGCCTCAAGCACGTCGATGTGCTCAAGATGTTCAACGACGACCCCGACACTGATGCGGTGGTCATGATCGGTGAAATCGGCGGACCTGACGAAGTCAACGCTGCCGAGTGGGCCAAAGACAACATGAAGAAACCTGTGGTCGGCTTTATTGCCGGCGTCACGGCGCCTCCCGGAAAACGCATGGGCCACGCCGGTGCGCTCATTTCCGGCGGAGCCGACACGGCCGACGCCAAGCTTGAAGTGATGGAAGCTTGCGGCATCCGCACTACACGCGACCCTTCCGAAATGGGCAAACTGCTTAAATCGGTGCTGTAATGCCTGCTTAGGCACGCAGCGTTCAAAGCCCGCCTCGGCGGGCTTTTTTGGCCGTTTCGTCAAGGCAAGAGCAAGGCGTTTTTTTTGTAGTGCCTTGTTCTTGCGATACCATATTGCTTCAAACTCTATTGCATGGTCAGGAGACCAGATGGCGGATTTTATTAGTACCCTTCACTGGGGGGCGTTGTTCCAGATTGTCATGATCGACATTTTGCTGGGCGGCGACAATGCAGTGGTCATTGCATTGGCCTGCCGCAAGCTCGACCCCCGGCAGCGCATGCGCGGCATCCTTTGGGGTACTGCGGGCGCTATCGCCATGCGGGTCGTCCTGATCTTCTTTGCACTCCAATTGCTCAATATTCCGTTCCTTAAAGTCGTGGGCGGGGTGTTGCTGCTCTGGATCGGCATCAAGCTGCTGCTGCCCGAAGAGGGTCATCACAGTAATATTTCGGCCGGCTCTTCAGTATGGGCGGCTGTAAAAACCATTCTGGTCGCCGACTTCGTCATGAGCCTGGACAACGTCATTGCCATTGCGGGGGCAGCAATGAACGCACACACCGACCATCAGATGGGCTACGTGATTTTCGGTCTTCTGCTTAGTGTGCCCATTATTATCTGGGGCAGTACGCTGGTACTTAAGCTGATCGACCGCTTCCCCACTGTGGTGCTGTTCGGCGCCGGGCTGCTGGGCTGGATCGCGGGCGGCATGCTGATTACCGACGTCTTTGTCGTGAATCAATTCGGCGAGCCTAGCGCCACGGCTAAAATAGCGGCAGAAGTGGTCGGCGTCGTCCTGGTGGTAGGGGGCGGCAAATGGCTGGCCGCACGCATGAACGCCAAAAAAGGTACTACACATGGGTCTGTATAAACCGTCCTCCGAAGAAAAAAAAGATTCTGATTCCGGCATGTCGCTGCTCAAGGGCCTTTTCATTCTGGCCATTATTGGCATCGCTGCCTATCTGATCCTTAATTACTATGCCGGTTAGTCGTGTTTCGCAGCCGAGCAGGCTGGTGATTGCCACACGCGCCAGTCGCCTGGCGCTGTGGCAGGCGCATCACGTGCGCAGCCTTTTGCTTGAGTTGTACCCGCAATGCCAGGTCGATCTGCTTGAAATGACCACCCGGGGCGACCAGATACTGGATCGCACCTTGTCCAAGGTGGGGGGCAAGGGCTTGTTCGTCAAAGAGCTTGAAACCGCCTTGCTCGACGGGCGTGCCGACCTGGCCGTCCATTCGCTTAAAGATGTGCCGGTCGACCTGAAGCTGCCCTTTGCGCTCACTGCAGTCATGCAGCGCGAAGATCCCCGCGATGCGCTTGTTTCCAACCAGGTCGGCGAGCTCGCCCAGTTGCCGGCCGGTGCCGTGGTGGGTACGTCCAGCTTGCGCCGCGAGGCGCAGATACGCGCGCTTTACCCGCACTTAACGGTTCGCCCCTTGCGCGGCAACCTTGATACCCGCCTGGGCAAGCTCGACCGAGGCGAATACGCCGCCATTATTCTTGCCGCTGCGGGGTTGCAGCGTCTGGGTCTTACAGACCGTATTCGTGCTTACCTTAGCCCCGAACAAAGTCTGCCGTCTGCGGGGCAGGGGGCTTTGGGCATCGAGGTCATGGCCGAGCGTGCCGATATTCTTGCATGGCTGGCGCCGCTTCAGTGTCAGAATTCAACCTGGTGTGCATTGGCCGAGCGCATGGTCTCCGCCCAGTTGGGTGGGTCATGCCAAGTGCCCTTGGCAGCCTATGCGCAAATAGAAAACGGCGTCTTGAATTTGCGTGGTCTGGTCGCGCAGCCAGACGGCCGGACGCTGATTCGCGCCCAGGCCTCGGGCGCTCCCGAACAGGCCGAATCGCTAGGCCGGCAGGTTGCGGCTCAGCTGCTCGATCAAGGAGCACGCCAGATTCTTGCCTCGTTGTTGTCCGAACATTCCGTACCCGAATCGCCTCCGGGTGCTTCTAACACCTAGGCCGTAGGCATGCCGCAACGCGTGGCAGATGCGCTGGTCGTCCTGACACGCCCACAAGGGCGTAATGAACTGCTGGCCCAAGGTCTTGCCCAGCTCGGCCTCAAGCCGCTTTTGATGCCGGTGCTGGAAATCAAGCCGGCAAACGTGATGGGCGCTTTGCCAACGCCAGAACATTACGATCTGGTGGTCTTCGTATCGGGGAATGCGGTCGTATCGTATTTTCAGCAGCTTGATCAAACGAGCACCACGCCCCGGTCTTGGCCCAAGCGCAGCTTGGTCGGCGTGGTGGGCGCCGCCACCGCGGCGGCGGTCGAGCGAACGGGGCGGGTGCCTTCCGAGCACATCGTGCGCCCCGATGACGCCGACGAACAAGACTCAGAATCGCTTTGGAAGGCGCTGGAACCCAAGTTGGCGCAAGTACGCAACGCCCTGATCGTGCGCGGTCAGGAAGGGCGCGAGTGGCTTGGCGCTCAGCTTGAAGATGCGGGGATTCAGGTGCATCGCCATACGGCTTACCAGCGCGAGCCCGTGGACTGGGAGCATACGGCCGTGCAGCAACTGCAACGCGCCGCGAAAACGGGGCAGCCCGTAATCTGTTTGTTGACCAGCGCCCACAGCGTGCAGGTGTTTGTCGAAAATGCCCAGCGTCACAATCTGTTGCCGGCCTGTGCCGCCTTCCGTTATGTGGTGATACACCCTCGTGTCGCCGGGCGTTTACAATCATCGCTCGGTGCGGCCTCTGGTAAGGTAGACAAGCTGGCGGTTACCATATGCCAGCCTACCGACGAAGCCGTCTTGCAAGCCGTGAAATCGCTCGCCTCCCTCTGAAAAGGTGCTAAGGATTACAATTTCGCCATGACAGATACCAAACCCGACAATACGTCCGACAGCGGCAGCGCAACGCAGGCCAAAAAAACGAATAATCCGCAAGCTGCGGCCAAACCCGGTACGCTCCCGACCAAGTCGTCGCGCACTGCGCGCTGGGTGGCGGCGCTATTGATACTGCTGCTGATTATCGCGGCGCTGGCGGGCGTGGTCTGGTACCAGCAGCGCACTATGCAAGAGCGTGACAACCAGTTAAGCAGCCAGGCACAGCAAAGCGCCCAGTCGGCGCAAGCGGCGACCAGTCAGGCGGCCCAAGCCTTAAGCCTGGCACAAGCCCAGGCCTCGCAGTTACAGCAGTTGCAAGCCGATCTTGCCGAAACCCAGCAACATGTACAGAGCCTCGAGCAGGCCTTGCAAACGCTAACCGATAGCGGTACCGACATTGCCCTGGTCAACGACATCGATCAATTGGTTTCCATTGCCCACCAGCAGTTGCTGCTGGGTGGTAATGTCAGCAACGCTCTTATTGCATTGGAAACCGCGCAGGCGCGTCTTGCGCGCGCCAACAGGCCCGGCCTTGCTTCGTTGCAACAGGCCATAAACGGCGACCTCGCGCGGCTGCGTGCAGTGTCCACCATCGACATCAATCGCTTGTCCAGCCGAATTGACGAACTCGGTCGTCTTATTGATGCTGCACCGCTTCTTATTCCCGACGAAGCCGCCCCGGCGCTTGCCGAGTCGGCCGCATCGACGCAACGCACGTCGCCACCGCCCGCAGCCCAGGCTATTGACCCCAAGGCATCATGGTGGCAACGTAACTTCACCTCGGCAAGCAACTGGGCCGGCCACGCATGGTGGACGGTTAAGCAAGACCTGGCGGGCCTGGTTAGCGTGCGTCGGGTCGATGATGCTTCCGCGTTGCTGATGTCGCCCGAACAGGCAGCCGGGCTGCGCGACAAACTGCGCCTGCGGCTCATGACAGCCCAGCTGGCTTTGCTGATGAAGCAACCTGATGTCTGGCAAACTGAAACCAAAGCGGTGGTGCAGTCGTTGCAATCGCGCTACGACATCAACACCGTGGAAGGTCAC
>NZ_DATJBQ010000132.1:0-8598 GCF_035515275.1 Pusillimonas sp.
TGCGCCCCACAGGCAAAGTGGCCTTGACCTTGACATGCCCATAGGGCAGGCCGGTTATTACCGGCACGTTCACGTTATCGCGCAGCCAGGCCACCACTGAATCCATGCTGTAGCCATTGTCGTTCCTGGCAAGCTTGTACTGGGTGAAGCGCCCCAGAACAACGGCCTTCTGCTTGGCCAGTATGCCGGCATGCAATAACTGGGTCAGCATGCGTTCGATACGGAACGGGTGTTCATTGACGTCTTCCAAGAACAAGATGCCCCCACGAATACGCGGCATGAACGGTGTTCCAACCAGCGAAGCCACCATGGCCAGGTTGCCGCCCCATAAAATGCCGCGGGCATCCACCGGGTCAGAATCCGGCGACTCAAAACTGAGTATCTCAAGCTCGCCGCTCAGCGTCTCGCAAAATAGCGCGGCAGTCAGGTCGTCGGTTTTGGCCGAGCCGAAATCAAACACCGCCGTGGGCCCGGCCAGGCTTTCGGCGCCGGTGCGGGCCAGCAGCGCCAGATTGAAAACAGTGAAATCACTTTGGCCGATGAAAAGCTTGCCGCTGTCGGCCACCGCCTGCCAGTCAATGCGATGCAAGAGACGGCTCAGGCCGTAGCCACCGCGCGTAGCCATGACCACCGGGTGCTTCTGTTTAAGCGAGCGCGTAATCGCCGCCAGACGCTGGGCGTCGGTGCCGGCGAAGCGTTCGTGTACGGCGAGCGCTGTACGATCGACCGCAGTCTTGAAACCCAGGTCTTTCAGGCGCTCGCGCGCCAGCTCGACGGCGGCCGGATCGGCCACCGCGCCGGAAGGTGAAATTAGGTAAATGCCTTTCGGGGAAGCGTGACGCCCGTGTGTCATGATCAGCCTGTGTGGAATTTAGAAGCAGGCGAAAGTATATCTGAGGCAACGTTCAGCGCCAGTTCGCCGTGAAGGAAAGCTAGCTTGCCGTGGAACCGGGCCCTTTTGATCGCGCAGCCTTCCGGCGCTCGCGAAAAAAATCGCGCAGCAGGTCGCCGCATTCCTGCGCCAGCAGCCCGCTTTCAAATTGAGTTTGGTGATTCAGCTGCGCAATGGCCGGAACATTCAGCACGCTGTGGCATGCCCCCGTCTTGGGGTCGGCCGCGCCATACACCACGCGCGCCAGCCGCGCATGCAGGATGGCGCCCACACACATGGCACAAGGTTCCAGGGTGACGAATAGGCTCGCGTTGGGCAGCCTGTAGTTGCCCAGCGCTTGGGCGGCCTGCCGCAGGGCCATTATCTCGGCGTGCCCCGTGGGGTCGTGGCCGGTAATGGTGCAGTTAAAGCCGGTTCCTATGACCCTGCCCTGCTCGTCCAACACGACGGCGCCCACCGGCACCTCGCCCAAGGCCTGTGCTTGCTGCGCTTGGTCCAGCGCCATGTGCATGGCGCGCGTGTCTTGTTCAGTAAATGCGGGCACACACGGCTCCGAGACCGCACCCGTTCTGGACGAGGCGGACACGTTCTGCTTGCTCTGGGGTGGGGTGGAATCAGCCGCCATCACGCTCTGCCAGATGCGAATCAGCCACCGTAAATGCGCGAGTTCAACGAAATTCGGCCGGCCAGGCTTTCAACCGCTTCTTCCAGCCATTGATAAAGCTCGGCGTCTTCGTCGTAGCGGGCCTGGTTCAGGTTCGAGACGCGGCCTTCCTGTATAAAACCCCACGCCCGGCTGCGCTTGTCACGATGGCGAGGGTCCCACACGCCAAAGGCCACGCCGCCGGAGCTGCGTATGAGCGAAAAACAGGGAATGTCGGTGTAGCCGTCGCCGACAAAGATCATCTGCTGAAACGGAATGCGCAACTTGTCTTGGTCGACCTTTTTGTTCACTTCAAACGGCTTGTTGCGCGAGGCCGCGCCAACGATGCCCTTTTGAATATGAAACAGGTAGCGTGTTTTATCGGTGAAGCTGACGATGCGCTTGGGAAAGCTGACCGCGCCCTGCTCATCGTAAATAAATTCTGAAGCCCAGATGTCGGTAAATTCATGCGCAATAGCCGTATGCCGCACCACATCGCCAATGCCGCTGGAAATAAGATAGAACTCAAGCCGCACCTGGGGGTGGTTCTGGCGAACCACCTCGCGCAGACGGTCAAACAAGGATTGCACCCCATCGTGCAGCGGCAGCCGGCTGCCCCAATCTTGCAGGCGCTCGCGCGTAATGGGGCCGTGGCGGCCCGAGCGCGAAAGTTCTATAAGCTTGTACAAATAGGCGGGCACCGGGTCCCAGTCGTGCTGGTCAAGCAAGGGGCCTACTTCTTGTGCCCAGAAGTGCGCGGCATCGACACCCATATCGGACAAAAACCCCGAAGTGCTGTCGGGCGCCAGGGTGTCGTCAAAGTCGAAGATTAAGGCAATAGCATCAGACATAGTGGACCTTGGGACGGCGCGAGCCGCAAGGCCCGCGCTACGTGGGAACCGCAAGTGTAACGCCTGGCGTGCTTGAATAGGCCTTGAGCCGGCGCAACACGCGCGGCAACATGGCCGGAAGGTCTTCTGAAATAAGCCCGGGGCCGAACTGGCGCGCCGCCTCGCCGTGCAGCCAGGCTCCGGCGGCCGCCGCCAAAAACGGCGCCATGCCCTGAGCCATGAGCCCGGCAATAATGCCCGTCAGCACATCGCCCGTGCCGCCGGTGGCCAGGGTGGGCGGCGCATTGCTGTTAATAACCGCCCGGCCGTCGGGCGAGGCAATAACCGTATCGGCCCCCTTCAGCAGCACGACCGCCCCACTTTGCCGCGCCGCCTGCCGCGCACGCTCGAGCTTGCTGCCGTGGCCTGAAAACAGCCGGCTGAACTCGCCCTCGTGCGGGGTTAGCACACACGGCCCCTTAATGGCCGAAAACAATGTTTGTGGCGCGGGGCCGAAAGACGTGATTGCATCGGCATCGAGCACCGCCGCCCTGCCCGTAGCCAGCGCGGCCAGAACATGGTGGCGGGTGGCTTCCGACACGCCCGCGCCGGGCCCCACCACCAACACGTTCTTGCGCGCATCGGCCAAAATATCGGTCAGGTTGCTGGCATCGTCCAGCGGCTGCACCATGATGCTGTCCAGCGCTGCCGCATACACCGGCCACACCGGCGCAGGCGCGGCCACGGTAACCAGCCCCGCGCCCGCGCGCGCGGCCGCCATTGCCGACAGCCTTGCGGCGCCCGTCATGATCTCGCCGCCCACCACCAGCACATGGCCCCGCGCATATTTATGGTCTTCGGCCCGCGGCCAGGGAAACATGCCGTGCCACAATGCGGGCTCGTTCTCGAAGGCCAGTTCGTCCATGCCCTCGATAACCTCGGGCGGAATGCCGATGTCGGCCAAGGTGATCTGACCGCATAAATTGCGGCCCGGCAGCAGCACATGCCCCGGCTTCTTGCGAAAGAAAGTAACCGTGTGCCGCGCGGGCACGACCATGCCCAGCACCTGGCCGGTGGCGCCGTCGAGCCCGCTGGGCACGTCCACCGCGCAGACAGGCAGCCGGTTCTGCTCGACAGCATGCAGCACTTCCAGCGCCAGGCCCTCGAGCGGTCTGGAAAGCCCCGCACCAAACAAGGCGTCTACCACCACGGAAGCGCCCTTCAACAGATCAACGCTGAGCGGCTCAATGGCCTCGCCCCATAGCGCGGCATGGTGAGCCGCGTCGGGCGAAAGGTTCTGGGCTTCGCCAAGCAGGCCCAGCCGTACCGGCCAGCCCCAGCCTCGCAAATGACGGGCGGCCACAAAGCCGTCGCCGCCGTTGTTGCCCGGCCCGCACAACACCACCACCGGCCCCGTGGGCCAGTGGCGCCTGACCGTTGCAGCCACCGCCAGGCCTGCTGCTTCCATCAGTTCGATTCCGCTGACGCCGGCAGCCATGGCGGCCTGGTCGGCGGCGTACATTTGCTGCGGGCTTAACAGGACGGAATAAGAGCCATCCACGCGGGGATTCATGCGTTGGTATCCTTTGGTTTCCGCCCCAGAAGCAAGGGGCCGCGCCGGGAAAGACTTGCCTTAAACTAGGCGGCAATGTGCAAAGGTTAAATGATAAGCTGCCCCACAGAGAGTGAAACATCGTAAATGGACGCTACCATGCCGGCTGTTATTTCAGTGTCGAAGCTTTGCAAATCTTACGCCTCGGGCTTTGAAGCCCTGAAGGACATTGACCTGAACATACACAAGGGCGAAATCTTTGCCCTGCTGGGCCCCAACGGCGCGGGCAAGACCACGCTGATCAGCATTATTTGCGGCCTGGTCCGGCCCACCAGCGGCACCGTTACGGCAGCCGGCTTCGACATTGTTTCGCAGTACAAGCAGGCCCGTTCCCGCATCGGCCTGGTGCCGCAAGAGCTTACCACCGACGCGTTCGAGTCAGTATGGAACACGGTAAGCTTCAGTCGCGGCCTGTTCGGCAAACCGCGCAACCCGGCTCACATTGAAAAAGTGCTGCGGGCCTTGTCGCTATGGAACAAAAAAGACAACAAGCTCATGACGCTTTCCGGCGGCATGAAGCGGCGCGTGCTGATTGCCAAAGCGCTGTCGCACGAGCCTGACATTCTGTTTCTGGATGAACCCACCGCCGGGGTGGATGTAGAACTTCGAAAAGACATGTGGGAAATGGTGCGATCGCTGCGGGCCACCGGGGTCACCATTATTCTTACCACCCACTACATCGAAGAAGCCGAAGAAATGGCCGATCGCATCGGGGTCATCAACCACGGGCGCATCGTATTGGTTCAAGAAAAACACCAGCTCATGCGCCAACTGGGCCAAAAACACTTGGCCCTGCAATTGGCCCTGCCGTTAAGCCAAATACCCAGTGCATTGCAGTCCTACCAATTGCAGCTTTCACAAGACGGGCTGGAACTGGTCTACACCTACGATTCCACCCGCGAAAGCCACGACATCACCACCTTGCTGAATGACCTGCAGCAGGCCGGCATACGCTTTACCGACCTAAGCACCCGGCAAAGCTCGCTGGAAGATATTTTTGTCAGCCTGGTCAAGGAGGCCGCATGAACCTGCATGGCATCAGGGCCATTTACCTGTTCGAAATGGCGCGCAGCTGGCGCACGCTAAGCCAGAGCCTGCTGGCCCCGGTCATATCCACTTCGCTGTATTTTGTGGTGTTTGGCGCGGCCATCGGCAACCGCATCACCGAGGTGCAAGGCATCAGCTATGGGGCGTTTATTGTGCCCGGCCTGATCATGCTTTCGCTGCTGATGCAAAGCATCACCAACGCCTCGTTCGGCATTTATTTTCCGCGCTTTACCGGCACCATCTACGAGATACTGTCGGCGCCCATGTCGTACCTGGAAATTACCTTTGCGTACGTGGCGGCGGCGGCGACCAAGTCGATTATTCTGGGCCTGATCATACTGGCCACGGCCACCTTTTTCGTGCCGCTGCGGGTCGACCACCCGGTGTGGATGCTGCTGTTTCTGGTGCTTACGTCGCTGACCTTCAGCTTGTTCGGCTTCATTATCGGCATCTGGGCCGACGGCTTTGAAAAGCTGCAATTGGTGCCGCTGTTAATCGTTACGCCCTTAACGTTTTTGGGCGGCAGCTTTTATTCTATAGACATGCTGCCGCCCTTCTGGCAAACGGTAACCCTGTTCAACCCCGTGGTGTACTTGATCAGCGGTTTTCGCTGGAGCTTTTACAGCATTGCCGACGTGCACGTGGGCGTCAGCCTGGGCATGACGCTGGTGTTTCTGGCCCTGTGCCTGGGCATCGTGGCGTGGATGTTTAAAAGCGGGTATCGATTAAAAGCCTGAACCCAAGCCGGCGGCGTGCATGAAACCACCGCGCTCAAAGGTGGCATCCACAAAGTGGCGCCATGGCGACCCGGCCGATGTTTGCCGGCACCATTAATCGCGAAAATTATTGAACTGCAGGGGCAGGTCAACCTCGGTCT
This sequence comes from Pusillimonas sp., assembly GCF_035515275.1. GTDB lineage: Bacteria > Pseudomonadota > Gammaproteobacteria > Burkholderiales > Burkholderiaceae_B > Pusillimonas. The sequence continues at coordinate 5,902 of NZ_DATJBQ010000132.1, forward strand.
TGCGCAGCAATGCAATGGCCTCTTGAAGGTCGTCGCGTTTTTTGCCGGTAATGCGCAGCTTGTCTTTATTGATCTGTGCCTCGACCTTGAGCTTGGCCTGTTTAATGGCGGCAATAAGCTTCTTGGAGACCGACTGCTCCAGCCCCTGGCGCACGGTTATTTTCTGACGCGCCCCGCCCAGGTTCTCGTTCGGGGTGCCCACCTCAAGACAGCGCACATCGATATCACGCGCCGACAGGCGGCCGCGCAAAATATCGAGCATCTGCTTGAGCTGAAACGCGCTGGGTGCAATCGACGTCACCACGAACTCGTCTAGTTCAAATTTGGCGTCAACGCCCTTGAAGTCGAAACGCGTGGTCAGCTCGCGATTGGCTTGATCGACCGCGTTCGAAAGCTCGTGTTTATCGACCTCGGAAACGACGTCAAAAGAAGGCATGGCTGGTATCCCCGTGTTGCTGGTCGGCTATAGAGCAAGCCGTGGTGTGCTGAAGGTTTTGGCGCGGCGCAAGCCGCCTTGTCATTACGCTACAGTTTAAACGATAGAATACTTGCTTCATACGTTCGACCGTATTCACCAGACTCTTGCCGTGACCTCCCCAAACCCTTCGTTCAGCTTGCGCAACATTGCCGTTGCCGCCTTTGGCCCTTCTCTGCTGTTCGGGCTGGGCGAAGGCGCCATATTCCCGATCATTGCGCTTAGCGCCAAAGAGCTGGGCGCTTCGCTGGCGCTATCGGGGCTGATCGTGTCGCTGATCGGCATCGGGTCGCTGCTGGGCAATATTCCCGCTGCCCTTATCACCGCAAAGTACGGCGAACGCCGCTCGATGGTGGGTGCGGCCACCCTCACCGTGCTGGCGCTGATTTTATGCGTGGTGGCCACCAGCGCGTGGATGCTGGGCGCGGGGGTGTTCGTGGTCGGCCTGGCCAGCGCCGTTTTCCTTTTGGCGCGGCAAACCTACCTGATCGAAGCCGTACCCATTTCCTTGCGTGCGCGGGCGCTTTCCACCCTGGGCGGCACCATGCGGGTGGGCCTGTTCGTGGGCCCGTTCGCGGGCGCAGCGGTGATGCACTTTATGGGGCTGGCGGGCGCCTATTGGGCGGCCATGGCGGCCATGGTGGGTGCGGGGTTGCTTTCTTACTTCATACCCGACCTGCCCCAGCGCAAGCCGCAAAAAGGAACCCCCGGCTTTGTGGCGCCGCGCCTGGGCGGTGTGCTGCGCAGCCATATGCGCGTCTTCCTGACCCTGGGCCTGGCCGGCGCACTGGTGGCCGCCGTGCGCGCCTGCCGCCAGATCATCGTGCCCCTATGGGCCAGCCACATCGGCCTGGACGCGCCCACCACAGCCGTGGTGTACGGCGTAATGGGTTCCATCGACATGCTGTTGTTCTACCCGGCGGGCAAGGTCATGGACACGCGCGGGCGCATGTGGGTGGCCGTGCCCTCGATGCTGCTGATGGGCGTTGCCCTGATGCTGATGCCGCTTACCCACAGCTTGGCCGCTTTTACCGCCGTTTGCATGCTTTTAGGGCTGGGCAACGGCGTGGGCTCGGGGCTGATCATGACCGTCGGCGCCGACGCCTCGCCGCCCGAAGCCAGAACTCAGTTCCTGGGCATCTGGCGGCTTATTACCGACAGCGGCGCCGGCGCCGGGCCGCTGCTGGTGTCCGCCCTAATAGGCGTGATGTCGCTAAGCGCCGGCATTGTGGCGATTGGATCCATGGGGTTTATATCGGCCGCCATGTTCTGGCGGTGGCTGCCCCGGAAGATTGAGTAAGTGCCGCCGGGCAACGCCGCAGCGACCTTTCGCGCAGTTAACCGCAATAGGCCCGAACCACGACGTCAAAGTCGTTCAGTTGCAGGTTGATTCGTTCAGAGCGGTATTCCTTGGTGATCATCTGCCCCGGCCGTATCACCCGCAGCATGCCGGCGCCGCTGCTTTGCAGGGCCTCCTGTTCCAGCTGGGGCGTAATTTTCTGACCGGCAATATGCGAAGCCTTGTCGGCATTGCAGATGCGCGGGGCGCCGCCCTGGGCCTCTGGCGCGTTCAGATCGACTGACGAGCAGGCCGCCAGGGTCAACGTGGCAACGGCCACCAATAACGTGCGTAAGTACATGGCGTCTCCTTTCAGGCCGGCGCCTGGCTGGGCGCCTTAGCAGTTGGTTTCAAATACCCGTGTCGAACGCCCCAGCAAGCGGCGGGCCCGCAATGTGCCCTTGAATGCCAGACCCCAGCCCCACAGTATTGTTAATCAACCCGCACGCAACTGGCAGCTGCGCATCAGTCGCGCGCATCATCCCCTTGGCGTATTTCAATTACCTGGCGCCGGGTGCATTTCAATAATACCTGGTCGTTTACTGGCAGAATTCCCGGGTGATTGCCGCGCAGGCATCGGGGTTTTCCAGCTGCAGGAAATGGGTGGTTTCGGGCACGCATTCGTAGTTCAGGCCCAGCCTGTTGGTCATATCAAGCGCAATGGCCGCCGAGGGCTGTACCCCCGGCACGGCCGGGTCGGCACACACCAGCTTGAGCCGATCGCCCAGCGCAGGCAACCACGACCATAAGGTGGTGTCGTCGTTCGAGGAAAATATTTTCGACTCGTACGCGGGCGGGCACGACAAGCGCCATACCTCTTTGCCCTGTTCCAGCACCGCGCGCAGCAAGGCATACGCCATTTCGTCGCAGGCTTGCGGCAGGC
>NZ_DATJBQ010000133.1:0-17337 GCF_035515275.1 Pusillimonas sp.
CTTGTGTTGCAACTACAGGGCGACGGCCCCATCGCATTGATCGTGGTCGAATGCACCTCTGACCTCACCATACGCGCCACGGCCAGCCTGCGCGAAGGCCAGCCGATACCTCGCAACGGCAATCTGCAAAGCCTGCTTAACAGCCAGGGGCAAGGGCGTTTCATTGTCGTGCTCGATCCGCAGCGTCGAAACGCCGACATGCAGCCCTATCAGGGCGTGGTTCCCCTCGAAGGCGACACCGTAGCCGAGGTGCTTGAACACTATATGCATAACTCCGAGCAGCTTGACACGCGTCTGTGGCTCGGCGCCGACGCCAACCACGCCTCGGGCTTGCTGCTTCAGCGCATCCCGGGGCAAGGCGGTTCCGAATCGTCGATCCGACCCGACCACGATACCTGGGAAAGAGCAGTCGCCTTGGCCGCCACCGTGCAAACCGACGAACTGCTGAACCTGGACATCGACACGCTGATCCACCGGCTGTACTGGGAAGAGCCACTGGTGGCATTCGAGCCGCAGGCCGTGCGCTGGCACTGCCCTTGCACACGCGATCGTGTGGCCAATATGCTTCGCATGCTGGGCCAGGAAGAAATCGAAGACATACTTTCGCAACGCGAGAAAATCGATGTCTCGTGCAATTTTTGCGGCAAGCCTTATCAATTCGACGCCATTGATTGCGCCCGGCTCTTTACCGAGCCCCAGGACACCCCCCCTTCGGGGGGCGGGTCCATCCATTAGCGAAAAAGGGGCCGACAAGCATGGCCGACATCGACGACAGAGGCGGAACAAAAGCATCACGGGCATTTTCCACAATCGACGCGGGCCATGTAACAGGGCCACACTTCGTGCATGCTCCGTCGCCTTTCAACCCCTGGCGGCCGCCAGCTTGGCACAAGCGCGGTCGAGTTCACGCTGGTGGCCATACCCCTGCTGTTGGCCGGCCTGGGCGCCGTCGAGTTAAGCCATTGGTTTTTTGTCAGGCAGGCCATCAGCTTGGCGCTGCTCGAAGCAGGACGTGCAGGCATTACCGACCACGCCCGCCCTGCTTCCATCGAAGCCGCTTTCGAACGCGGCCTGCTACCATTGTTTCCTGCCACATCACGGCAAACCGCCTTGCAGCGCTTGCAACAGGTATTTGAGCGACGCCATGCCGCAACCGGCACGGTTCCGTGGCAGATTCGACTTGAAACGCCCAACACGGCGGTTTTCCTGGACTTTGCTTCTGTCGGCCTTGGTGTTTCAGGCGCCGAAGGGTTGCCCGCCATCAATAACAGTTATCAGGCCGAACAGCACGAGCAGTACCTGTCAAAGGGCTTGCCCCAGGGACGCGGCGCTGCCTCGGGCGCCACAATTTTTGAAGCCAACAACCTGGTGATGCACCTGAGCTATATGCACGAGCCTTTGGTGCCCGGGGTAAGCGCCCTGCTTCAACTGCTGTCGGCCGGTTCAAGCGGCTATGCGCGCCAGGCTTTAAGGGGGGGCCATCTGCCCTTGCGGCAAACCTTGCAACTGACCATGCAGTCACACCCAGTGGCTTGGCCGGGCCGCAATGCCAAGGTCGTGGCGGCCGACCTGCTCGAGCCCCACACAGGGGCGCCCGCAGCAAACATGGATTATTGCAGCGGCCTGTGGTGCCCGGGCGGCAGGCCCGAAACAGCGATTTCCCTTGGGCCGGCAGCGTCATCCGGAAACCACCCCGCACACGCCGCCACACCTGACCAGCCGCTGCCCACGCATCCCCCTGCAGGGGCTGCAGACACCCCTGGCCTGCCCGAAGCCGACGACGCTTTGTGTGGGACCGTGCTGTGCTGTGGACCCGTTTAACGGTTGTTTTGTTTGACCGGCGGACGCTTGTTGGTGATTTGCGGTTGCTTTTCGTTAGGCGCCAGCAGTTGTACAAAAACCTCGCCTTCTTTGACCATGCCCATTTCGCCGCGCGCACGTTCTTCTATGGCCTGTGTACCCGATTTAAGGTCTTGTACTTCGGCGGCCAACGCATTGTTGCGCGCCACCAGGGCCTCATTGATTTCGTTTTGCGCCGCGATCTGCAACTGAAGTTCGTGTACACGCATCCAGCCGCCTTTTCCAAACCACAAGGGGTATTGGATGAAGGCCGTCAGCAAGACCAGAACAATCAGTAGCAGCCGCATGATCGATACGGCCCGCCCGTTGCCGGGCGGGCTCAGGCATTAGCGCAGATTGTAGAAAGCGTCGCGCCCGGGGTAGCTGGCGACTTCTGCCAGCTCTTCTTCAATGCGCAGCAATTGGTTGTACTTGGCCATTCGGTCGGAGCGCGACAGTGAACCGGTCTTGATCTGCATGGCGTTGGTGGCCACAGCAATATCAGCAATGGTGGAGTCTTCGGTTTCGCCCGAACGATGCGAGATTACAGCGGTGTAGCCCGCGCGCTTGGCCATTTCAATGGCAGCGAAGGTCTCGGTAAGGGTGCCGATCTGATTGATTTTGATCAGGATCGAGTTGGCGATGCCCTGCTCGATGCCCTGCTTGAGTATGCGGGTGTTAGTGACGAACAGGTCGTCGCCCACCAACTGCACCTTTTTACCCAATTGATCGGAAAGCACCTTCCAGCCTTCCCAGTCGTCTTCGGCCATGCCGTCTTCGATGGTGATGATGGGATATTTGTCGCACCAGGTGGCAAGCAGGTTGGCAAAGTCTTGCGAGGTCAGCGCCACGCCGCCCTCACCGGCCAGGTGGTAGCGGCCGTCACGATAGAACTCGGTGCTGGCGCAATCAAGCCCCAACGCAATTTGCGAACCCGCCTCGTAACCCGCTAGCTCGATCGCCTGCAAGATAAGCTGAATGGCCGCTTCGTGGTTGGCCACGTTGGGGGCGAAACCGCCTTCGTCGCCCACGGCGGTAGACATGCCCTGGTCGTGAATAAGTTTTTTAAGTGCGTGAAATACCTCGGCGCCCATGCGCAGCGATTCGCGGAAGCTGGTGGCACCCACTGGCAGGATCATGAACTCTTGCATGTCGAGCGTGTTGTTGGCATGTGCACCGCCATTGATGACGTTCATCATGGGAACCGGCATCTGCAGGGGGCCGCTGCCGCCAAAATAACGGTATAGCGACAAGCCGGAGTCGTCGGCTGCGGCACGCGCCACGGCCATGCTGGCCGCCAAAATGGCATTGGCACCCAGGCGCTCTTTAGATTCAGTGCCGTCGAGGTCGATAAGGGTGCGATCGACAAAGGTTTGTTCCTGGGCGTCAAGGCCCATCAGCGCTTCGGAGATTTCGGTGTTGACGTGCTCGACGGCGCGCAACACCCCTTTGCCCAAGTAACGGTTTTTATCACCATCGCGCAACTCGATGGCTTCACGCGACCCGGTGGACGCGCCCGAAGGCACAGCCGCGCGGCCCATGGCTCCCGACTCGAGCAAAACATCGCACTCGACAGTGGGGTTGCCGCGCGAATCAAGAATTTCGCGCCCGATGATATCTACGATTGCACTCATAGTATTGAATATCCTGCCAGATGAATTGGAACGGGCTGCCGGCCCGGGCTCAAGGCCCGCCGGGCGGCCGAAAAACTTCGATTGTACTGTGCAAAAGGCCTGGGGCTAATCAAGCTGTTTCAGGCTCTTGCATAAATTTATAGGCTGGGCGCACAGCCCGCAAGCGCAAACAAAAAGCAATGGCTCGCCGGGCCGCTAAGCCCAGCCTTCAAGCACGCCCTGCTGTTTGACCACCCGGTCGATTTCGGCCAGCGATTTGAGCAGCGCAGGCATGTGCTGTAGTGGCACTGCATTGGGTCCGTCAGACAGCGCCTTCGAGGGATCGGGGTGGGTTTCCATGAACAAGCCGGATATGCCCACTGCAACGGCCGCGCGTGCCAGCACCGGCACGAACTCGCTTTGCCCGCCCGAGCTGGTGCCCTGGCCGCCCGGAAGCTGGACCGAATGGGTGGCGTCAAACACGACTGGACATTGAGTTTCGCGCATGATCGCCAAAGAGCGCATGTCGGAAACCAAATTGTTGTAGCCAAAAGATGCACCACGCTCGCACACCATGATGTTGCTGCCGTCGCCGCCCGCTTCAATGGCGGCCGCCCGCGCCTTGTTGACCACCTGCAACATGTCGTGCGGCGCAAGGAACTGGCCTTTTTTAATATTGACCGGCTTGAGCGAAGCCGCACAAGCACGAATGAAGTCGGTCTGACGACACAAAAAAGCCGGGGTTTGCAAGACATCGACCGCAGCCGCCACTTCGTCTATCTGATCGACCGTATGCACGTCGGTTAGCACGGGCACACCGAAATGAGCTTTCACGTCGGCCAGTATTTGCAGGCCTTCTTGCATGCCCGGCCCCCGAAACGACTCACCCGAGCTGCGATTGGCCTTGTCGAACGAGCTTTTGTAAATAAACGGGATACCGAGCTCGCGTGTGATTTCCTGCAGGCGGCCGGCCGTATCGAAAGCGAGCTGACGCGACTCGATGACGCAGGGGCCGGCAATCAGGAAAAAAGGCTGGTCCAGCCCGACATGGAAATCACCCAGCTTCATGAAGAGACCTTTTCCGTGGGTACGGTTTGTGCCTGGCGTTCAAGTGCTGCATTGATGAAGCTGGTGAACAGCGGGTGGCCGTCGCGTGGAGTAGAGGTGAACTCGGGGTGAAACTGCACGCCCATGAACCAGGAATGCTGAGGCAGCTCCATGATTTCGGGTAATTGCTCGGTAGGCGTGCGGGCGCTGATCACCATGCCGGCTGATTCCAGCCGAGGCACGTAGGCGTTATTGACTTCGTAGCGGTGACGATGCCGCTCGTAGACCTCGTCGCCGTAGATGGCATGCGCACGCGTGCCAGGTTTGACCGGACAGCGCTGTGCCCCCTTGCGCATGGTGCCGCCCAGGTCAGAAGCAGAATCTCGCCGCTCGATTTGACCCTCGCGGTCTTGCCATTCGGTAATGAGGGCCACAACCGGATGCGGCGTAGCCGGGTTGAACTCGGTGCTGTTGGCTTCTGCAAGCCCCGCAACGTTGCGCGCAAATTCGATAACGGCCAGCTGCATGCCCAAACAGATACCCAGGTAGGGCACGCCGTTTTCGCGGGCGTAGCGAATGGCCGCGATCTTGCCCTCGGTGCCGCGCTTGCCGAAACCACCCGGTACCAGAACGGCATCGAGGTGCTCGAGGCATTCAGTGCCTTCGGACTCGATGCTTTCAGAGTCGATGTACTCAATGCAGACATGAGAATGGGTATGGATGCCCGCATGTACAAGCGCTTCGGACAGCGACTTGTACGATTCGGTAAGGTCGACGTATTTACCCACCATGCCGATGCGCACCTGATGCTTGGGATGTTCGATGGCATCGACCAGGCGATCCCAGACGGTAAGGTCGGCCGGCGGCGGAGACAGGGCCAAGGCGTCGCACACCAGGTTATCCAGCCCTTGCTTGTGCAGCATGGACGGAATCTGATAGATGGAATCGGCGTCCCACACGGAAATAACGGCATCCAGCGGCACGTTCGAGAAGAGCGAGATTTTTGCCCGCTCGTCGTCAGGTACGGGGCGGTCGGCGCGGCACAGCAAAGCGTGCGGGTAGATGCCGATCTCGCGCAGCTTTTGAACCGAATGCTGGGTGGGCTTGGTTTTGAGCTCGCCGGCCGAGGCAATATAAGGCACCAGTGTCAGGTGCACGAAGGCCGCATTGTTGCGCCCCAGGCGCAGGCTCATTTGGCGCGCGGCTTCCAGAAACGGCAACGATTCGATGTCGCCCACGGTGCCGCCGATCTCGACAATGGCCACATCGGTTTCGCCGTTCCAGGCCGCATTGGCTCCACGCGCGATGAACTCCTGGATTTCGTTGGTGATATGCGGAATGACCTGAACGGTCTTGCCCAGGTAATCGCCTCGCCGCTCTTTGCGCAGTACGGACTCGTAGATCTGGCCGGTGGTGAAGTTATTGAACTTGCGCATCCGGGCCGAGATGAAGCGCTCGTAGTGACCCAGATCAAGGTCGGTTTCGGCGCCGTCTTCGGTGACGAAGACCTCGCCATGTTGAAACGGGCTCATGGTGCCCGGATCAACGTTGATATAAGGGTCGAGCTTAAGAAGGGTGACACGCAGGCCGCGCGATTCGAGGATGGCGGCCAATGAAGCAGCAGCAATGCCCTTACCGAGAGAGGACACCACCCCACCCGTGACAAATACATATTTGGTCATGTGATTGGCGCCCGGGGCCACCGGGCATGAGCGGGAAATTAGAATTATAGCCGAGAGCCGGCCGGCCTATAAGGCCTGCGTTCGTTCAATCAGCCAAGCCTTGGCAAGCCCGTGTACAAGCGGCTCGAGACGCTCGCGCACGTGCCGGTGATACTCGTTGAGCCAGCGCCGTTCGCCGTCGCTAAGCAGCTCGGGCTGCACGCAGCGCGTATCAATGGGGCATAGGGTAAGGGTTTCAAACTGCAAGAAGCGGCCAAACTCTGAGGTGCCCGCCTCGCGATTGGCCACCAGGTTTTCGATACGAATGCCCCACTTGCCGGGTCGGTACAGACCAGGCTCGTTAGAGGTGATCATGCCCGGCTGCATGGCCATCGCAGCCTTGATGGGGGTGCGATATGAAATCGATTGCGGCCCCTCGTGCACATTCAGAAAATACCCCACGCCATGACCCGTGCCATGGCCAAAGTCGGCCAGTGCCTGCCATATGGGCCCGCGCGCGAAGGCGTCGAGCACCGGCGCGGGTACGCCTAGCGGAAACACCGCCTGCGACAGCGCGATCATGCCTTTGAGCACCACGGTGTAGTCGTGTTTTTGCTCTGCGCTGACCTGGCCCACAGGCACCACCCGGGTGATGTCGGTCGTGCCGCCCAGGTATTGCCCGCCTGAATCGATGAGAAGCAGGCCGTTGCCTTCGATGGCGGCATGCGATTGCGGCGTTGCATGGTAGTGCGGCATGGCGCCATTGGCGTTGTAGGCGGCGATGGTGGAAAAACTGGGCGAAACGAAATGCTCGCGCCGAGCCCGCGCTTGCGTGATCTTTTCATCAATGGTCAGTTCGGTAATACGCTCTTTGCCCAGGGCGGACTCGAACCAGGCAAAGAACTCGCACAGGGCCGCACCGTCTTGCTCCATGGCACCGCGCACATTGGCAAGCTCGGCATCGGTTTTGCAGGCCTTGAGCATATGAGATGGGTTAACCGCCTGGACCAGGCCCGCCACGGCATGCTGCGTGATGCCCACCGTGGTGCGCACCGGATCAACCAGAATCTTCTGATCAGCGGATACGCCCGCCAAACCTTGTGCTGCTTCGGCGTAGGGTCGAAGTTGCACACCGTCCTGGGCAAGCCGCTTTTGCAAGGTCGGCTCGATGCGAGAGGCATCGACGAATAGCACGATGTGTTCCAGCCCCACCAAAGCATGAGCCATGAAGACCGGGTTGTACGAAACATCGCTACCCCGCAGATTCAGCATCCAGGCAATATCGTCCAGGGAAGAGACCCAATGCCAGGCCACCCCTTCACGGGCCATGGCCTGACGCACAGCCACCAGATTTTCGCTGCGGGTTCGGCAGGCAAAGGGCGGCAGGTGTTCGTACATGACCGAAGCGGGCAAGGCCGGTCGGTCGGGCCACACCTTGCCCGGCAGGTCAATGTCGGTAAGCAGTTCGATGCCCTTGGCGGCCAGGTCGGCCTGCCAGGTTTCATGCGTTTGCATATTAAGGGTCAGGCCGTGCACGGCTACGCGGGCGGCCGGCGGCAACTGCGCCGCCAGCCAAGGCACAATGCCGGGCACATCGTCAGCGCCTGCCCGCATGGTTTCGATGCCGGTACCGGCCAGATCGCCCACGGCTTGCTCCCAATAGCGACTGTCGGTCCAAAGCCCTGCAAACGATGCTGTGACCACCAAGGTCCCCGCCGAGCCCTGGAAACCGCTGAGCCAGGCACGCGCCTGCCAATGCTCGGGAAGGTACTCGGACAGGTGCGGGTCAGACGAGAGCACGACGCAAGCGTCGACGCCCTGATCAGCCATGGCTTGGCGCAGGGCATTGATACGGTCGGCATAAACGGACGGAACCATAATGACATCTACCTTGATAAAACGAATACAGCGCCCATTCTCGCAAATAGACGCTGTAGAAAACCAATTGGGCGTACCCAGGCTAGACCGGCTTAAGCAACGGCGGAGACGTCGAGCCTGGCTTTGGTCTTGGCCTGAATTTCTTCGACGGTGACGCCCGGAGCGACCTCGACGAGCTTCAGACCATTGTCGGTAACCTCCATGACGCCCAGGTCGGTGATGATCAGGTCGACCACCCCCACGCCGGTAAGCGGCAAGGTGCACTCAGGCAACAGCTTGAAGTCTTCAGTGCCGTCTTTCTTGCGGGCGACGTGGTCCATTAAAATGACCACCTTGCCCACGCCGGCCACCAGATCCATGGCACCGCCCATACCCTTGATCATTTTTCCGGGAATCATCCAATTGGCCAGGTCGCCCTTCTCGGAGACCTGCATGGCCCCCAGAATGGCCAGGTTGATCTTGCCGCCGCGTATCATCGCAAACGAGTCTGCCGATGAAAAAAACGACGAACCCGGCAGCGTCGTCACTGTTTGCTTGCCGGCGTTGATCAGGTCAGCGTCGATTTGCTCTTCGGTAGGAAACGGGCCAATGCCCAATAAGCCATTTTCAGACTGCAGCCACACCTCGACACCGGGCGGAACATGGTTGGCCACCAGGGTGGGCATGCCGATACCCAGGTTTACATAAAAACCGTCTTGCAGCTCACGCGCGGCGCGCGCAGCCATTTCATCTCGATTCCAAGCCATTTTCTGGTCTCCTTAGGCGTTGCGCACGGTGCGGTGCTCGATGTGCTTGGCGGGGTCTTCGTTCAGTACGATTCGGTGCACATAAATGCCCGGCAGATGTACCTGATCGGGGTCGATTTCTCCGGTCCCGACCAATTTTTCAACCTCGACAATTGTGGTCTTGCCCGCCATGGCCACGTTGGGATTGAAGTTGCGCGCGGTTTTACGAAAGATCAGGTTGCCGCTGCGGTCGGCCATATAGGCCTTGACCAGCGAAACATCGGGCGTCAAAGAGCGCTCGAGCACATATTGATCGCCGTCGAATTCGCGCACCTCTTTGCCCTCGGCAACCAGGGTGCCCACACCTGTACGGGTAAAGAATGCCGGAATGCCGGCGCCGCCGGCGCGCAGCTTCTCGGCCAGCGTACCCTGGGGCGTGAACTCGAGTTCGAGTTCGCCTGCCAGGTATTGGCGCTCGAATTCCTTGTTTTCACCCACATACGACGAGATCATTTTTTTGATCTGACGCGTGGTCAGCAACTGACCAAGGCCCAGACCGTCTACGCCGGCGTTATTGCTGATGCATGTCAGGTTCTGAACGTTCGAATCGCGCAGCGCCTCGATCAGCAGATCGGGAATACCGCATAAGCCAAAGCCCCCTACGGCAATGGTCTGCCCGTCGGCCACAATGCCTTTCAACGCTTCTGTGGCGTTTGTATAGACTTTATCCATCACTCCATCCCAAAGTTTCGCCCACAACGCCGGTGCGTGACACCGGACGTGAGGCGGTTAACAAAAAAAAGTAGAAATGCCCCCACGCTGCGCCTGCGGCTTGCTGCCCCCTACTTTCATGGGGCGGCTGCGGCGACGAAGCACCGGGCGAAATTGTTGAGTTCTTGTGCAGTCCAGGCGCAGGACTTGCCCGTGGCGGGGTCGGTATTGACAGTAATGTTCTTGCCATGCGCATAGACCACCCCCGGTTCGTCCTGGCGCTCGATGACAAAATCGTACTCCATGCTGGAACGGCCCAGCCGTGTGAATACAAAACGCAGCACAACGGTGGCCGGATACATAAGCGGCTTGAGAAAATCGCAGGAAACATGCACCAGCACCGCTTCGCGTTCGCCAGGCACCATATAGCCGGCGCAGGTGTAGAGCTGGGCGCGGGCTTCTTCGCAGTATTTCAGGTACAGGGTGTTGTTGACGTGACCAAGGGCGTCCTGGTCACCCCAACGGACCGGAATCACGCATTCAAAAACATGCCCAATCTGAGGTGTAGCGGATGCAGCGTGTTGCAACATGGCGGCGCTCTTTTGCGGCGGGAAACAAAGAACACCAAGTATAACGGCAAGCATCGCGGCCGCCGACCCGCATTGCGGGCCACAAGGCGCGCGTCTGCAATACAATCGGCCTTAACTACTATTCAGTCACGCTATATAAACCAGGCGGCATGCCGCCCCGGGCGTCCTCGTCACGGAACAGAACATTAAATACGGGAGATCCATACTCATGGCCGAGCGCGAATCAATGGAATACGACGTAGTCATCGTCGGAGCCGGGCCCGCAGGCCTGGCTACCGCCATCCGCCTCAAACAGCTGGCCGAGCAACGGCAAAGCGAGATCAGCGTCTGTGTGCTGGAAAAAGGAGCCGAGGTCGGTGCACACATCCTTTCCGGTGCGGTCATGGACCCCAAGGCGCTGACCGAACTTATTCCCGACTGGAAAGAAAAAGGCGCGCCCTTGAACGTGCCCGTAACCGAAGACAAGTTTCTGTTCCTGACCCCCAACGGTTCACGGTCGACACCCAACTGGCTATTGCCCGAATGCTTCCAGAACCACGGCAACTATGTGGTGCGACTGGGCGACGTCACCCGTTGGCTGGGCGAACAGGCCGAAGCGCTGGGTGTCGAGATCTTCCCCGGGTTTGCGGCTGCCGAAATTCTGTACACCGACAGCGGTGCGGTTAAGGGGGTGGCCACGGGCGACATGGGCGTGGCACGCGACGGCTCGCACACGGCCAACTACCAGCCCGGCATGGAGCTGCACGCCCGCTACACCATCTTCGCAGAGGGCTCTCGCGGCCATTTGGGGCGCCAGCTAATTTCCCGCTACAAGCTGGATCAAGGCCGCGACCCGCAAAGCTACGCGATAGGCATCAAAGAAATGTGGGAGGTCGACCCGGCGCAATCGCAGCCCGGCCTGGTGGTGCACACCTCGGGCTGGCCGCTCGATTCCGACACCTACGGCGGCTCGTTCTTGTATCACTTGTCCGACAACCTGGTGGCGGTTGGCCTGGTGGTCGGCCTTGATTACGCCAACCCCTGGCTGTCGCCTTTTGAAGAATTTCAGCGATACAAAACTCACCCCGCCATTCGCAGCACATTCGAAGGCGGAAAACGCATCGCCTACGGCGCTCGTTCGTTAACCGCCGGCGGCCTGCTTTCGTTGCCCAAGCTTACCTTCCCGGGTGGCGCCATGGTGGGCTGCGAGGCGGGCTTTCTGAATGCCTCGCGCATCAAGGGCAGCCACGCGGCGATCAAGAGTGGGGCCATGGCCGCCGAGGCCGCGTTCGAGGCGCTTACGGCCGAACGCAGCCACGACGAACTGACCTCCTTCGCACAAGCCTTCGAACAATCGTGGCTGCACGCCGAACTGAATAAATCGCGCAACTTCAAGCAGTGGTTCAAGAAAGGCCGCACCATCGGTACCCTGATGACCGGCATCGAACAGTGGCTGTTCCGAGGCAAAATGCCCTGGACCATCCGCCACAGCAAACCCGACCACGCCTGTTTGCAGCCTGCCGCCGAATGCGCCCGCATCGACTATCCCAAACCCGACGGCAAGCTCACGTTCGATCGCCTGAGCTCGGTGTTCATTTCAAACACCAACCACGAAGAAGACGAACCCGTTCACCTGACCCTGAAAGACCCTGCCGTTCCGGTGTCGGTCAACCTGGCCAAGTACGCCGGACCCGAGGCGCGCTATTGCCCGGCGGCGGTATACGAATTTGTTAAAGACGACAACGGTGAAGACCGCCTGCAGATCAATGCGCAGAACTGTGTGCATTGCAAAACCTGCGACATCAAGGACCCCACGCAAAATATCGTGTGGGTTGCCCCACAAGGGGGCGAGGGGCCGGTCTACAACGGCATGTAGATCCGTAGCGCGCGTTTCAACCAGGTAACTGGCAGCTTGAAACGCGCGCTGCTGCTTGCAGGCTGCAACGCAGCCTACGCCGTCTCGGGGTCGGCCATACTGAAGGCCATGGTTTCGTGCGCCTTCATGACTACAGTGCCGCGCAGTTCGTCGAGTACCGCCAGGGCCGTTTGCTTCGTGAGTTCATCGCGATGCTGTTCGTGTATCGAGCCTTTGATGTGAATGCTGGCCATGGCGGCACCGCTCGCCTACAACCTTAGCAGACGTCTTCTTCCGTTACTGCCTTGAATTTTCCTGACTTTGGATCGCGCAAAAACAAAAGCCCGGTTGCCACGCCGAAGTACGCGCCATGCAACTCAAGCTCACCTCGCTCTACTGCTTGCCGCACGAAGGGGAAAGTAAGCAGGTTGTTGAGGCTTTCTTCGACCACGGCCAATTCAAGACGTTTGAGGTCGGCATCGCGATCACCCGTCGACGGACCCAAACGCTCTGCCACAGGTTCTATTTGCGCCATCCACTTGCGGATGAAATCGCCCTGACTGAGCGGTTCGGGCTTGTCGTGAAACGCACTAATGCCGCCGCATGCCGCGTGCCCCAGCACCACAATGTGTTTGACCTTCAAGCCATTGACGCCGAACTCGATGGCCGAACTGGTGCCGTGATGTGAGGTTTCGGCATCGGGGTCGCAAGGGGGAACCAGATTGGCAACATTACGGACCACGAACATTTCACCAGGGCCTGCATCGAAGATCACTTCCGGCGAGACACGTGAGTCGCAGCATCCGATCAGCATGATCTGGGGTTTTTGCCCTTGTTGCGCCAGGCTTTCGTAGCGCCTGCTCTCTGTCTGAAACCGGCCTTCGAGAAAATTTTTATAACCGACTGCTAAGCGTTCGGGCAACATGAGATTCCTTTTTTTGTTCGTTTGACTTGGCCAAGCGGCCACTTTGCAAACGCCCGATCTCTCGTGCCGGGCGCCATAGGTATTATGTTAATCCTGACGATCGAATGCTGGTATTTGTACCTATAGCATTATAGTTAGTACCTTCGAACAATAAAAAGCACTGCGTGCAAACTGGTTTCGTCCCCGGCTCCCGAAAACTCGAATGGAACAGCCGCCAGCATGACAAGGCTGACCCCTGCCAGGCTAGCGGCGAATCGGCGCCAGCGTTACCACCACCAATCCGGCCAGCATCAAAACCATGCCGACCAACTCGATGTTGGTCGGTTGTTCATTCAACAGAATCCAGGCCAAAACTATGGCCAACACGGGCACGCCCAGACCCGACATGGCGGCAACGGTCGGGGCCACGCGTCGCACCACCAGCATCCACAAGGCCCAGGCCGCTGCAGAAGCCAAAACCCCCAGGTACACAATGCCCAGAACCGTTTCAAGGTTCCATACAACGGACGGCTGGGGCATGAGCCCGGCAAAAGGCAGGGTCATCAACGTACCCAACAACATCAACCACATCGTCAGGCCCAATACATCGGGCCGATGGCGCTGGAACATCATCTTGCTAAACACCATGCCCAACGCCCAGCACGCGCCCCCCGCCAATGCAAGCAGCGTGCTGCCGATGCCGCCCAGCCCTTGCCAGGGGCTGACCACCGCAAGCAGCCCCACGGCAGACAGCGCAAAACCGACCCAGTGTCGCCGGGTGGGTCGGTCGCCCAGCAACAACCACGCAAACAGCGCCACCCAGAACGGCATCGTGTAGGCCACCATGACCACACGGCCGGTGCCCCCGGCGATCAGCGCCATTTGCACCAGACATTGGTATGCCGTGGTTTGAAACGCCGCTACCCCGATGGTCAGCCAAAAGGGCGGAAATGCAAGCGACCGCCTCATGACCAGCACAATGGCCAGCAAGGTCAGAAAGCCCAGGGCATATCGCAGAACAACCAGATCGAACGGGCCGATATAGGGAACCAACCCCTTCATGATCACCCAGCCGCTGCCCCAGATTGCGATCGTCAATGCCATCAACAACAAAGCAACGTGATCCACCTGACTTCTGCTCAAATTTCGCTCCGCTAAAAAGACGCCTGCACATAAGCTTCAGGCCGGGCAGCGAAGCCGCCCGGCCTGACGTTAGAAACGGCGTACCACTAAACCGACTGCGACAATTGCCCCAGAATTGCTGGGTTCTCGAGGGTGGAGACGTCTTGGGTGACCTCTTCGCCCTTGGCAACCACCCGCAGCAAGCGCCGCATGATCTTGCCCGAACGGGTTTTAGGCAGGTTCTCGCCAAAGCGGATGTCGCGCGGCTTGGCGATGGGACCGATCTCTTGGGCCACCCAATCGCGCAATTGCTTGGCAATGGCGACCGCCTCTTCGCCTTCGGGCAGGTCGCGATTCAATACTACAAATGCCACAACCGCTTCGCCCGTGGTGGCATCAGGGCGCCCCACCACAGCCGCCTCAGCCACCATTGGGTGAGCGACCAGTGCCGATTCGACCTCCATGGTGCCCAGACGATGACCCGACACGTTCAGCACGTCGTCGACGCGGCCCATAATCCAGAAATAACCGTCGGCATCGCGCTGCGCACTATCGCCGGCCAGGTAATAACCCTGGAGTTCAGGCGGAAAATAACTGCTTTTGAACCGCTCGGGATCGCCCCACACGGCGCGGATCATGCCCGGCCACGGGCGCTTGACAGCCAGGAAGCCCCCGGTGCCCGGCTGAACGTCGTGGCCCGCCTCGTCGACGATGGCCGCGGCAATGCCAGGCAACGGCAACGTGCAGGACCCCGGTTTCAAGGGGGTGACCCCCGGCAATGGTGTAATCATGTGAGCGCCGGTTTCAGTCTGCCACCATGTATCAAGCACCGGGCAACGCTCGCCGCCCACGTTCTTGTAGTACCACATCCACGCCTCGGGGTTAATGGGCTCACCTACCGAGCCGATGATCCGCAAGCTGCTAAGGTCGTATTGGCGGGGATGAACTTCGGGCGTGCTTTCGGCTGCCTTGGTTAACGAACGAATGGCTGTAGGCGCCGTGTAAAACACCGTGACCTTGTGGCGTTGGATCATTTCCCAGAAGCGACCCGCATCGGGGTAGGTGGGCACGCCTTCGAACACCACCTGAGTCAGACCGGCGGCCAGGGGCCCGTATGTAATATAGGTATGGCCGGTCACCCAGCCCACATCAGCGGTGCACCAGTAAACATCACTGTCTTTGGCGTCGAAGGTCCAGCGTGTGGTCAATAGTGCCCACAACAAATAGCCGCCCGACGAATGCTGCACCCCCTTGGGCTTGCCCGTTGAACCCGAGGTATAAAGAATGAACAAGGGATGCTCGGCATTGACCGGCACAGGGTCACAGCATTGGGGTTGGCCGGCGCACACGTCGTGCATCCAGACGTCACGGCCTTCTGTCCACTCGATCGCGCCGCCTGTGCGGCGATACACAATAACCTTGCTGACGGCTTCGCAGCCGCCCATGTCAAAAGCCTCGTCAACCGCCGGCTTGAGCGGAATACTGCGGCCGCCGCGCATCTGCTCGTCGGCCGTGATGACCAGGGTTGCGCCAACATCGACAATACGGTCGTTCAGGCTTTTGGCCGAAAAGCCGCCGAACACAACAGAATGAATAATGCCCAGGCGGGCGCAAGCCTGCATCGCCACCACGGCCTCGATGGACATGGGCAAATAGATAATGGCTCGCTCGCCCGCCTGGTACCCAAGCGACTTCAGGCCGTTGGCGAACTCGCACACGCGTGCGTACAGTTCGCGATAGCTGACCTTGGTCACCTTGCCGTCGTCCGCCTCGAAAATAATGGCGGTTTTGTCGGCCGTCGGGGTACCGAGATGCTTATCCAGGCAGTTGGCGGACACGTTCAGCTCGCCGTCGGCGAACCATTTGTAGAACGGCGCGTCCGAGTCGTCGAGAACCTGCGAAAACGGCTTGGTCCAGACGAGTTCTTCGCGCGCGAGGCGCCCCCAGAATTCATCAGGAGATGTCTCGGCCTCTTTGCACAAAGCCTGATAAGCGTCCATGCCCGATATATTGGCCTGCTCGACAAGCGCCTTTGAAGGCGGAAACACGCGTTTCTCGATCAGGACTGATTCGATCGCACTAGACATGACTGACTCCTATATTGGTTGTTGTCCTGAGGTAGTTAATAACCGCCTGTTCTGACTGGACGCTTACATCTGTACAGTATCGCGCACCCGGGCGCCTCGCGCAAAGTCCATACGCGCCAATACCAGCAACCCCGCAATGAAGAACAGACCAGTGATAAGTAGCGCCAGACGATGGTTGCCGCCTGTGATCCAGGTGACAAGGCCGTAGCTGAGCGGCCCCACGACGGCTGCCAACTGGGTGGCGAATGTCCAGAGTGAATAGAACTCGGCCAGGCGTCCGCTGGGGGCCAGACCGCCCACCATGGCACGGCCCGCGCTTTGGCTCGTTCCCATGCATAGTCCGGCTAACGCAGCGGCGACCCAGAACACCCATACCTGTATGGCGGAATAGGCCACCAGCACCATGACGACCCACCCCCACAGGGTGATGGTCAGCGCTCTTTTATGTCCCGCCTTGTCTTGAAAATGACCGAACAACAATGCGCCGGCCGCCGCCGCGATATTGACCGTAAAGACCAGCACCATGGTCTGGGCCATGGTGAAACCCATGGCCTGGTTGGCGTAGACAGCCGCAAGGGTGACCACCACCGAGATTCCCGCGTGATAGAAGGCACCGCAAACAAGCAGCAGGCGAAAATCGGAAAAATGCACGCCGGTTTCGTGCCAGGCGTTGATCAGGCGCCTGGCCCAGCCCACAGCCGGGCGATTATTGGGGGCGCTGCGTTCACGCAAAAGCAAAAACGACGGCACGGCCGCTACGGAAAACAAAAGCGCCGTAAGCAGCATGACGTACGGCACGTACTGATGCGCCTGAGCCCCCTGGGCCGAGGCCCATCTCACCAATGCCAGTGAAAGCCCCAAGGTCAGCATGCCGCCGAAATATCCAAACCCCCAACCCCATCCCGACACTCGGCCCAGGGCTTCGGGGCGGGCTATTTCGGGCAGGAAAGCGGCCACCACAGACTCGCCGACGCAATAACAATAATTAGAGGCGGCCAGCAACACCATGGCCAGAGCGATATCGTTGGGCCCAACCAAGGCCAGCAAGGCGGTGGCAATGACACAGCCGACAGTGCTGGTAAACAACAGGCGCCGCTTTCGGGCGCGAGCATCAGCACGTGCACCCAACGCGGGCATGCTGAACATGACCGCCATATAAGAGAGGGACAAGGCCAGGGTAAAGGCCAGGGTGCCCCACGAACGCCCCTCGGCGACCACGCCCACAAAGTACGTGCTGAAGACGGTAGTGATGACAACAGTGGTGTAGCCGGAGTTGGCAAAGTCGTACATCGCCCAGGCCCAAACCTCGCGACGCTTTACGCCCGG
>NZ_DATJBQ010000134.1:0-10512 GCF_035515275.1 Pusillimonas sp.
CCGGTTTGCTGCTGTCGTTTGCGCGAGCTGCGGGCGAGTTCGGGGCCACGCTGATGGTCGCCGGCAGCATACCCGGAAAGACCCAGACCTTGTCCATTGCTGTGTATGAAGCGGTTCAGGCGGGGCAAGACGACCTGGCCAACTTCCTGGTGCTGGTCACTTCCGTAACGTGTATTGCGGTGCTGCTGGCTGCAGGCCGATTAATGCCCGGTCGGGTTCCCGGGCAATCATAAGGTCGGCTAATGGTTTGGGATGTACACCTTCGAAAACGGTTCGAGACGCGCAAGCATCATTTCGAGCTCGATGTCAGCTTTCAAAGCAACGTGCGTCGTCTGGTTTTGTTTGGGCCGTCGGGCGCCGGGAAAAGCATGACGCTAAGACTGATCGCCGGTCTTGAAACACCCGACGACGGCCATGTGCAGCTGAACGGCACCTGGTTGTTCAACCGCCAACAAAAAATCAGCCTGTCGCCGCAGCAGCGCGGCCTGGCCTATGTGTTCCAGGACTATGCGTTGTTCCCTCACCTTACCGTTACGCAGAATATTGCCTTTGGGCTGCGGCGGGGGTTGTTCAACCCCCGCCGCAATTTTCAGCACGAGACGGTAACGCGGTGGATCGAGGCTTTTCATCTGGAATCGGTTGCCAACCAGTACCCCGAGCAGCTGTCGGGCGGGCAGCGGCAAAGAACCGCACTGGCCCGTGCCCTGGTGGCAAAGCCGCGGGCCCTGTTGCTGGATGAGCCGTTTGCAGCGCTGGATCGTCAGTTGCGGTTGAAGTTAAGGCAGGAATTGAATGAACTGCTGGATCGGGTGGAGATTCCCTTGATCTTGATCACCCATGACGAGGACGACGTGGCTGCATTGGCGGATGCCGTCATCAGTATAGAAAATGGGCGTTCGGGCAGTGTCACGACATTGGGTCGCTAGCAGTGGGGTTGCCGGCGCGGTCATGCAGCAAGGCGTGCCGTGACCGCGCAGTCTTGTCGGATGGTTTAGTCGACGCGCGAATCAGCTTGTATCAGCTCTACCTTATAGCCGTCGGGGTCTTCGACGAAGGCGATGACGGTCTGGCCGTGCTTCATGGGGCCCGCTTCGCGTACCACACGGCCGCCTTTTGCCTTGATTTTTTCACAGGCGGCGTAGGCGTCGTCGACCTCGAGTGCAATGTGCCCGTAGCCGTTGCCCAGGTCATACGAAGACGTTTCCCAATTGTGTGTCAGCTCCAGCACGGCGCCTTCGCTCTCGGGCTGATAACCGACAAAGGCCAAGGTAAATTTGCCGTCCGGGTAATCTTTGCGGCGCAAAAGTGTCATGCCCAGCACGTCGGTGTAAAAGGCCAGCGATCGCTCCAGGTCGCCGACGCGAAGCATGGTGTGTAGTAAACGCATTTGAATCTCCTTTCAGATTAGTGGCAGGGATGACGGATCGTGCCGGCGCAAGGCATTTCGGGCGTTCTCGAAGCCCGGCAGCATGCGTTCGACTTCGCGCCAGAAGTCTTTGCTGTGATTCATCTGACGCAAATGCGCAATTTCGTGAACGATCACGTAATCGATGATGTCGTGTTCAAAGTGGATAAGACGCCAGTTGAGCATGATGTTGCCATCGCTGCTGCACGAACCCCAGCGTGTGGCGGCCGACGACAGGCGCCACCGCTTTATGGTCAGGCCGTTTGCACTTAAAAAATGCTGCAGCCTTTGCTCGAACCATTCGCGCGCGCCGGCCTGCAGCCATGAGTGGACGCTGTCGCGCACGCGCAAGTGGTCGGCATCGCGAGGCAGGGCAAGCTGCAGGCGGTCGCCTTCAGTGGGGGTGTAGCGGTTGCCGCTGAACAAATGGTTCTGGCCTGCTTGCCCAAGGCCGAGCTCGATGCGCTGCCCAAAATATGGAATGTGGGCACCTTCTGTCCAATAGGTGTTTTCGATGGACAAGTGCTGTTGCCGCTTGTGGCAGGCCCGCAATTTGTCGAGGATCCAGCGGGTTTTTTCGTGTATGGCGGTGTCGACCTGGCTCAAGGTGGCCCAATTTGGCGCAGTCACCTGCAGGCCGTCGTCATTGACCACCAGGCCGATGCTTTTGCGGCGCGAACGCCGCAGGACAAAACCGATGATCTGAGCCTGGGTTTGGACCTCGCGCCAGCGGGCGCCGGGGGGCAGGCTGGGCGGACGAAAGATGGGTACAGGGGTGTCGGCGCGGGGCCCAGGCGCGGGCGAAACAACTGGGCGCGGCGCAGCAGGCGACGCATCGTCGTGCTCGAACAGGCCAAGCTGACTATTCTCGAGCGGCATAGCGTTCGGGGTTGAGCTGTCGCATTTCGTTTTCGATCCATTCCTGGACTTTGCGATTGACTTCCTCTGCTTCAAGCCCGGCTGTTGGAATGGGCGGACCGATGGAAACGGTTATAAGACCGGGGCGCTTTAAAAACGAGTTTCTTGGCCAGCATTCGCCCGCATTGTGCGCGATGGGTACAACCATTGCACCGGTGCGGGTTGCCAGCAAGGCGCCACCCATTTTATACCGCCCCACCTTGCCGGGGGCAATGCGGGTGCCCTCGGGAAACAACAAGGGCCAACGCCCTTCGTCCAGGCGCTGCTGGCCCAACCGTACCACTTGCTCGAAGGCGTCGCGCCCTTTGCTGCGGTTAATTGGGATCATGCGCAGCAAGGCCAGCCCCCACCCGAAGAACGGAACGCGATGAAGCTCTTTCTTGTATACGAAGCAGACCTCGCGGGGGAGGTAGGCAGGCAGGAACAGGGTTTCCCAGGCTGATTGGTGTTTGCTCAATATGACGACCGGTGCGTCGGGCAGGTTCTGGTACCCCTTGAATTGCCACCGTATGCCGGTAAAGAACTTGGCGCCCCAGACGGCCAGGCGCGGCCAGCCCACTGTCAGCCGGTAGCGCCACTTGCGCGGTAGCGGCGCCCACAGCACGCAGGCAAAAGAATAGGGTATGACCGTAATGATCAGAAAAAGCAGAAAAAGGGTGGAGCGCAATGCAGCCATCATGGGTGGGGCCTAGGCTTCGAGCCAGCGGTCGACGATCTGGGCCAGGTCGTCGGCGATTTGGGTTCCGGGAGGCAACTGCCCACTGTTGCGCGTTTTTTCGCCGTTGCCGGTCAGCACCAGCCATGGAGTACACCCGGCTTCAGCAGCGGCCTGCAGGTCTCGCAACGAATCGCCCACAGCGGGCACGTTTTTCAGGTTGACGTCATAGCGCCGGGCGATGTCCAGATACATGCCGGGCTTGGGCTTGCGACACTGGCAGTTGTCGTCCGGACCGTGGGGGCAGATGAAGATCGAATCGACATGGCCGCCAAATTGCGCCAGTTCGATGCGCAGCTTGGCATGGATGGCGTTAAGGGTTTCCATATCGAAAAGCCCGCGTGCCAGGCCCGATTGGTTGCTGGCAATAACCACTCGCCAGCCTGCCTGCGACAGCCGGGCAATCGCCTCGAGGCTACCCGGCAGTGCCGCCCACTCGGCGGGAGTCTTGACAAAGCTTGGGCTGTCGTAGTTGATGACCCCGTCGCGATCAAGAATAACCAGCTTCACGATGCAAGCCTGGAAATATCGGCGACGCGGTTCATGATGGCATGCAGCTCGGTCAGCAGCGCAAGCCGGTTGGCGCGCACCGCAGGGTCTTCAGCCATGACCATGACGTCGTTGAAAAAGGTGTCAACTGCGCTTCGTGCCTGGGCCAGTGTGGCCAGGCTCGAGGTGAAGTCGCCTTGTTCGAACTGTTCCTGCGCGGCCGGTTTGATCTGTGCAATAACCTTGGCCAGGCTGCGCTCTGCTTCTTCGGTGAGCTTGGCTGCGTCAACCTGCGACGCAGCTTCGTCGCTTTTCTTGAGAATGTTGCCGATGCGCTTGTTGGCGGCGGCCAGGCTTTCGGCCTCGGGACGCCGGGCAAACGTTGCACACGCCTCGATGCGGGCGCGCACTTCATGCAACGGAGGTTCGGGCGCCAACACGGCATCAATCACATTTTTGTCGTGGTCCGCCGCAAGCTGATTGCGATATCGCTCGTAAATAAACCCTTGCACCGCCCGCGGCGTGTCGGCCGCAATATCGGCAGGGTTGAATGTGGCAAAGGCGGCGTCGAGCAACTGCGAGACGGTCAGGCGCGAGTCGTCGGGCACCGATAAATAGGCACCTGCGCTTAGCTGCTCGAAGGCACTGATAATGCCCAGCGCAGCCCGGCGCAAGCCGTAAGGATCGCGCTCGCCCGTGGGAACCAGGCCGATGCCCCAAATACCCACCAGGGTTTCGGCGCGCTCGGCAATGAACAATATGGTGCCGACCAGCGATGTGGTGTCGACCGGCGCGTCAAGGCGAATACGGTACTGGTCGCGCAACGCCGCCACAACGTCGGGATGCTCGCCGTCGGCCTGTGCGTAGTAGGCGCCCATGATGCCTTGCAGCTCGGGAAACTCGGCCACCATATTGGACACCAGGTCGGCTTTGGCCAGCAGGGCGGCGCGATCAGCCAGCGAA
Source organism: Pusillimonas sp. (assembly GCF_035515275.1). GTDB lineage: Bacteria > Pseudomonadota > Gammaproteobacteria > Burkholderiales > Burkholderiaceae_B > Pusillimonas. Next base: position 4,491 of record NZ_DATJBQ010000134.1, read on the forward strand.
GTATCGGCGCCCAGCTTCTGGGCCAGGTAAACGGCAATTTTGCGCACACGCTCGGTGCGCTGAAGCTGCGAGCCCAGCTTGTTGTGATAGACGCTGTCTGCCAGTGCCGCAACGCTGTCGACCAGCGGCTGCTTGCGGTCTTGGTCAAAGAAGAACCGCGCATCGGCCAGGCGGGGCCGAACCACGCGTTCGTTGCCCTGGACAATGTTGCGAGGGTCGTCCACGCGCATATTGCTGACGATAAGAAAATGGTGCGTGAGCTTGCCGGTGGCGGGCTCGAACAGCGGAAAATATTTTTGGTTGAGCCGCATTGTCAGGATCAGGCACTCGGGCGGTACCTCGAGGAACACGGGGTCGAACTGCCCGGCGTAAATCGTGGGATGTTCGACCAGCGCCGTGACCTCGTCGAGCAGGGCCTCGACTTCGGGGTCGGTGCCCAGGATTGCGCCCAGGCGTGCGGCGTGCTCGTCAAGCTGGGCCTGGATGTCGCTGCGGCGTTGCGAGAACGAGGCAATGACCTTGCCTTGCTCTTTCAGCAGATTCTCGTATGCGGTTGCGTCGGGGATTTCAAGCGTCTGGCTGCCCATGAAGCGGTGCCCGGCGGTACGGCGGCCGGCCTTCAGGCCCAGCGCTTCCACCTCGATAATGTCGGCGCCCCACAGCGCGACCAGCCCGTGTGCCGGGCGCACGAACCTGACCGATGTGACGCCGTCAGCCAATTGATAGCGCATGACTTTCGGAATGGGCAAGTTCGCAATGGCGGTGTCAATGGCCTCTTGCAAGCCTTCGGTGAGCATCGCGCCTTGCGCCATGCCGTTGGCATACAGGTACTCTTGCTTGCCGTCGGATTCGCGAATAAGGTCGGCGGGTTGAAGATGCTGCAGGCCTTTTCCGGCCAGCTTTTTGAGCAGGGCGGGGGTGGGTTCGCCGCTTTCGGTCAGGCCCACCTTAACGGGCATGAGCTTTTCGCTGTAACTTTGTTGGGGCGCCTGACCCAATACCGAGTCGAGCAGCACCGCCAGGCGACGCGGCGTGGCAAAGTGCGCCATGACGCTTTCGCCACTGACCAGGTTTTTGCTTTCAAGCACTTGGCGGATGCCCTGGGCGAACGCTTCGCCCAGCTTTTGCAGTGCCTTTGGGGGTAGTTCTTCGGTCAGCAGCTCAATCAGCAGCGGACGGGATTGTGCCTGGCTCATCGTGCTGCCTCCGTCTGCGAGGCAAGCATGGGAAAGCCCAGCTTTTCGCGCGAGTCGTAATAGGCTTGCGCAACACTGCGCGACAAATTGCGAATCCGGCCAATGTAGGCAGCCCGTTCGGTGACGCTGATGGCGCCCCGGGCATCCAGCATATTGAACGTGTGGGCCGCCTTGAGCGTGGCCTCGTAGGCCGGTAGTGCCAGCGGTACTTCAATGAGCCGGGCGGCTTCGGCCTCGTAGTCGTTGAAATGGGCGAACAGCATGGTGGTTGAGGCGTATTCGAAGTTGTAGGTCGATTGCTCGACTTCGTTTTGATGGAAGACGTCGCGGTAGAGCACGGACCGGCCGTCTTTGCCGGTGGTCCAGACCAGGTCGTAGACGCTTTCGACGCCCTGCAGGTACATGGCCAGCCGCTCAAGGCCGTAGGTGATCTCGCCCGTGGCGGGGGTGCAGTCCAGCCCGCCCACTTGCTGAAAATACGTGAATTGCGTCACTTCCATGCCGTTGAGCCAGACTTCCCAGCCCAGGCCCCAGGCCCCCAAGGTGGGGTTTTCCCAATCGTCTTCGACAAAGCGGATGTCGTGCTGTGCGGGGTCGATTCCCAGGGCTCGCAACGAATCAATGTACAGATCCAGGATTTCGGGCGGTGCAGGCTTGAGCACCACCTGGTATTGATAATAGTGTTGCAGGCGGTTGGGGTTCTCGCCGTAGCGACCGTCTTTGGGGCGGCGCGAGGGCTGCACATAGGCGGCGCGCCAGGGTTCGGGCCCAATCGATCGCAAGAAGGTCGCGGTGTGCGACGTGCCGGCACCCACCTCCATGTCGTAGGGCTGCAAAAGGGCGCAACCTTGTTGATCCCAGTACTGCTGGAGTTTCAGGATGATTTGCTGAAAGGTGAGCATGAGCAAAAGTCAGTAAAGCGCAAGGCGCGAAAAGCCGCAAAATTTTTCAATTTTAACGTGGTTCGCAAAGTGAGATTTCCGGGGCGCACAGACGCGGCCATTGACCGGTGCCTGGGCGCGTTTTGTGGTGAGGGGAGCATTGGTCGTATGATACTGGGTTACACCCACTTTAGCTTTTGCCGCGCCTGTTGCCGTTGAACCCAGGCTGTCAGGCCCGGCGTGGCCCTACGGAGACTTTTTTATGTCGGATCTAGTCAAGACGGAAGTGATCGACCGAGTGCTTGTCATCACCATCAACCGCCCCGATGCCCGCAACGCCATCAACTACGAAACAGCCCTGGCCATGGCCCAGGTGTTCGAGCGCATGGACGCAGACGACAGCGTGGCATTGGGCGTTCTTACCGGGGCGGGCGGCACATTTTCGTCGGGCATGGATCTTAAGGCTTTTGCCGCTACCGGCCAGCGTCCGCTTGTCGAGGGCCGTGGCTTTGGCGGCTTGTGCGAAAAAGCCCCGCGCAAGCCGCTGATTGCCGCGGTTGAAGGCTACGCGCTGGCTGGTGGCTGCGAGCTGGCCCTGGCTTGCGACCTGATCGTGGCTGCCAACAATGCCAATTTCGGCCTGCCCGAAACCAAGCGCGGCCTGGTGCCCAGTTCGGGCGGCATGCTGCGCCTGCCTCAGCGCATTCCGCACCATATCGCGCTCGAAGTCATTCTGACCGGCGAAATGTTCCCCGCCGAGCGCGCCCACCACTTCGGCCTGGTCAACCGCCTGGTCGAGCCGGGCAAGGCGCTTGAAGGTGCATTGGCCTTGGGCCGCATCATTGCCGAAAACGGACCCCTGGCTGTGCAGGCCGCCAAAGAAATCATCGTGGCATCCAAAGATTGGCGCCAGTCCGACATGTTCGACCTGCAGCGCCCGCGCACCGCACCTATTTTTGCCTCGGCCGACGCTAAAGAGGGCGCCACCGCGTTTGCGGAAAAACGCAAGCCGGTGTGGACCGGCAAATAGCATTCATGTTCCGTCGTCGTGGCGTTGTGGCGGCCATAGGCTACATCGGCCGCCACAACGCCCGGCACCGGCTTTTTGTTTTTATTCCAGACCGTTATGACGACCATCATCAAAGAAGACGACTTGATCCAATCCGTGGCTGACGCGGTGCAGTTCATCAGTTATTACCATCCAGCCGACTATATCCAGCATCTGGCGCGCGCCTACGAGCGCGAAGAAAGCCCGGCGGCCAAGGACGCCATTGCTCAGATTCTGACCAATTCGCGCATGTGCGCCGAGGGGCGTCGCCCCATTTGCCAGGACACCGGCATTGTCAACGTCTTTCTTAAGATCGGCATGAACGTGCGGCTCGATACACAGCGCAGCTTGCAAGAGCTTTGCGACGAAGGCGTACGCCGGGGCTATCTTGACCCTCAGAACCCCCTGCGTGCGTCGGTGTTGGCCGATCCGCTCTTTACGCGCAAGAACACACGCGACAATACTCCCTGTATCGTCAACGTCGAGCTGGTGGCCGGTGATACGGTCGACGTGCAGGTGGCAGCCAAGGGCGGCGGTTCCGAAAACAAGACCAAGTTCGTCATGCTCAACCCTAGCGACTCCCTGGTCGACTGGGTGCTGAAAACCGTACCCCAAATGGGCGCAGGCTGGTGCCCGCCGGGAATGCTGGGCATCGGTGTGGGCGGCACGGCCGAAAAAGCCATGCTAATGGCCAAGCAAGCCCTGATGGACGACATCGATATGTACGAGCTGTTGCTGCGTGGCCCGGAAAACAAGCTTGAAGAGCTGCGTATCGAGCTCTACGAAAAGGTCAATGCATTGGGTATTGGTGCCCAGGGTCTGGGCGGGCTTACTACGGTGCTGGACGTGAAGATCAACACCTTCCCCACCCATGCGGCATCCAAGCCGGTGGCCATGATCCCCAACTGTGCCGCCACGCGTCACGTTCATTTCACGCTTGACGGCTCGGGGCCGGCCCAACTGACGCCGCCCGCGCTTTCCGATTGGCCCGACGTCAATTGGGCGCCCGACTACAACAAGTCGCAGCAGGTCGATCTGAACTCCCTGACCAAAGAGCAGGTAGCCGCCTGGAAGCCAGGGCAGACCTTGTTGCTTTCGGGCAAGATGCTGACCGGTCGCGACGCGGCGCACAAGCGCATTCAAGAAATGCTCGAGCGCGGCGAACAACTGCCCGTCGACTTTACCAATCGCGTTATTTATTATGTGGGGCCGGTCGACCCGGTGCGCGAAGAAGTGGTGGGCCCTGCAGGCCCGACCACCGCCACGCGCATGGACAAGTTCACCGACATGATGCTTGAAAAAACCGGCCTGATCTCCATGATCGGCAAGGCGGAACGCGGCCCGGTGGCCATCGAGTCCATTCGCAAGCATGGTTCCGCATACCTGATGGCGGTGGGCGGTTCGGCCTACCTGGTATCCAAGGCTATTCGTGGCGCCAAGGTCGTAGCGTTTGAAGATCTTGGCATGGAAGCCATTTACGAGTTCGACGTCAAAGACATGCCGGTCACGGTGGCTGTTGACGCCGGCGGTACCTCGGTACACGAAACCGGCCCCAAACAATGGAAAATGCGTATCGCGCAGATTCCGGTCGTGCCGGCCTGAGTCTGTTCGCTGAGGTCATGGTTGGTGCAAACGGCAAGGCAATATCAGCCTTGCCGTTTTTATTTGGCTGCCGGCGGTAGTCAGGAAAGCGCTTCGAGTTCTTGATCGGCACAGCCTTTTAGCAGCTCGGTCAGTTTCTTGCCTTCGAGCTGCAGGTCCGGAGCCAGATCGAAAAGCGGACGCAGTACAAAAGCCCGTTGGTGCATGCGTGGATGCGGCACGGTCAGGCGTTCTGTTTCTATCCGGTCGTCTCCGTATAAAAGCAGGTCCAGATCAAGCGTGCGCGGGGCGTTTCGATAAGGGCGCTCTCTTCCGTGCTGCTGTTCCAGGGCTTGCAGGGCGTCAAGCAGTTCATGCGCGCAGAGGCGGGTTTGCAGCGCGGCAACTGCATTGATGTAATAGGGTCCACTTGAGTCGATGGGCGCGGTTCGGTACAAAGGCGAAAGCTCGAACAGCCTGACGCCTTGCGTCTGTGCAAGGCGCTGGGCGGCCATCAGCAAGGTGGCTTGGGCATCGCCCAGATTGGCTCCCAGGCCTATATAGGCGGTCACCCATTGGGGTTCACCGGATTCAGGCTTTTTGACCATGGCCGACCAGAATCAAGCGCTGATGTCGTTTGACTGAGCTGCAGACGGTTTGCGTCTGCGCCGGCGCTTGCGCGGCTTGGCCGAGCTTGTGCCCGCGTTTTGGCGCTGGTATTCGTCGATCATGTGCGTGCGTTCGATACTATCGGCGTCGGCCAGATCCATCCACCACTGTGCTTGCACGCTGTCGACTTCGTGCGCTTCGGCTCGCAGTTGAAGAAAATCGACCGCAGCGCGAAACCTTTGATGATCAAGCATGCGCCAGATCGTTCGAGGCGAGGCTTTTTCGAAGCGAGGCTGCATGAACCAGATTTCGCGCATGTCGGCCTGGAAACGGCGTTGTATGGCCAGCGTGCGCGTTTGTTGATCGATGACCTCGTCGGCGGCCTGAACCAGTGCTTGAATGGAGTGCTCGCCCTGCGCGGTAATTGCCACCCAGCGCTTGTTCACCAGTTTCCAAAGCAGGGCGGCGAACAGAAAGCTGGGGCTGACCGACTTGCCCAAACGCACGCGGGTGTCGGTGCGTTCAAGCGCCAGCGAGACAAACTCTTCGCCTTCGGGGGTTTCGAACAGCGTGTCGATGAACGGCAAAAGGCCTTGATGCAGCCCCAGCTCGCGCAGTTGACGAAGGCAGCTCATGGCATGGCCGCAAGTGAGCAGCTTGAGCATTTCGTCGAACAGGCGCGAAGCCGGAACGTTCTGGATAAGCGG
>NZ_DATJBQ010000135.1:0-6346 GCF_035515275.1 Pusillimonas sp.
TGGCGTTGGCGCCCAGTGTGCCCAGGAAGCAACCTTTGTAGTCGGGCGAGCGGCCCATCCAGCCCCAGGCCATGCGCTGCCATTCCGCAATCGCGTCGCGCGATGCGACCTGTTCTTCGATATTGGATGCCGCACGATAGAAGCGGTGTGTAAAGCCGCCCCATTCGGTGGGCGTGGTCAGTATTTGCTTTTTGGCGGGGTCATGCAGCGCGTCATACATGCGGGCGATCATCCGGGCCGAATTGCGGAAGGCCGGATGATCGGTGATTTTTCCGACACGCTCGCCATAGATCCAGACCTCGCGGCCGTCGTCCAGACTGTCCAGGTATTCTTGTCCGGTGAAAGGAATGTAGTCGCGGTTGACGACGCTTTGTTCTTGTTGCAAGGGCGCGTTCATGGGTGATCTCCTGAAAAAATTTGTGTTCTGGGTGGTTCCATGGCCGTGCTCAGGCGGCATGGATCCGTATTGTTATGTTCTGGGGTGGCGGTATGGCAGCGTCGTTATCGTCTGGTCAGGGCCATGGCAAAGATAAGAATCGCGCCAATAACCATGGTTTGTGCGTAAGCGCCGATTTGCATCAGGTTCATGCCGTTTTGCACGAACACGATCAGCAGGGTGCCCACCACCACGGCAAGGCTGCGGCCCACACCGCCCGACAAGGCAACGCCGGCAATAACGCAGGCGGCGATCGATTCCAGCGGAAGGCTCGAGCCGATATTGGATTCGCCGGTGTCGAGCCGGGCGGTAAGCAGCAGGCCGGTCAGCGCCGATAGCACCCCGGCCAGACCGAATGCAGTAATGATGACCCGCGAGGTACGCACGCCCGACAACATGGCCGCGCGCAGGTTGCCGCCGGTGGCGTACAGGTGGCGTCCGAAGCGTGTCCACTCAAGCAGCCCATAGACCAATGCCACCATTAGCAGGGCCACCAGAACGGGTATGGGTATGCCTGCCAATTGTCCAAAGCCGAACGTGGCGCCAAATTCGGGGGGAAGGCCGTAAATGGGTATGCCGCCACTGATGAAAAGCGTAATGCCGAATACAACCGAGGACATGCCCAGTGTCATCATGAATGCGGGAATGCGCAGCACGGCGGTACCCCAGCCATTGACCAGACCGACCAGTCCGCCGGCGGCCAGCGCTGCCGCACTACCTGCCAGCATCGCCAGCCAGGGCGAATCGGGCATGGCCTGAAGCACCGCCGCCATGACCGTGGCGCCCACCACCGAAGCCAGGGCGACGATCATGCCCACTGAAAGATCAAGCCCGCCGGCGATCAGCACAATAAGTTGGGCCAGCGACACAATCAGCAGATACACTGACTGGCGACCCACGTTGGTGAAGTTGTCCAGTGTCAGGAAGCCCGGTGCCGACAGCGAGAAAACCACCAGCGAGCCGACGAAGAGAAAAATCAGCACGGCGGCCGAGCGATGGGTATGCAACCATTGCCAAGAAACGGTTTTCTTGGCGGCCGCTGCAGAGCCGGTTGCGGAAGTAGTCATGGTGTTCATGGGCGTAATTCAATTAAAGAACTGTTCGAGGATGGCGTGCTGGTCGAAATCGGCCCGCGCAAATTCGGCCACTGTCCTGCCTTCCCGCATGACCAACAACCGGTGCGACAAGCCCAGCAGCTCGGACAGATCAGATGAAATCAAGAGAATCGCGGCGCCGGCCGCGCTAAGTTCGTTGAAGTACTTGTAGATGGCCTGGCGTGCGCCGACGTCGACACCCACGGTGGGCTCATCAAACACATACACGTCGATGTCTTGGGCAAGGCCTTTGGCCAGCAACACTTTTTGCTGATTGCCGCCCGAAAAATTAGCCACCGATTCGCCGCGTCGCGCAAACGGAAACTCCACCTTGCTTGCCAGGCCCGAGACCAGCCTGTCTTCTTGCCGGGGGCGGCGCAGCCGGCTGGGCCGGCGCCCGAACTGCAGCGACGACAACGCCATGTTGTCAAAGGCGGGGCGAACCAGGGCAAGGCCGTCGTGCTTGCGATCGGGCGGGCTGTACCATAAACCGCTTTCAATCGCGTCGGCGGGGTGCTTGAAATGCACCGGCTTGCCGTCGAGCTCGACCCGGCCCGACAAGCGCTTGGCGGCGCCGAACACCACCTGGCCCAATTCGCTTTTGCCGCAACCGACCAGGCCGGCCAGGCCTACGATTTCGCCGGCCCGCACGTCCAGGCTGGCATCAAGAACGCAGCCGTCGGCGCCCGCCAGTTCTTTGATCGACAGGCGCACAGCGCCGGGCCGCGTGACGGGCGCCGGATAAATGTCGGAAACGGTGCGTCCCGTCATCAGCCGGATCAGCTCGTCTTCCGGTGTGTCGGCGTTGACGGTGGCCACCAACTGGCCGTCGCGCAGCACACTGACCTTGTCGCCGATCTCGGCGATCTCGTGCATGCGATGCGTAATGTAGACAATGGCCGAACCCTGGCTTTTGAGCTTTCGCACCAGGGCGAACAAGGCCTGCGTATCATGTTCTGACAATGACGCGGTGGGCTCGTCCAGAATCAGCACGCGAGGCGAATGGCCCGCGGCCTTGCAGATTTCGACCATTTGCTGCCTGCCCCGGGCTAGTTGCTCAACGGGCGTGTCCGGATCAAGGTCGAAGCCCAGGTCGGTGATCAGCCGCGCGGCGCGGCGGCACATCAATGATTTGGCCAGAAAGCCGAAAGGGCCGACCTGCTCCTCGCCCAGCACAATGTTCTGAGCGACGGTAAGGTGCGGAATCAGCGAGAACTCCTGGAAAACGGCGCGCACCCCAAGCGCGCGCGCCTGCGCCACGGAATCAAGCTTTACGGGCATGCCGTCCATCTGTATGTGCCCGCTGCTGGGCTGATTGGCGCCGGCAATCATGGAAATAAGCGTTGATTTGCCTGCGCCGTTCTCGCCGAACATCACGTGCACCTGGCCGGGCATCAGATCGATGCTGACGTTGCGCAATGCATAATGCGCGCCGTAGCACTTGCTTAGCCCCTGTGTGCTTAGCACCGGGGCGGCAAGAGACGAGGTGATGCCCTGATCCAGGGCATGAGCCTGCTGTGTCATTTTGCGCTGACCCGGAAGACAGGACGGAAGTTGTCGGGGGCAAGCACGGTTTCGATATCCAGCGAGTCAACATCTTGCTTCTGGTAAACACGGCCGACCGGGCCGACGTTGCGATGAACGTTCTTACCTTCGATCAGGCGTATGGCCTGATCAACGGCGATGCGTCCGACCAGCACCACCGGCGCCATGCCGGCGGCCTCGATGGCGCCTGACTTGACGCCCTGGTAGACGCCGGGGGTGGTGTAGACCGAGACAATTTTGGTTTTGTCGGTAATACCGCGAGCGCGCAATACGGGCACCGCGGCTTCGGCGGTAACGGCCGTACCGACCACGTAGTCGATGTCTTTATGGGTTTGCAGCAGGTCTTCGATCAGGCGGGCCTGAATCTCTTTGCCGGTGTCGCCGTATTTGGTTTCTGCGATCTGTACGGCGCTGCCCTTGATGCCTTCCAGAAAGCCGCTGTTGAACAGCTCGACCCAGCCTGCGCCGGCCGGACCCGGCAGCCACGCCACCTTGACCGCAGGGCTGCCTGCCGGATGCTTGGCGGCCAGATAACGGCCCGCGCGCAAGCCCTCGTCGCTGGGTATCGTCAGCACATGGGCGTCGACGTCTTTCGAGGCGATGCCGTTGTAGGCGTCAACCACGTGCACGCCTTTTTTCTTCAGGTCGGCAACCAGGTTGCCCAGTCCGTCCTGCGAAATGGCCCCGATAATCACCGCCTTGGCGCCGCCTGCAACGCAGTTTTCAATTTGCGAGATCTGATTGTTCAGCTGCGTGTACCCGCCCGCATCCAGCACTTGAACGTTGATGCCCTGACGCTTGGCTTCTTCGGTAACGCCGTAGTCGGCGGCCAGCCAGAACGAATCCTTCATGTGGGGGAACGACACGCACACGTTCCAGGGCTCGGCAGCCTTGTCCAGGGCAGTGTAGGTAATCGGCGAGCGCGCGTTGTCTTCGGCAATCGCTTCGACTTCCAGTGGCGACCAGGCGGCCTGGACGCTTAGCGAGCCGGCCAGCAGCAGAACGCCGGCGACGACGTGAATACCCGTCTTCATTTTTTTCATGTCTTCTCCTTGAATTTTTGATGTTCGGGAACATGGCCCGGGTTTTTTTGGAACGGCAATCGAGGCGAAGTTTGGTATGCCTGTTTGGTGGGGTCTATTGAATTTTCATGGCACAATTATTACCAAATAGTTATAAATAAACGGTGGGGACAAACCATGGCAAGGCTGGACTGGTATATCCGTTCGAACCTGAAACTCAGCCATCTCCAGCTATTGCTGGCTTTGGACGAACATCGCAGTGTTGGAAAAGTCGCCGCGCATCTTAATGTCACGCAGCCGGCCGTATCCAAATCGCTGGCGGCTTTAGAGGCCAACCTAGGGTTTTCCTTATACAGACGAACCACGCGCGGCATGGAGCCAACCGAGTATGGCGAGTGTCTGGTTCGCCACGCACGCGATATTTTGAGGCGCTTGGCCACGGTCGAAGACGAACTGCGCGATATCAGCGATGGGCGCATCGCCCGAATATCGATGGGCGTGTTGCCGGCCGCGGCAACGGTGCTTCTGCCGCGCTTTGTTGCTCACCTTAACCGCCTCAATGCAGGTATTACGACTACGGTGCGCGAGGGCACGATGGAGTCGCTATTACCCCGGCTGCGCGCCGGCGACATTGATTTCGTCGTGGGCAACCGGCCTACTCGCCCGTTGGGGCCCGAGTTTGAAACCGAGCTGCTTTATGAAGACCCCGTTGTGGTGGTGGCCAGCCGTAATCACCCGCTGACCTGGGTGTCGAACCCCGAATGGCGGATGCTGGCGGGCTATTCCATGGTTCTGCCCACGCAAGACGCCACGACGCGCCCCATTATTGATGAGTTCCTGATGCAACAGGGGCTGACCATTCCCAGCCAGCACCTCGAGTCTTTGTCTACACTGACCAATATCGGCGTCATGCAATTCACCGATTCCGTCGGGTTTCTGTCGCGGGTGCTGGCCCAGCACTTTCAAGACTTGGGGTTGCTCTCTGTGCTGCCCTTGCAGGTGCCCGATGCCAATATTCATGTGGGCCTGGTCTGGATGGCCGATAAAAAGAAAACCCGGGTGCATGAAATTATTCTGGAAGAGCTGCGCGCCACGCGCGACTTGCTGGTGCGTGACTTTCTGATCAACCCGCTTTAAGCGACGTGGCCCCACGCCGCAAGTTGAGGCGCTACCTTTACCCTCCTCGTTGTGCACCGGGCCCCCGTTCACGTACTACACTAAACGCATCCCTTCCTCAGCTTGAACGGAGCGATGTCTATGCAAGCCAGTCATTCAGGCCAGTTTCATATCCGCAAGGTCGCTGTATGTGGCGCGGGTGTCATGGGGGCGCAGATTGCCGCCCACTGCGTGAACGCCGGTGTGCCGGTGGTGTTGTTCGATCTGCCGGCCAAGCAGGGCGACCCCAATGGCATGGTTGCCAAGGCTCTGGTCCAGTTGCGCAAGGCCAGCCCGGCGCCGCTGGGCACGCCCGACCTGGCTCAGCTGATAACCCCCGCCAATTACCAAGACGACCTGCATCGCCTGGCCGAGTGCGATCTGGTCATTGAGGCCATTGCAGAGCGCATGGACTGGAAGCGCGACCTTTACCAAAAGCTGGCCCCCGCCATCAAGCCGGGCGCGATTGTGGCCAGCAATACCTCGGGGCTTTCCATTACGCAGTTGGCCCAGGCGTTGCCCGAGGCCTTGCGCACGCGGTTCTGCGGGGTGCATTTTTTCAACCCGCCGCGCTATATGCCGCTGGTTGAATTGATTCCCACGGCCGAAACGCAGCCGGCGCTGGTTGACCTGCTTGAAACCTTTCTGGTGGCGCGCCTGGGCAAGGGGGTGGTGCGGGCCAAAGATACGCCCAACTTCATCGGCAACCGCATCGGCGTGTTCGGCATGCTGTCGGTGTTTGCGCAGGCTGAAAAGTTCGGCCTTACGTATGAGCTTGTCGATGAACTGACCGGCACGCGGCTGGGGCGGGCCAAGTCGGGCACCTTCCGCACGGCCGACGTGGTGGGCCTGGACACCCTGGCGCATGTCATTCGCACCATGCAAGACCAACTGCCCAACGACCCTTTCCACAAGGTGTTTGTCTTGCCGCCCGTGGTTGAAGCGCTGATCGAAAAAGGCGCCTTGGGCCAAAAAACGGGCGCCGGCTTTTACCGCAAAGAAGGCAAGGCCATATTGCGGCTTGACCCGGCAAAGGGCGAGTATGTGGCGGCCGATGCCAAGGTGGACGACGATGTAGCCGCCTTGTTGGCCGA
>NZ_DATJBQ010000136.1:0-6145 GCF_035515275.1 Pusillimonas sp.
GTGGGTCACGAACAGCACGGTGTTTTTCAACTGCTCCCACAATCCCAGCAGGCCTGCCTGCAGCTTGAGCCGCGTGTGGGCGTCGAGCGCACCAAAGGGCTCGTCCATTAGCAGAATGGCGGGCTCGTAGGCCAGGGTGCGCGCAATGGCGGCACGCTGACGCATGCCGCCCGAAAGCTCGCGAGGGTAAAAATGGGCGTAGTCTTTAAGCTTGACTTTATCGAGCCAGTACAGGGCTTTTTCTTCGGCCCGGGCCTTGGGCACGCCCTGCTCGCGCAGGCCGTAGGCCACGTTGCTAAGCACGTTCTTCCAGGGAAACAAGGCGTATTCTTGAAACACCGGCCCCCGGTCGGGGCCGGGCGCATTTACCACCCGGCCGTTTACCTGCACGCTGCCCGTGGTGGCCTGCTCGAAGCCGCCCACTATATACAGCAGCGTGCTTTTGCCGCAACCGCTGGGGCCAAGTATGGACACAAACTGCCCTTCGGGCACCTGCAATGAAATATCGCGTATGGCCGTGTGCTGGGTGCCCCGGGCGGTTTGAAAGGTTTTGCCGAGCTGCTCGATGGTGATCATGATGGGCCTATTGAAAGCCGTTGGTGCTGCTACGCTGCCCGCTTGGCAAGCGGAAGCAGCGCGTGCGCGTCGAACCGTATCAACTGATGCAGCGCTGCATTATTTGATCGGCGCCATAAGGTCTTCTCGAACAAATTTCGACACGTCCACCGGCTTGGCCAGAAAGCCGGCCTTGTGCTGCAGGTCGATGGTTTCTTGTATGGACTTCAGGTTGGGCTTCATGTCGGGCGCGTGGGCAAAGTCTTTTTCGGTGAACAGGTATTTGTCCAGAAGTTCGGCCGGTGCGCGGGTAATTTCAGACGCCACGGCCACCGCCAGGCTGCGGTCTTCAAGCAGCTTGCTCATGGCCCGTTGCAGGTCTTTGACGTAGGCCTTGACCACCTCGGGGTTCTTGTCGGCGTAGGCTTTACTGCACGCCTCAAAAATCTGCACGGTGGGCGACTGCACTTCAGACAGCGCGAACAGCTTGCGAATGTCGCCCTTTTCTTCGGCCAGCAGGGCAAAGGGTTGCACCAGCGGGCCGGCGTCGACACGGCCCGAGCGAATGGCATCGGCCGATGCGGGGAAGCCGGTTTCTACGATCTTTACGTCTTTTTCGGGGTCGATGCCATGCTGCTTAAGCCATAGCACCATCTGAAAATACACACCCGAGCCATAGGCATTGGTGCCTATGACCTTGCCTTTCAGGTCTTCGGCGCTTTTGATGGGGCCGTCTTTTTTAACCGCCCAGTAAGGCGAAAAATAGCCTTTTTCTTCGTGCACGTGCTGGGCGACTATGTAGCTTTCGAGGCCGCTTTCGATATAGCCCTGCGCCATGGAAAGCGGCGCCATGGTGGAACAATCAAGCACACCGGCGCGCATGGCCTGCACCATGGGCGAGGTTCCTTGAAACTGCGACCATTCAATCTTGTAGGTTTTGCCGACCTCGGGAAACAGCTCGGGGCGCTTCATCATCAGGTACTTGGCTTCTTCGGCGGGTATGGTCCAGCCCACGCGTATGGTGGGAATGTCTTGCGCCAGGGCCGGGGCCGCCACCACCGCCGCGCCCACCGATATCAACAACGCCTGCATGATCTTGTTCATTGTCTTGTTCCTTTTTCGTCGTTGGAAATGGCGTGTTGGTCTAGCCCGAAATGCCTGAGCATGCCCAGGGTTCGCGCCAGAACGTCGCGCCGGTACGCTTCTAGGTCCAGCCCCTCGTATGAACGGAACCCGCTTGCCGACCGCAACCCGTTTTTGCCTTCGTTCATGTATTGGCGAACGATTTCTGGCATGGCAAACCGGTTTGCGTCGAGGTTTTTGGCAAGATAGTTGTTGGCGTGGTACAGAATGTCATTACCGCCGTAATCAATAAATTCAAGCACGCCGATGGCCGCAAAGCGAAAGCCCAGCCCGTAGCGGGTGGCCCGGTCGATTTCTTCGGCCGTGGCGACGCCCTCTTCGACCATGCGAGCGGCTTCGTTCATGACCAGGGTTTGCAGGCGCGGCACGATATAGCCGGGCGTGCAGGCACAGCGCACCGGCACCTTGCCGATGCTTTCCAGGCTTTGAAGCAGGCGGTCTACCGCCTGGGGCTCGGTGCCTGGGTGAGGGCTTACCTCGACCAGCGGAATAATGTAGGCGGGGTTCAGCCAATGCGCATTCATGAAGCGCTGGGGGTTGCGCACCAGGGGGGCCAGGTCAGAGGCCAGCATGGTTGAAGTGGTGGATGCAATCAAGGCATTGGGGCTTGCCAGCTCGCCCAAGCGGCCCAGGGCGTCGCGCTTGGCTTCGGGGGTTTCGGGCACGCCTTCGAAAATGATTTGTGCGCTGCCCAGCACGGCGGCGGCCTGGTCCAGCGAGTGCAATTCGATATTCTGCAGGTAGCCTTCAATTTTGTCGGCGGCGAACAAGCCCAGGTCGGCCAACTGCTGGTAGGTAAGACGCAGCTCGTTGGCCACGCTTGTTTGCAGTTCTTTGAACGCCTTGGGGGCGCGGGGCTTGAAGTCGACGATGGCAACCGGGTGGCCGTGCATGGCGTAAGCCAGGGCAATGCCGCGGCCCATGCGGCCTGCGCCCAGGGCAACGATGGCGGGCGTTCGTGGCTGAGTTGCTGCGTGCGAGACCGCCGCAGTGTCGTGCCTGGCCGCTTGGCCGCCGGCACCTGCGCCCGTATGCCGGCTCATGCCGTTTTCCCTTGAAGCAGCATCTGGCGCATTTCGTCTGTTGAAAGATGGCTTAGACCCAGTGCGCCCAGGGTACGCTCGCCTTGGCTTAAGTCTTTGTCCAGTATGGCGCCGGCTATGGCCAGCAAGCCTTTGGCCACCGGCGCCGGGCAATTTACCCAGTCGGCCACCGAAGCCATAAAGGCCAGGCCCAGCACGGTGTCTTCGGCCATGTAGCGATGCGTGTGCAGGTCGATATGTTCGCGCCAGTCGCCGCTGTCGACCAGTTTTTTATGCGTGTCGCCGTACATCCACTGGTCGTTTTCGTAGTGGTCGGAAAGCGGGAAATGCGGCGCGCTGTAGCCGATGGCTTCGCGTTTGGCGATGCGTTCATTATCGAGCTTAGTGGTGACGGCACGTACCGCCGGCTGCGTGCCCTCGTTGTGAATGTCCCATTCGGGAAAATGCTGCAGCGGGGCCGCGTTCATGAGAATGAGCGGGGGGTGAATGATGGGGCCCGCGTTCATTAGCGCGGCTGACAAAGCGTCTTCACAAGGCTCTACGCTGGGAAAGGCCTCGGCAATTACCTTCATGGCGTGGTCGGCGCGGCGGGCCGGGTATACGCCGGTGGGCAGGCGGGTGGCGCGCATGGTTATGGCCACGGTGTCGGGGCTGTGCTTGCGGGCCAGCCAGGGCAGTGTGCCGGTTTCAGCCCAGGCCACATCGGCCGTGCAGCCCAGGCCCCGCACGATTTCGCTCATGATGTAGCTGCCGAAGGTGCCGGGCGGCAGGTACACGACCTGGCCGTCTTGCAGGTGCGGCGCCAGCGCGCGGGCAATGTCTTTTTGCGCAATGGCGGGCGAAGGTATAAGGATAAGCTGCGCGCCTTTCACGGCTTCGCCGATGTCGGTGGTAACGGTGTCAATAATGACCGCGCTTTCGCCGTGGTCGTCTTTAAGAAAGATGGTTGACGAATCGATTACTGGTTTCAGCGCCTTTGCATCGCGCCGCCAAAGGCGTATGGTATGACCTTGTTCGCTTAAATCGGCTGCTGCCGCGTAGCAGCCATGGCCGCCGCCCAATACCGCAATTTCCATGCCCTGCCTCCGTTGTAAGGCCGGGTAAGCCGGCCCTGCAACGACGCCTCGATAAAACTCAACCAACCGCCGACGCGTCGTTGTATTTATCTATGCACTTGCATACACCCGCCTACACTAAAGAAATAGCGGGCGGCTTGCAATGGAAAATGATGTGGGGATTTCCCTGATGGGCTACGGCGTTTTGCGGGCCGGCTTCTTCGACGTTGCGCTGCGTGTAGCGGCTCTGGTTGAAGGCGACGCGGGCTTTGGCGAGGCGGTTTTACTGGGGGCGGTGGCAGCGGTGTTCAATTGCTGTAGCCACGCAAGCGTATCAGCGTAGTTTAGAAAGTGCTGCAGGTAGTCGGCAGACTGCTCTTGCATCAGCAGTAACGCGCGGTGAATGAGCTGGCTTGAATTGAGGGGGCCGGCGTTTTCGGGAACCTGGTGTTCAGATTGCTTCAACTGGGTGCTCGTGCCCAGCTTGGCCCAGGTTTTTTGAAAGTAGTCTGTTTCGGGCGGCTCGGTGGGCCAGATGTGGAAGTTCCTGGCCCTGTCACGCGCATTTTCCGGCCACGAATATTTCTGCGGTGCCTGCCCGGCCATATGGGTCAGCAATTCGGCCAGGGGGCTGCCGGCCCACGCGGCTGCGCCCGGTTTGCCTGCGTCCTCGACTACCGGTCGGCCAGAAGCGTCGTTCGGCGTCTGGGGCGCTTGCTTACTGCTCATGCTCACGTACTTCCGGTGCGGGCTGAGCCGTAAGGGTTGGCTTGGGCACGGGCGAAATTTCTACGCGGCGGTTGCGGGCGCGGCCGGCTTCGTCGGCGTTCGAACTGATGGGTTGCTCGGCCCCGAACGCAGCGGCAAACACCTGCCCCGGCGGGATGCCGGCGTCGATCAGGGCGCGGGTAACGGTCAGGGCACGCTGCGCGGAAAGCTCCCAGTTGTCGGCAAAGCGCCGGTTGTCGCCGTGAATGGGCTGGTCGTCGGTAAAGCCGCTAACCATTAACGCCTGTTCATTGGCTTGCAAATATTGGCCCAGCGGCGCCACCAACGACTGCAATACCTCGCGGCCTTCGTCTTGAAGCTGGGCCGAGTTCAACGCAAACAACACGCTGCCGCTGATGCCGATGCGGCCATCCACCAAGGTAACGCGGCCTTCGGCCAAAGGCCGGGCAAGGGCCTCTTCCAGGGTTTGGCGGCGCTGGGTTTCCTCCTGGCGTTGCGCAATTTCTTCTTCGAGCCGGTTGGAAAGCTGCAGCTGCATGGCAATGACACCCACCAGCACCAGCACGAAGGCGCCCAGCATGACCGACATTAAATCGCCGAACACCGGCCAGATCGGCGCACTGGAATCTACGCCCGCGTCAATGCCGGCATCGACATCGTTCTTCATGCTTTGCCCGCTTCGCCTTGAGGCGCGGAATCGCCCGCAAGACGCTTGTCATCGACGCGCTCAGAATCGAGGTAGTCGTGCCGCACGGTGACGAACAGCAGCGCGCCGGTGCGGCCGTGCTTTTCCTCGATGTGCGTGATGGTGGAGACGCGGGTCGCTTCGCCGCCGACCTTGAGCGGCTCAAGGAACTCGACGCGGCCACCGGCCCACATGCGGTTGCGGTTGTCCGCCGGCGGCAGGAAGCCGCCCCGCGCCGGATGGCCGTCGGCGCCCAGGCCGCTTTCGGCCACCGGCTCCTGGAAGAAGCACCATTGCCACAGCGGCGGCAACGGCGAGCCATGGGCCGGATTGGGCTCGCCGAACGTGGCGGCGATGCGCTTGATCAGGTTGCGGCTCAACTGGTCGTGAGCCTCTTCGCTGCGCCCGATCCAGGCAGTAAAAGCAGAGTCAGTCATGGCTGGATTTCCTGCGCTTGTGTTTGTTTTTTTGCAGGATGCAGCGAAGGCCGTGTTCCGGGAATTTGTATTTACAGAGGATGGCGTTCGGCTATCCTGAACGCCGCCTTACGCCTACGCCGTATCAGCGGCGCGATCCGCCCACTGCCGCCACGTTCAACGAGAGACCCACCATGCACTTCGATCTGGCCGACCTGCGCCTGTTCATCCATATCGCCGAATCGCCGAGCCTGACCCAGGGCGCCCGGCGCGCGCACCTCTCCCCGGCCGCCGCCAGCGCGCGCATCAAGGCGCTGGAAGGCCAGTTCGACAGCCGCCTGCTGTACCGCGACAGCCGTGGCGTGGAACTGACCCCGGCCGGCCAGAAACTGCTGCAGCACGCCCGCCTGGTGATGCGCCAGGTGGATTACCTGAAGAGCGAGTTCACCGAATACGGCGCCGATAACGCCGGGCATATCCGCATTTTCGCCAACACCACGGCGGTCACCGAGTTCCTGC
>NZ_DATJBQ010000137.1:0-4263 GCF_035515275.1 Pusillimonas sp.
ATTGGACCAATCAAGGAAATAAGTACCATTTGGAATCGGATTGTCAGCACATTCGTAACAGAGAACAACACAATGTAGGGTGGTGCCCCCCCGCAGAGTCGAACTGCGCACCAACGGATTATGAGTCCGCTGCTCTAACCAAGCATGAGCTAGAGGGGCAAGCATGCGATTATGGCATAAAAATGACCTGGGTTTCCACTCGCTCCGGGGCGGCACTTCGACTAAAAGGGCTGGCCGCGAGCGCTTGGCGGCTACTGACACCCTATATTCATGGTCATGTGATACGGTATAGGAGTAACTTCGCTTTTACCCGCTATTGGCTGCTTGGCCGTTGGGTAAGCGCTTAATAGACGCCGGAGAGACCGGCGCTAATACTAATACGGAGATATCGATTTGAAACGTTTGCTTTACCATGCGCAGCAACTGCATCAGCGCCGCATGAGTGTATTTTGGCTATTGCCCCAGTCGCCCAGCGAAGACGACGAA
The DNA here is from genome assembly GCF_035515275.1 of Pusillimonas sp. Classification (GTDB taxonomy): domain Bacteria; phylum Pseudomonadota; class Gammaproteobacteria; order Burkholderiales; family Burkholderiaceae_B; genus Pusillimonas. Next base: position 487 of record NZ_DATJBQ010000137.1, read on the forward strand.
TCCGCCTTGGGGCAGTTGCGGCTGAAGAGTTTGCCTCAGCACGAAGACCGGCCCCGCACCCTGCGCGAGATGTTCCACGATCTGGACTACGACACCGACAGCGAAAGACCGTAATCCGCCCGCGCCCCGTTTTTGTGAGTTGTGCAAAACGAAGCCTTGAGCTCACCGATGCGACCCGCCATAGCACCATACATTTGGCTCAGGGTTCCAGGCTTTTCTGATATTCCTCCAGATAAGGCTTAACGAGCGCCGTTTTTTGCCGATCATCCAGAATCTTTCCGGCCATCTGAAAAAAACGCTGTTCCTCTTCTTCAAGATGGTGCTCCACCTGATGCGCCAATTTTTTCGCCAAAGCCAGCCAAGCGGGGCTGGACGGATCGGTTTTTTCAACCTGTTCGATCAGCTCGTCAATCTCGTGGTGTTCGGCAATAGCGTGGCGCGCTGCCCCAACTCCCGAATCGTTATCCATAATCGGTATATAAAAATGCCGCTCTTCGGCGGTAGCGTGTGCCGTAAGCACGGTCTTGTAGTTTTTAAACAGATTGGTTCGCTGGGGGGTGTCGCCGCTTGTTTCCAATAGACGCGCTCCAAGGTCGCGTTGAAGCTCATGGCTTTCGCGAAGGGCTTCAAAGATATTCACTGGCATTCTCCTTATTGAAACCGGCAATGTCCGTGCCGCTGGTGCAGTAATGTGCAACGCACCAGCATTTTGCGTGCCTGGTTGCGGGCGCATGTAAAAGTCTGTTGGGGCTCTCAACACCCTTTTTTCCCCGTATTGCTTTGGGTACACTGCGCTGTGACCAGGGCGGGCAATTTAAACAGGGGAAAGGAATGACGAATCGCGTCATGTTTGGGCTGGCGTTATCGTTGGTAATGGTGGGCGCGCAGGCCGCCCATATTCAGTATTTCTCCCCTCAAGGTACGGTCTCCACCGTCGAAAGCGTCCAGGTCCGGTTCAATGAGCCGGTTATTGCGTTCGGGGACGGGCGCGCGCCGGCACCATTGGTTGTTACTTGCGACGACGATACCGTTGTCGGCGATGGCAACTGGGCCGACGCCAGCAGTTGGTCTTATGTTTTCCGGGCGAGGCCCGGCCCAGGCGTAAGTTGTGCGGCCCGGGTCGACGACAACTTTCGCACGCTCAGTGGTCAGGCCATTAGCGGCCGTACGCAGTTTTCGTTTACAACCGGCGGGCCGCACGTGGTTACACGAATTCCCTACGGCGACACCATCGACGAAGACCAGATCTTTGTGCTGATGTTCAACGGGGCGGTTAATGCTCAAAGCCTGGAAGACCACACGCATTGCCAGGTTCAGGGCCTGGGCGAGGCGGTTCCGGTACGGCTCATTAACGACCCGGTGCAGCGCGAGGCGTTGCTTGAAGCCGCCCATCTGGATCAATCCTTTGACGACCAGGCGCTTCAGTTGCTGCAATGCAAGCGGGTGCTGCCGCCCGATGCGCAGGTTCGGCTGGTGGTGGGCAAGGGCGTGGCTTCTTCGAGCGGGGTACCTTCATTAAAGGCTCAGTCGTTCGACTTCAAGGTGCGGCCACCGTTCAAGGCATCGACCTCGTGTCGACGCGAGAACGCCAACGCGCCTTGTACGCCCATATTGCCCATCTCCGTCACGTTCAATGCACCCATATCGGTCGAGCAGGCGGGCCGGGTACGTTTGCGAACAATTGGGGGCGAGATTGCGCCCGACCCTCAAGACGAGTCGGAAACGGTGTCCAGCACGCAGAGCGTGGTGTTTTCGGGGCCCTTCGAACCCGAGTCTGAGCTAACTGCGATACTGCCGGACAACCTTGAAGACGATGCGGGACGCCGGTTAAGTAATGCGGATCAATTCCCTTTGACGATACGCACGGCGGCTTATCCCGCCCTGGTCAAATTTTCTTCTGGTACGTTCGGAACCATAGAACGTTTCGCAAACGTGCCTCCGGGAACCAGCGAAGACGAGCATCCCGCTACGGTGCCGCTTACCGTGCGTAATGTGGAGCCCCAGTTGCAGATGCGCGACCTTTCGCGTCCTTTAGGCACGGTTCGCGATTATGTGCCGAAGGACGATGCCGAGGTATTGCGCTGGTACGCCACTTTGCAACGGCTGGACACCGGAAACTGGACCCCAAAGCAGATTGCCCGCATGCTCGATGGAAAAGCTCCGGGACAAGGCCGGGGCGAGGCCCAGGATGTTCGGGGCTATTCGGTTCTGACCGGTCGCGAAAATGTACGCAGTTTGACGCTGCCGGCCGGCCGGCAGGGCGAAGAGCGTCCGCTCGAGGTGATCGGCGTGCCGGTGGCCGAACCTGGCTTTCACGTGCTCGAGGTTGAGTCGGCCCGGCTGGGCAAGGCGCTGCTGGCTGACGAGCGCCCCATGTATGTTCGCAGCGGCGTACTGGTCACCAATCTGGCCGTTCATCTGAAGCAGGGCCGCGACGACGCCCTGGTGTGGGTCACAACCCTGGATGAAGGCAAGGTCGTGGCCGGCGCGGCGGTTCGCGTGCTGGATTGTTCAGGCCGGGTGCTGGCCGACGGCAATACCGATAAGCACGGTGTATGGCACCACTTGGGAACGCTGGACGCGCCGGATTATTGCAGCGATACAGAGCTAAGCGGCCTTTATGTGTCCGCCCGCATCGGCAGCGATCATCCGCTTGCTCGCGGCAAAGACGATTTTTCCTTTGTATTGTCTGAATGGAATGGGGGCATGGAGCCGTGGCGCTTCAATGTACCAACCGATACTCAACCCGAACCAACCGTGGTTACTCACACGGTGTTCGATCGCAGCTTGTTTCGGGCGGGCGAAACCGTTTCCATGAAGCATTTCGCCCGGGTGCAGACCCGCGACGGCTTGGCGCTGCCTGCGTCCGATGAGGTGCCCGGCAAGCTGATTATCGTGCACCAGGGTTCAGGCCAAAGACACGAGCAGGACTTGGACTGGGAGAGCACGCCTTCAGGTGGGTTGAGCGCCCGAAGCGAATTCGCGCTAAGCCGCTCGGCCAGGCTGGGGGAATACTTCGTAACGCTGCAGGGCGAAGACCATTATTCCCAGCCGGATGGCAGCTTTCGGGTTGAAGAGTTCAAGCTTCCTGTTCTCGAGGGCAGTTTGAAAATCAGCCAGCTAGCGAATGATGAGCTTGAGTTGGTCGGGCCTTTGGCCTTGAATGCCGATATTCAGATTGCTTATCTTTCGGGGGGGCCGGCGGCCGACCTGCCTGTTCAGCTTTCGGCGGTTTTGCGTGACAAGTATTTACGCTACAACGACTACGAGGATTATTCCTTCAACCCGCCTTCCAGCGCCGACCAAGCACAGAACGAAGGACAGGAGCAGGCCGCCCAGCGTTTGATCCTGGACAAAATGGCGATCACGCTCGATAAACAAGGCTCGGCTCGTGCCCAGATTGATTCCGTGCCCAAAGTGACCGGCCCCAGCGAACTGCGATTCGAGGCGGGCTTCGCCGACCCCAATGGGCAGGTGCAAACGCTAAGCCAGACCGTAGCGGTGTGGCCGGCAGCCGTGGTGGCGGGCATACGTACCGAAAGTTGGGCCGGCAAAGGCAAGCCCATGGCGGTCGACGCCTTGGCGCTTTCCCCACAGGGCAGGCCGCAGGCGGGGGTATCGATGACAGTGCGCGCGGTTTCACGCACCACTTATTCCACGCGCCAACGCATGGTGGGCGGTTTTTACAGTTACGAGCACCACACAAGCCGGAAGGACCTGGGTCAGGTTTGCCACGGAAAAACCGACCAACAAGGCGTGTTGCGCTGTGAGGTCACG
>NZ_DATJBQ010000138.1:0-62713 GCF_035515275.1 Pusillimonas sp.
TTCCTGCAAGGTTTCCGGCGCGATGCGCATCCCATGGCTGTACTGACCGGCCTGGTGGGAGCGTTGTCTGCCTTCTATCACGATTCAACCGACATCACGAATCCGCATCACCGTCACGTGTCGGCCATCCGCCTGATCGCCAAGCTACCCACTCTTGTAGCCATGGCGTACAAATATTTCATCGGTCAGCCCTACATCTACCCGCAGAACGACCTGTCGTACACCGGGAACTTCCTGCGCATGATGTTTGCGACGCCTTGCGAAGATTACAAGGTCAATGAAGTGGTCGAGCGCGCGCTTGACCGCATCTTCATCCTGCACGCCGACCACGAACAGAACGCGTCCACCTCTACGGTGCGTCTGTGCGGTTCCTCGGGCACCAATCCGTTCGCCGCCATTGCGGCCGGTGTTGCTTGCCTGTGGGGCCCTGCCCACGGCGGCGCCAACGAAGCCTGCCTGCAAATGCTCGAAGAGCTGCAAGCCAATGGCGGCGTGGCCAAGGTTGGCGAGTTCATGGAAAAGGTCAAAGACAAGAACTCCGGCGTACGCCTGATGGGCTTTGGCCACCGTGTGTACAAAAACTACGACCCGCGTGCCAAGCTCATGCAGGAAACCTGCAAAGAGGTGCTTACCGCCCTGGGCCTGCAAGACGACCCCTTGTTCAAGCTGGCGATGGAACTCGAGCGCATCGCCCTCGAAGACCAGTACTTCGTCGACCGCAAGCTGTACCCCAACGTCGACTTCTACTCGGGCATCGTCCAGCGCGCCATCGGCATCCCCACCTCGATGTTCACGGCCATCTTCGCGCTGGCCCGCACAGTTGGCTGGATCGCTCAATGGGACGAGATGCTCTCCGACCCTGAGTACAAAATCGGTCGTCCCCGTCAGCTGTACACAGGTGCCGCACCGCGCGACATCAAGTAATAGCTGCATGAAGCATGTTCGGTGCGTCAAGCGACGCATCGAGCCAAGACACCCTGATTATCAGACTCCGGTCTGGCAATCAGGGTGTTTTTTGTGCGATTCATGCGCTATTAGGGTGGCAGCGTCATTGTGTGTTATTTGAAGGGGGGGGGTGGGGAAGCCTGTTATTTGAGTTCTTGAGGCGGCGCGGTGCGGGGTGGGGTATTTGGGCGCCGGCAGCTGCGGCCGGCTTTGCCGGCTTCCCTCGCAAACTATCGTCTGCGGGGCGCACGCAGAACTCGCGGCGGCGAACCAGTGGTTCGCCATGCGTGCCGCTCAAACATGCTGCGTGCTTGCCTCCCCGCAGACGACAGTTCGCTCGGCTTGCAAACGTCGCCCAAATACCCCACCCCGCCCCACGCCTCCTGTTTTGCGATGATTGAGGCGTTTTTAGGTCTTCTTGGTCAAGGACGCCGGCTTTGTTGGTTGTGATGTCGCTAATGCCAAGGTCAGTCCCACCGACCTTGCTGCGCCGCTGATACCGCTGTTCACTGATTCCCTTGGCGAGTCGATGTCATTGCTGTACTGATGTGACGATGCCACGCCACGACGTTACCAAACCGCCAGGTCACCCCGGCACCCAGGCACCAACGGCACCAAGTCATGACACCAACGCCTGCGCGTCGCAAGCACGAAGTGATGGCTCTTTTCCCAACCGCAGTTTCTGCGATGTGGGGCAGGTCATTTGCGGGCGTTGGCGCGAGAGCCGGGCGCCCGCAGAAGGGAGCCCGAAGGGGCGGACGATGCGGGCAGGCGGGCCGAAGGCCGAGTGCCTCCGCCCGCAAATGACCTGCCCCACAGCGCAGGAACGTTTTAAGAACGATCAGCGCCGCAAACAGCGCAGGAACGTCTCAAGAACCAACCCCGCTACGACCCAAACCGAAGGCATGTTCCAAGAAGGAACGTCCCAATCGAGTTGGAATGCGCTTTACAACTGCACTTGCCCCGCCTCTTGCTGAGCATCCACCACCGCCAACGCCGTCATGTTCACGATACGGCGCACCGTGGTGCTGGTCGTAAGAATGTGTACCGGTCGCGCAGCGCCCAGCAACACCGGGCCCATTGCCACGCCGTTACTGCCCGTCATTTTCAGCATGTTGTACGTAATGTTGCCCGTGTCCAGATTAGGCATGATCAGTAGATTTGCCGGACCTCTAAGGGTGGAATCGGGGAACGACTTCAGGCGGATTTTTTCGGAAAGCGCCGAATCTGCGTGCATTTCGCCGTCGACCTCTAGATGAGGCGCGCGCTCAGCGATGATCTGACGCGCCAATGCCATCTTGCGTGAAGACTCAGTAACCCGGCTGCCAAAGTTGGAGTGCGAGAGCAGAGCGATTTTTGGTACGACGCCAAAGCGCTTGACCTCGGCGGCTGCCTGAATGGTCATGTCTGCAATCTGTTCAGCGGTGGGGTTTTCATTGACGTGAGTGTCGCAGATGAACAGGGTCTGATCAGGCAGCATCAGCACGTTCATGGCGCCGTAGGTCTGTGCCCCTTCGCGCAACCCGATTACCTCATCCACATAGCGCAGCTGGTTGTCAAAGCGGCTGGCGACGCCGCAAAGCATGGCGTCGGCGTCGCCGCGTTGCAGCAGCATCACTCCGATAAGCGAGTTGTGCTTGCGCACCATGGCTTTCGCAATGTCAGGGGTGACACCGTTGCGGCCTTGAATCTTGTAATAACCGCTCCAGGTTTCATTGAAGCGGTCGTCATCTTCGGGGTTGACGATTTCGATGTTCTCGCCGGCGATCAGGCGCAGCCCGAACTTCTTGACGCGCATCTCGATGACCGAAGGGCGGCCCACCAGGATGGGCTGCGCGATCTGTTCGTCGATGACCACCTGGACCGCACGCAGCACGCGCTCATCTTCGCCGTCGGCGTAAATGACGCGTTTGGGCGCGTTTTTGGCTTGCATGAACAGCGGGCGCATGAGTTGACCCGTGTGGTAGACCAGGCTCATGAGCTTCTGACGGTAAGCTTCGACGTCTTCGAGGGGACGCCTGGCCACCCCGGAATCCATGGCGGCCTTGGCCACCGCCGGAGCGATCTTGACGATCAGACGTGGGTCGAAGGGCTTGGGAATAATGTAGTCGGGACCAAACGAAAGCTCTTGGCCCGCATAGGCGTTGGCGACTTCGTCGTTCTGCTCTGCTTGTGCCAGCTCGGCAATAGCCCGCACGCAAGCCAGTTTCATCTCTTCGTTGATGACGGTTGCGCCGACGTCGAGTGCTCCCCGGAAAATGAAAGGAAAGCACAGCACATTGTTGACCTGATTCGGGTAGTCGGAGCGGCCCGTGGCAATAATGCAGTCGGGGCGAACCGCTTTGGCCGCTTCAGGGCGAATTTCAGGTTCGGGGTTGGCAAGCGCCAGAATCAGGGGTTGGTCAGCCATGGTGCTGACCATTTCGGGTGTAAGCACCCCCGGCGCCGAGCAGCCTAGAAACACATCGGCATCCCGGCAGACATCGGCAAGGGTGCGCGCATCGGTTTTTTGCGCATAAGCCGCCTTGGTGGGCTCCATGTTCTGCTCGCGGCCCTCGTAGATGACGCCGCGCGAATCGACCACGAAAATATTCGAACGCGGAACCCCAAGGCTGACGATGAGGTTCAGGCAGGCAATGGCCGCAGCGCCGGCGCCCGAACACACCAGCTTGACCGAGTCGAGGCTTTTGCCTACCACCTTCAGGCCGTTAAGGATGGCGGCCGAAGAAATAATCGCCGTGCCGTGCTGGTCGTCGTGGAAGACCGGGATCTTCATGCGTTCGCGCAGCTTTTTCTCGATGTAGAAACACTCGGGCGCCTTGATGTCTTCAAGGTTGACGCCGCCCAGCGTCGGCTCAAGCGCCGCGATGATGTCGACCAGTTTGTCGGGGTCGTTCTCGTTGAGCTCGATGTCAAACACATCGATGCCCGCAAACTTCTTGAACAGGCAGCCCTTGCCTTCCATGACCGGCTTGGCCGCCAGCGGCCCGATATTACCCAGACCCAGAACTGCGGTTCCGTTGGTAATGACGCCAACCAGGTTGGAGCGTGACGTGTACATGGCGGCGGCCTCTTCACCCCCCGCGTGGATGGCCATGCTGGCAACGGCTACGCCCGGGGAGTAGGCCAGAGAAAGGTCGTCCTGGTTCGCCAGGGTTTTGGTCGGCGTGACCGAAATCTTGCCCGGCGTGGGGTAGGCGTGATAGTCGAGTGCCAGTTTCGAGAGGTCCGCGTTGGCATCCATGGTGAGGGTGACTCCTGAGTTCAAATGCAAATTGTATAAAGCGTAAGTGTAATGCTTTCGCCATGGAGGCGAAGAGTGTCACTTATCGTCCACGCTTTTGAAGGAATAAGCTGTTATGCACAGTGCCTGTGTTACATAACAAAAAGATTGTGGGTATACTTATTGGCACTACGGCTAACCAAGGCGTCGTACACGTTGCCTTCTGCCCCCGCTATCCGCTAAACGGTCTGGCCGTGTTGCGGAAGGTTGTTCCCTGCATCATAACGAGTGAGACACTCGGATAGGTGAAGCGCATATATGTCATCGGAAATAGAACTTTTATCCAACTCTTACCTCTTCGGTAGCAACGCACCATACGTAGAAGAACTCTACGAGTCCTATCTGGACAACCCGGGTTCGGTTTCCGAGCATTGGCGTACCTACTTCGATCAGCTTCAGCATCAACCGGCCACCGACGGCCAGGACACTACCCGCGACCAGGCGCACGCGCCCATCATCGAGTCGTTTGCGCAGCGTGCCAAGGCCAATGCCTTTGTGCCGCGCCAGCAGCAACCCGATCTGGCCGTTGCGGGCAAGCAGGTGTCCGTTCAGTCGATCATCGCCGCCTACCGCTCACTGGGCCCTCGCGTTGCCGACCTCGATCCCCTCAAGCGTCAAGAGCGTCCCAACATCCCCGAGCTCGATCCGGCCTTTTACGGCCTGACCGAAGCCGACCTTGACCAGGTCTACGCAGCCACCAATACGTACTTCACCAAAGCCGACACCATGACCATGCGCGACATGCTCAAGGCGTTGCGCGACACGTATTGCCGCAGCATCGGTGCCGAGTTCATGCATATTTCCGATCCGGCCGCAAAGCGCTGGATCCAAGAACGCCTTGAATCCTCGGGCGGCGTGCCCGGCTTCTCGGCCGAGCGCAAAGTTCATATCCTGCAGCAGTTGACCGAAGCCGAAGGGCTCGAGCGCTATCTGCATACCAAGTATGTCGGCCAAAAGCGTTTTTCGCTTGAAGGCGGCGAAAGCTTCATCGCCTCGATGGACGAGGTCGTGAACCACGCCGGCGAAAATGGCGTGCAAGAAATCATCGTGGGCATGGCTCACCGCGGCCGGCTCAACATGCTGGTCAACATCATGGGCAAAATGCCCAGCGACCTGTTCGCCGAGTTCGAGGGCAAGCATAGTCAGGCCCTCACCGACGGCGACGTCAAATACCACAATGGCTTCTCCAGCGACCTTTCCACGCGCGGCGGCCCGGTACACCTGTCGCTGGCGTTCAATCCCTCGCACCTTGAAATCGTCAACCCCGTGGTCGAGGGCAGCGTGCGCGCCCGCCAAGATCGCCGCGGCGACGAAGACGGCAGCCAGGTGTTGCCCGTGCTGGTGCACGGCGATGCAGCGTTTGCCGGTCAGGGCGTGGTCATGGAAACCCTTAACCTGGCCCAAACCCGGGGCTACGGTACGGGCGGTACGCTGCATATTGTCATCAACAACCAAATCGGCTTCACCACGTCCGACCCGCGCGACACCCGTTCCACGCTGTATTGCACCGACGTGGTCAAAATGATCGAAGCGCCGGTGTTCCACGTCAACGGCGACGACCCCGAGGCCGTGGTCTATGTCACACAACTGGCACTCGATTATCGTCGCCAGTTCCAGCACGACGTCGTTGTCGACATCGTCTGCTTCCGCAAGCTGGGCCACAACGAGCAAGACACTCCCTCGCTGACCCAGCCGCTCATGTACAAGCGCATCGGCCAGCACCCGGGCACCCGAAAGTTGTTTGCCGACAAGCTCGTGGCGCAGGGCGTCATGGCCGAAGGCGAGCCCGACGAACTGGTCAAGGCTTACCGCCAATTAATGGAAGACGGCAAGCGTACGGTCGAGCAGGTGCTTACCGACTACAAAAACAAGTACGCAACCGACTGGACGCCATTCCTGAACGCCAAATGGACCGACCATGCCGATACCGGCGTGGCGCTGGCCGAGTTGACCCGCATTGGCGAAAAGCTCACCACGGTTCCCGAGGGCTTTACGGTTCATCCCCTGGTCAGCAAGCTACTTAACGACCGTCTCAAAATGGCTCGTGGCGAACAGCCGCTTGACTGGGGCATGGGCGAACACCTTGCCTTTGCCACGCTGGTTGCTTCGGGCTATACCATTCGTATCACCGGGCAAGATTCCGGGCGCGGCACGTTTACTCACCGCCACGCTGTCTTGCACGACCAGAAGCGCGACCGCTGGAACGACGGAACCTATATTCCGCTGCAGAACGTCTCTGACAAGCAGGCGCCTTTCACGGTGATCGACTCGGTACTTTCCGAAGAAGCCGTCTTGGGTTTTGAATACGGTTACGCAACCGCCGAGCCCAATACCCTTACCATCTGGGAAGCCCAATTCGGCGACTTCGTCAACGGCGCACAGGTCGTCATTGACCAGTTCATCTCGTCGGGCGAAGCCAAGTGGGGCCGCCAGTGCGGCCTTACCCTGATGCTGCCGCACGGTTACGAAGGCCAGGGCCCCGAGCACTCGTCGGCGCGTATCGAGCGTTTCCTGCAACTGTGTGCCGACAACAACATGCAAGTGGTGCAGCCCACCAACGGCGCGCAAATCTTCCACGTGCTGCGTCGCCAGATGATCCGGCCGTTCCGCAAGCCGCTGGTCATCTTCACGCCCAAGTCGTTGCTGCGCAATAAAGACGCTACCTCGCCGCTCAGCGATCTGGCCGAAGGCCAGTTCCAGCTTGTCATCGGCGAGCGCGACGACGCCATCAATGCCGAAGACGTCAAGCGTGTGCTGGTGTGTTCGGGCAAGGTGTACTACGACCTGGTGCATGCGCGCACCGATGCCGGTCGTTCCGATGTCGCCATCTTGCGGGTCGAGCAGTTGTATCCGTTTGCTCACAAGGCATTCCAGGCCGAACTGCAAAAATACCCCAATGCCAAAGAGATCGTCTGGGTTCAGGACGAACCCCAAAACCAGGGCCCCTGGTTTTATATTCAGCATCATTTGTACGAGAATATGGCTGAAGGCCAGCGTCTGGGCTATGCAGGACGCAGCGCGTCGGCTTCGCCGGCCGTAGGCTACTTGGCCAAGCACCAAGAGCAGCAGCGGGCTCTGCTTGAGCAGGCCATGGCGGGCAAGTTCAAGGGCTTCATGCTGACCAAGTAACGAACACTCATCATCACGGAAAAACACCATGGCAATTACAGAAGTTCTCGTACCTCAGCTTTCCGAATCCATCGCTGAAGCCACCCTGCTTACCTGGAAAAAACAACCGGGTGAAGCCGTTCAGGCCGACGAAATACTAATCGAGGTTGAAACCGACAAGGTCGTGCTCGAAGTTCCCGCTCCTGCGTCGGGCGTGCTGAGCGAAATCGTCAAGGCTGACGGCAGCACGGTTACGGCGGGCGAGGTCCTGGCTCGTATCGACACTGAAGCCAAAGCCAGCGTAGCGCCAGCCGCTCCGGCGCCGGCCGCGGCTGCGGCTGCGGCCCCCCAAGCCGCAGCCGCCCCCCAAGCCGCAGCCGCAGCCGCGGTTTCGGCGCCCGCATCGGCCATCGCTTCACCCGCCGCTGGCAAGATCCTGGCCGAAAAGGGTATCGACCCGGCAAACGTCGAGGGCAGTGGCCGAGGCGGCCGCATCACCAAGGGCGACGCTTTGTCGGCCGACGCAACGCCCAAAAAAGCTGCAGCGGCAGCCCCTGCACCCACGCTGTCTCTCGACGGACGCCCCGAGCAGCGCGTACCCATGAGCCGCCTGCGCGCCCGTGTTGCCGAGCGCTTGCTGCAGTCGCAATCCGAGAACGCCATTCTTACGACGTTCAACGAAGTCAACATGCAGGGCATTATTGACCTGCGTGCACGCTACAAAGACAAGTTCGAAAAAGAGCACGGCGTAAAGTTGGGCTTTACCTCGTTCTTTGTCAAAGCGGCGGTGGCCGCTCTTAAAAAGTATCCGGTTGTCAATGCGTCGGTCGATGGTAAAGACATCATCTATCATGGCTATTTCGATATCGGTATCGCCGTAGGCAGCCCACGCGGCCTGGTGGTTCCCATCTTGCGCAATGCCGACCAACTCACCATCGCCGAAATCGAGAAGCAAATCGCCGATTTTGGTGCGCGGGCCCGCGACGGCAAGCTCAGCCTCGAAGAACTCACCGGTGGTACGTTCTCTATCTCGAACGGCGGTGTGTTCGGCTCCATGTTGTCCACGCCCATCATCAACCCGCCTCAGTCTGCCATTTTGGGTATCCACGCCACCAAAGATCGTGCGGTTGTCGAAAACGGTCAGATCGTCATTCGTCCCATGAACTACCTGGCTCTGTCCTACGACCACCGCATCATCGACGGTCGCGAAGCCGTGTTGTCGCTGGTTGCCATGAAAGAAGCACTGGAAGATCCGCAGCGCTTGCTGCTCGACGTCTGATCGCCCGGTTCCACAATGGCCGCTTCGTTTCAACGTCAAGGCTCAATCAGCCTTCGTTGCGAGGCTTCAGTCAGGTCGGCGAACGCGGCCGCCTCAACACAATCGGTGTCCGAGGCGGTCGGTTCGCGCGTTCCGGTTTTCTTGCCGAGAAGGCCAGGGCGGTTACAACCCCACTTTTATTGAGTACGAAAAATGGCTAAACAATTCGACGTAGTGGTAATCGGTGCCGGCCCCGGCGGTTACATTGCCGCGATCCGTGCTGCACAACTGGGCATGACAGTCGCTTGCATCGACGCATCGTCCACTCCCGACGGCAAGCCTGCGCCGGGTGGCACCTGCACCAACGTGGGCTGCATTCCTTCCAAAGCGCTGCTGCAGTCTTCCGAGCATTACGAACAGGCCGGCACTCACTTTGCCGAGCACGGTATCGAAGTCAAGGGCCTGGGCCTGAAGCTCGACACGCTTATCGGGCGCAAAGACACGGTCGTCAAGCAAAACAACGAAGGTATCTTGTACCTGTTCAAGAAGAACAAGGTCACTTTCTTCCATGGCACGGGCTCGTTTGTGGCCCAAGTAGACGGCGGCTGGTCCATCAAGGTTTCGGGCGCTGCCGACGAAGACCTTATTGCCAAGAACGTGGTGGTTGCCACGGGCTCTTCGCCTCGGGCATTGCCGGGCTTGCCTTTCGACGAAAAGAAGATCTTGTCCAACGACGGCGCACTGCGTATTCCTTCGGTGCCCAAAAAATTGGGTGTCATCGGTGCGGGCGTTATCGGGCTTGAGCTGGGCAGTGTATGGCGCCGTCTGGGTGCTGACGTAACCATACTCGAAGCCATGCCCGATTTCCTGGCCGTCGTCGACCAGCAAGTCTCCAAAGAAGCGCAAAAGGTGTTTGCCAAGCAAGGTCTTAACATCCAGACCGGTGTAAAAATTGGCGAAGTCAAAACCACGGGCAAGAATATTACCGTACCGTATACCGATGCGGCGGGTGCCGAACAGTCGCTTACCGTCGACAACCTTATAGTGTCGATCGGCCGAGTGCCGCACACCGAAGGCCTGGGCGTTGAAACCGTAGGCCTCAAGCTCGATGAGCGTGGTTTTGTGGTCGTCGATGACGACTGCCGCACCAATCTTAACAATGTGTGGGCGGTGGGCGACGTGGTTCGGGGCCCCATGCTGGCGCACAAGGCCGAAGAAGAAGGCGTTGCCGTTGCCGAGAACATGGCCGGCCAGCACGGCCACGTCAATTACGCCGTCATACCCAATGTTATTTACACGTCGCCCGAGATTGCCTGGGTTGGTCGTACCGAGCAGCAACTCAAGACCGCCGGTGTTGATTACAAGGCAGGCAGCTTTCCGTTCATGGCTAATGGTCGTGCGCGGGCACTGGGTGACACCACCGGTTTCGTCAAGGTCTTGGCAGATGCCAAGACCGACGAAGTGCTGGGCGTGCACATCATCGGCCCCATGGCGTCCGAACTGATCGCCGAGGCAGTGACCATCATGGAGTTCCGTGGTGCGGCCGAAGACATTGCACGTATCTGTCATGCCCACCCAACTTTGTCGGAAGCCATGAAAGAAGCCGCGCTGGCAGTCGACAAGCGCACGCTTAACTTCTGATGCAAGGCGCGCCAGTTTGGCGCGCACGTCGGGCGACGCCTTGCTTATGCAGGCGCCCCACGGCACAAGGGGCTTTCAGCCCCTTCTTTTTTTACAGGCCCATAGCCGATGAACGTTCGTGAATACTACTATCAGGCCCTGGAAGAACGCGGCTACAAGCCTGACGCTGCGCAGTTGGCGGCCATTGATCGCCTGCAGGCGTTTTACGACGAGTGGGTGCTGTACAAGCAGGCGCGTTCGTCTCCGTTGCGCAAACTGTTCAAACGCCCGGACATACCGCGAGGCGTTTATCTGTGGGGTGGGGTAGGCCGGGGTAAAAGCTTCCTGATGGATGCGTTTTATCTTACGGTGCCCCTCAAGCGCAAGGCGCGCCTGCATTTTCACGAGTTCATGCGCGGGGTGCACCGCGAGCTTGGCGAGGTCAAGGGCCGAGCCGATCCGCTGGACGAAGTTGCGCGCCGAATTGCCAAGCGCTATCGCCTGATCTGCTTCGACGAGTTTCATGTGTCCGATGTGGCCGATGCGATGATACTGCATCGGCTGCTGTTCAAGCTGTTCGAGCACGGCACCTCGTTTGTCATGACATCAAACTACGAGCCTTCCACGCTGTACCCAGACGGTCTGCATCGCGACCGCATCCTGCCTGCCATCAAGCTCATTTATGATCGTCTGGATGTTCTGAATGTGGATACCGGCGTTGACTATCGGCGCCGCACCCTCGAGCAAGTGCCGCTGTATTTGACTCCGATTCGTTCCGACACCAATCAGGCCCTGCGCGAAATTTTTGAGCGCCTGTCTGATACCGCTGCGCTCAAGCCTGTACTTAATGTGCAAGGGCGTGAGCTTAAACCCATCGCCCTGAGTGGCTCCGTGGTTTGGTTCGACTTTGCGACCTTGTGCGACGGCCCGCGCTCGCAGAATGATTACCTGGATCTGGCCGGACGTTTCCAGGCGGTCGTTTTGTCGGATGTACCCCGTATGGAATCGCGCCATGCGTCTGCTGCCAGGCGGTTCACCTGGCTGATCGACGTGTTTTACGACCACAAGGTCAAGCTCGTGATGTCGGCCGAGTGCCCGGCCGACGAGTTATATACTGACGGCCCAATGGCCAACGAGTTCCACCGCACGGTATCGCGCATTGTCGAGATGCAATCGCGCGAGTATCTGGAATCGGAACGCCGCGCCGCCGCTGACTTCTAACCTATACCGCCACATTTATGACAACCCGCGTACTGACCGGCATTACCACCACGGGCACGCCCCATCTAGGCAACTATGCCGGGGCCATTCGTCCTTCGATCCAGGCCAGCCGCCTGCCCGAAGTGGACGCCTTTTATTTCATGGCCGATTATCACGCGCTGATCAAGTGTGAAGACCCCCAGCGAGTGGCTCGTTCACGGCTCGAGATCGCGGCCACCTGGCTTGCGGCCGGGCTCGACCCCGAGCGGGTTACCTTTTACCGTCAGTCCGATATTCCGGAAATTCCCGAACTGTGCTGGATGCTAAGTTGCGTTACCGCCAAGGGGCTGATGAACCGCGCACATGCGTACAAGGCATCGGTCGATCAAAATACGGCCAAGGGTGTCGAGCCCGATGACGGCATCACCATGGGTTTGTTTTCGTATCCCGTGCTTATGGCGGCCGATATTCTAATGTTCAATGCGCATAAGGTGCCGGTGGGCCGCGATCAGATTCAACATCTTGAGATGGCGCGTGACATCGCTCAGCGATTCAATCATTTGTACGGACGCGGCGAAGCGTTTTTTGTGTTGCCCGAAGTGCAGATCGACGACGAAGTGGCCACCTTGCCGGGGCTGGACGGCCGAAAAATGTCGAAAAGCTACGACAACACGATACCGCTGTTCGAAGGCGGCGCCAAGGCGACCCGAGCCGCAGTAATGCGCATTATCACCGACTCGCGCCAGCCCGGTGAACCCAAAGATGCAGAAGCCTCGCATCTTTACACCCTGTACCGCGCATTTGCGACACCTGAACAAAGCAGCAGCTTCCGCAACGATCTTGAGCAGGGCTTGAGCTGGGGCGATGCCAAGGACCAACTCTTCAACTTGATCGAAACCGAGGTCGGCCCGATGCGGGCCCAGTACGAAGCGCTTATGGCCAACCCGGAGCGCATCGAGGAAATTTTGCAGGCGGGTGCGATCAAGGCGCGCAAGCTGGCCCTGCCGCTTATGGAGCGTCTGCGCGAGGCGGTAGGCCTGCGCAGCCCTTCGGTGGCCAAGCGGGCTGCCGAACCGATAAAGGCAGGCGGCAAGAAAGCCCGATTCATTAGTTTTCGTGACGATGACGGCAGCTTTCGTTTTCGCTTGCAGGCGGCAGGCGGCGTGCAGCTGCTTCTTTCAGAACCGTTCGACAACCCTCGCTCAGCCGGCCAGATGATCAAGCGCCTTCAGGACGGGCTGCCAGAAAGCGCGCTGCAAAGACAAGACGGGATGGTGAGCGTCAAGTTTGACGACGTGCTGGTATGCCGGGTGGCCGAGCATGAGCTGGTCGCAGTGCGTGAAGCGTTAGCCGAGCTTTAAGATTGTTCAGCGTGCTGGGCCTGGCCGCGCAGCGGCCGGGCCCAGGCGCTTAATTTTCTTCTTGATCGGGGCAAGGGTGGGCGGCAATATCCAGTTCCTTGCATAACCCAAGAATTTCGTCGACGGTATCGCGCAACACCAATATAGTCTGGAAGTCGTGCGTATAGCTTTGGCCGAACTCGATCAGGCGGTACTTAGGGTGATGAATGAGCAGCTGCTCGTCGAGCCAGGAAAAGTAGTCGGCGACCGTTTCAAACTGGTTGTTGTCGTACGGATACTCGGGCAGGGTGGGCGATTCAAACGCGGCAAGAATTTGCTCGTGCAGTTCATCGACCGTGTCCGAGACGGCGAAGTAGTCTTCGAGTTCGGAAAACACAATAAACGCCATCACACCGCTAGGGTCGTAACGCGAGATCTGTGCGGCATCGTCGCCATAATTGTCTGAAAGCGTTTTGGCGGGTTCGCTCGTGGCCTGTATACACAAGCGAACCACGCCCTCGATCTCATGTACGTCCACATCGTGGCAGCTTAGCAGGTCGATCAGCCTGGCAAGCCCGCTTTGCTGGGCCTGATTTTGCTCCATATAACCCCCTTTATTTTTTCAGCTTGGCAAAGGCCGCAGCCATGGCGCCCATGCCCTGGTTGTTTTCCTGGTTGGATGCCCTGGGTCGAGCATGACCCCGCGGCCGTTCCGGCGCGCCGACCGCGGCGGATGCGCGCCGCTCGGGCGGAGCGTCGTCGTTCAGCCTCATGGTAAGGCCGACACGCTTGCGCGCGATGTCAACTTCTTGAACCTTGACCTTGACCGTCTGACCGACACGGACGACATCGCGGGGGTCTTTGACATAGCGGTCGGCAAGTGCCGAGATATGCACCAGGCCGTCTTGATGGACGCCGATATCGACAAACGCGCCGAAGTTGGCAACGTTGGTGACCACGCCTTCCAGGATCATACCTTCGTGCAGGTCGTTAAGCGTGTTGACACCCTCTTTGAACTGGGCGGTCTGGAACTCGGGTCGTGGGTCGCGGCCGGGCTTCTCGAGTTCGGAGAAAATGTCGCGTACCGTGGGTAGACCGAAGCGTTCGTCGGTGAACTCGGACGGCGACACCCCTTTGAGGGCACCCTGCCGACCCATGACCTGGCGCACGTCGGCATCGATTTTTTTTAGGATGCGCTCAACGACCGGGTAGGCCTCGGGGTGAACGCTGGAGGCATCCAGCGGGTTCTCGCCATTGGCAATGCGCAGAAAGCCCGCCGCCTGTTCAAAGGCCTTGTCGCCAAAGCGCGATACCTTCATGAGTGCCTTGCGACTGGGAAAGGCGCCGTTTTCGTCGCGCCAGGCCACAATGTTTCGGGCAAGCAGCGAGTTCAAGCCGGAAACGCGGCTAAGCAGCGGGGCCGATGCGGTGTTGACATCGACACCCACGGCGTTGACGCAGTCTTCGATCACGGCGTCCAGCGAACGGGCCAGTTCCCGCTGGTTGACGTCGTGCTGATACTGGCCCACACCAATGGCCTTGGGTTCAATCTTGACCAGTTCGGCCAGCGGATCTTGCAAGCGTCGGGCAATCGACACTGCGCCGCGCAGACTGACGTCAAGGTCAGGAAACTCGGCAGCCGCCAATTCAGATGCCGAATAGACCGAGGCGCCGGCCTCGGACACTACGACCCGCGTAAGCTTGAGTTGGGGAACGGCAGCCAGCATGTCGCCGACAAGCTTTTCGGTTTCACGCGAGGCCGTGCCATTTCCGATGGCCACGAGCTCTACCGGGTGGCGGGTGGCCAGTGCAGCCAGGGTGCGTATGGAGCCTTCGCGGTCGCGGCGGGGTTCGAACGGATAAATCGTGGCGGTGTCGAGCAGCTTGCCGGTTGAGTCGATGACCGCTACCTTTACGCCCGTGCGTATGCCGGGGTCCAGCCCCATAACAGCCTTGGGGCCGGCGGGTGCGGCCAGCAACAGGTCTTTCAGATTGGCCGCAAATACTCTGATCGCCTCGGCCTCGGCCATCTCACGCAGACGGCCGATGAGCTCGGTCTCGAAAGCAGTAAGCAGCTTCACCCGCCATGTCCAGCGGCACACCTCGGCCAGCCAGCGCTGGCACGGACTGGCATCGGCGGAAAAATCGACGCCAAGTCGCAAATGGTGGGCAATGCGCGAAACGCAAGGATGGGGCGTTTGAGCTTCTAGCTGGGCGTCGAGCCCCAGGCGCAACTCGAGCACGCCCTGCTGGCGGCCGCGCAGCAGCGCAAGCACGCGGTGCGAGGGCAGGGTGCGCAAGGATTCATTGAAGTCGAACCAGTCGCGAAAGTTCGCACCTTCGTTTTCTTTGCCGTCGGCGACCTTGGAGTACAGCTTGCCGGTACTCCACAAATGCTCTCGCAGGTCGGCCAGCAAATCGGCGTTCTCGGCGTAGCGTTCGGCCAGAATGTCGCGCGCCCCGTCCAGCGCGGCCTTGGCGTCGTTAATGGAGGCTTCCGGGTTAATGTAGTCGGCGGCGAGCGCGGCAGGGTCGCAATCGGTGTCGTTTACAATAGCATCGGCCAAGGGCTCAAGCCCCGCCTCGCGGGCAATTTGCGCGCGGGTACGCCGTTTTGGCTTGAACGGCGCGTATAGGTCTTCGAGGCGCTGCTTGGTGTCTGCGGCAAGAATCTGGCGGGTCAGTTCGTCGGTCAGCTTGCCTTGCTGCTCGATCGACTCAAGCACAGCTACCCGGCGGTCTTCGAGTTCGCGCACATAGATTAACCGCACTTCCAGGTTTCGCAGTACGGTGTCGTCCAGTCCGCCCGTCGCCTCTTTGCGATAGCGTGCAATAAACGGCACGGTTGCGCCTTCGTCCAGCAAGGCAACCGCCGAGGCCACCTGGGCGGGCTTGACGCCCAGCTCGGCAGCCAGCAGGGCAATGATGCGCTCAGGGTGGTTGCCTTGGGCTGAGGAACTGGAAACGGTTGCTGCAGTAGTACTAGTCATGGCCTATCTGGAAAACATGTTCAAGCGGGGCATTTTGCCACATGCTGCGGCCTACGCGAGGCGTGGCCGGGTATTATCCGCTGTGGGCTCCCTACTTATTGTAAAGAACCGTTCCTGATGCTGTCGCAAGAGCTTACCGAAATTTTTTCCGAGCAAGGGCCAATTGCTGCCAAGGTGGCGGGTTACCGGCCGCGCCAGGCGCAGCTGGAGCTTGCTCAGGCCATCGGCCAGGCCCTGCAGGAACACGCCACGCTGATCGCCGAAGCGGGTACCGGCACGGGCAAGACCTGGGCCTATCTTGTGCCGGCCTTTTTAAGCAATGCCAAGGTGCTGGTCTCTACCGGTACCCGCACCTTGCAAGACCAATTGTTTCGTCGCGATTTGCCCCGGCTGCGCGAAGCGCTGGCCTTGCCCATTAACGTGGCACTGCTTAAAGGCCGCGGCAATTACGTCTGTCACTATCACCTAGAGCGACTCTCGGGCGACGATCGCGCGCTGCGGTCGCGCGCCGAGATCGGTCAACTGCGGCATATACAGCTGTTTGCGCAAAAATCGCGTAGTGGTGACCGAGCCGAACTGGCCGAGGTGCCCGAAGAGGCGGACATCTGGAACAGGGTGGTTTCCACCCGGGAAAACTGTTTGGGCCAAGACTGCCCCCATGTGCGTGATTGCTTTGTACTGAAGGCGCGCCGTCAGGCCCAGGAGGCCGATTTGGTGGTGGTGAACCATGCTTTGTTCATGGCCGACCTGGCGCTGCGCGAAGAAGGCATCACCGATCTGCTGCCTACCGTAGACATGGTGGTGTTCGACGAGGCGCATCAGTTGCCCGATATTGCCACGCGTTTCCTGGGGCTTAGTGTGTCGACGCACCAATTGCTTGATCTGGCGCGGGCCATCGAGGCCGCGGGGCTGGCGCATGCGCGCGAGGCGACCAACTGGAGCGAGGCGGGCAAGGCGGTTGAGCAGGCAGCACGCAATTTGCGGCTGGCCACTGCGGCCATTGAAAAACTACCCGGCCGCAAGGCGACGTTCGATGCGCTGCCTGAACCTGAAGAATTTGACTCCGCACTCGATCAGTTGCTGCAGACCTTGGACAGAGCCTGCGGGCTGCTACAGGCGGTGTCCGAGAAGCACCCCGATCTGGCCGCCGCCGCCAACGCTTGCCTTGAGCTGCGAGCACGGGTGTTTCAATGGAGCCAACCCGATCGCCAGGGACGCAACGCCCTGAAGCCTGGCGACGATGCCGCACGCGATGCCGAGCTTGCAGTGCGCTGGGTCGAAACAGGCACCCATCATATGCGCCTGCATAGCGCGCCCCTGTCAGTAGCGCGCATATTCTCGCGTTACCGCCGGCCTGACCAGACCTGGGTCATGACCTCGGCCACCTTGTCGGTGCATGGCGATTTCGGCCATTTTCAGCGGAGGCTGGGCTTGCAGGACGCCCGGACCCTGCGTTGGGAATCGCCTTTCGATTATCCGGCTCAGGGGTTGCTCTTTGTGCCTCAGGGCTTGCCGGTGCCCAGTCACCCCAATTTCAACCAGAAGTTTGTCCAGGCTCTGATTCCCCTCATCGACGCCGCGCCCGGGGGTGTGTTGGTTCTGTGCACCACATTGCGGGCGGTGGACCGAATCGCCGAACTGCTGGAAGAGCATTTCGAAGATCAAGGCCAGGAACGGCTGCTGCTCAAGCAGGGCGACAGTTCGCGCCGCTCATTGCTCGAGCGGTTTCGGGCGGGGGGCAATGCGGTGTTGGTGGGTAGTGCCAGTTTTTGGGAGGGTATCGATGTGCCCGGCGACGCACTGACTCTGGTGGCCATTGACAAGTTGCCGTTCGCTCCGCCCGACGACCCTGTGCTTGAGGCGCGCCTTAATCAGTGCCGTAGCAATGGCGGCAACCCTTTTATGGAATATCAGGTACCCGAGGCGGCTATTGCACTGAAACAAGGGGCCGGACGCCTGATACGGTCCGAGACCGACTGGGGGGTGCTGATGGTGGGCGATACCCGCATTGTCGACAAGCCCTACGGACGTTTGCTTTGGCGGGGTCTGCCTGCCTTTACCCGAACCCGGGACCCGGCCCAGGCCATTGCGTTCTATGAGGCGCGCAAGTCGGTAGAAACAGACCTGCGCAACACGCCTGACAGCGCAACTTAAGCGGGGTTGCAAGGCAACGGGGGTTGCAAGGCAACGGCAACGCGCCGCGGCTAATACCGGGCGCGCACGCTTCAGGGGGTTAGAACCAGTTCAGCGGGTTCCACATGTCGGTGGGTTCGTCCAGCCCCTGTTCGTAATACTTGCTGTCGGGGAAGTTCTGGTCGAGCACGCGCTTGGCGTCGTCGCGTAGATCGGTCAGGTTCAGCTTGTCGTACGACAGGTACATGATGTACAGCGCCTTTTCGGCCACGGGCACGCCCTGGAAGTCGGCAACCACCGTTTGTGCGCGGTTTGCCGCTGCAACGTAAGCCTTGCGCTCGTAATAGTATTGCGCCACGTGCACTTCGTTCTGCGCCAGGGTAGTAACCAGCCAGGCAACGCGCTTGCGGGCGTCTTCGGCGTAGCGGCTGTCGGGGTAACGATTGATCAGCTCGTTGAAGGCCTCGTACGATTCGCGTAGGCCCTTGGGGTCGCGTTCGCTGGGGTCTTGACGCGTAATGCGCGAAAACACCGCGCTGGGGGGCGTAAAGGTAATCAAGCCCTTCAGGTAAAGCATGTAGTCAGTACCCGCGTGGTTGGGGTACTGCTGCTGGAAGCGATCAATGGCCGCCAGGGCTTGCTCGGGCTCGTCGTCTTTCCAGTTTACGTAGGCCAGATCCATGAGCGCCTGCTGCGCGTATCCGCCAAACGGATACCGGGCTTCGACTGCTTCGAGCCGCGTGCGTGCGTCGTTCCAGTTGCCGTCGCTGATTTCAGTGCGGGCGTCTTGATAGAGCCGCTCTGCGCTCCATCCGGCAGTGGGGTCTACGTCGCCCTTGAACGAGCCGCAGCCCGAGACAGCCAGGACGACAATCAGCGCGCCGAGGGTGCGCGACCAGTTTTTTAAGCCGGAAAAGCTTGAAATTTGGGAGACGGAGCGAATCACGAATGGGTCCTTGGTGTTAGCATGCAGGCAGATTATATGATTTGTCGCCATGCCTGACACGAATATTGAACAAAACAGTTTAACCGTGCACGAGCCGCTGCATTTTCGGCAGCCGCTCAAGGCGTTTCCAGAGCGTCTGGACAAAGTACTTGCCCGGTTGATTCCCGAGCATTCGCGCAGCCGATTGCAAGGCTGGATTGAAAGCGGGCACGTCCTGGTCAATGGTGCCGCCGGGCGCACCAAGCAAATGGTTCACCCGGGCGACGAGCTCACTGTCTGGCGCCAGCAGCCCCCCGAAGCCCTGGCTTTTGCGCCCGAGCCTGTCGAATTTCAAGTGGTGCAAGAAAGCCCCGATTGGATCGTCGTATTCAAGCCGGCGGGCCTGGTCACCCACCCCGGGGCGGGTAACTGGAGCGGCACGTTGCTTAACGGCTTGCTTTACCGCTTTCCCGAGCTTTCGCAGGTTGCGCGCGCCGGTATTGTGCACCGGCTCGATAAAGACACGTCCGGACTGCTTGTGGTGGCAAGGCACGAATTGGCTCAGACTCATTTGGTACGGCAGCTTCAGGCGCGTTCGGTCAGCCGTGAATACATCGCCCTGGTGCATGGCGAGCTGCATTCCAGCGGTACTGTCGACCTGCCGATCGGGCGCGATTCACGAGTGCCGGTACGCATGGCGACCGACCGTCCCATCGCGCCCAAGCCGGCCATGACTCACTATCAACCAATGCGAGTAGGGCGCCTTGCTTCGGGCGCGCCTGTCACCGAGGTGATCTGCCGTCTGGAAACCGGCCGCACCCACCAGATTCGCGTACACATGGCCGGTCTTGGACATCCACTGGTTGCCGATGTCCTGTACGGGGGCAAGGTTGCGGCAGGCATGCAGCGCCAAATGCTGCACGCTCGGGCTCTGGCTTTCGACGACCCTGGCGCGGGTGGACGCGTCTCGTTCAAAGCCGACCCGCCGGCGGACTTCGCCGCAGCGCTGACGGAGATCTCGTGGGAATCATAAATTGGCATGGTGTCACGGCCTACACGGGCGAGCCGTGGCAAGGGGTCAGTTATTTCACCACCTTGCGTCTGCCCGTCGACCCCGAAAAACCGCTGGCGGGGCGTTCGCGCGATGCCAGCGTACTTGATGGCGACGAGTTTGCATCATTCAATCTAGGCACCCATGTGGGCGATGATCCGCAGGCGGTGCTGGCAAATCGCCGGGGCCTTGAGCAGACCCTGCCGCAGGCGCCCACTTGGTTGGAGCAGGTTCATGGGGTTGAGGTGTTCGATGCAGATGCCTCAGGCAACAGCGCGACCCCGCCGGTTGCCGATGCCGTGATTACGGGTGAACCTTATCGCGTGTTAAGCATTCTTACCGCCGACTGTCTGCCGGTGGTGCTGTCCGATTTCCGCAGTGCGGTATTGGGGGTTGCGCATGCGGGCTGGCGTGGGCTGGCCGGCGGAGTGCTTGAAAATACCCTTGCTGCTTTACAGGCTCGGGCGCCGGCCGGTTCAAGATGGAGGGCATGGATCGGTCCGGCCATTGGCCCGGCTGCGTTTGAAGTGGGCCCCGAGGTTCGCGCCGCATTTGTCGATGGCGACGGTCAAACGGCCAGGTTTTTTATGCGGGGCGCCAAAGCGGACAAATGGCAGGCCGATCTGGCCGGCCTGGCTGCGCATCGCCTGAGTCAGGCGGGTGTCGAGCACGTCCAGGCCGACTCGCCGTGTACGTATGAGCGCGCAGACTGGTTTTACTCTTACCGTCGTGACGGTAAAACGGGCCGTATGGCTACCCTGGCCTGGCTGCATGGTAGCGACTTACCCTGATTGACACTGCCATGTTTGCACGAGAACATGAATACAAAGAGTTTTGTGTAGGATCCGCAATGCGCGCCGCAACTTCCCCTGATTGGCCTGTTCCGGTCAGCATCTCGCCCGACAAGCTGGCTCAAATTCAGGCTGAGTTCTCCAAGGGGTGGGCCGATATGCTCCACCAGGCCCGGCAGGGTACGCTTGCTGCCCCGGCCGATCGCCGTTTCAAAGGGGGCGCTTGGGCGTCCAACTCGAACAGTCTTGTTATGGCGCACGCCTATCTGTTGTCGGGTCGGGCCGTCCTGCAAATGGTCGACGCCGTTCAAATGCCCGATAAGGCACGCGACCGCCTGCGGTTCACCTGCATGCAGTGGGTCGAGGCCATGTCCCCCTCCAACTTTCTGGCTACCAACCCCGAAGCGCAACAGCGCATGCTCGAAAGCAAGGGCGAGTCTTTGCTTGCCGGCATGCAAAGCCTTTGGTCCGACATTCAAAAAGGGCGCATCACCCAAACCGACGAATCTCGTTTTGTGGTCGGGCGCGACCTGGCCACCACGCCCGGCCAGGTCGTTTATCAGAACCGCCTCATGCAGTTGATTCAGTACGCGCCGCTTGGCTCCACCGTGTATCAGCGTCCGCTGCTTATTGTTCCGCCGTGTATCAACAAGTTTTATATTCTTGATCTGCAGCCGCACAACTCTCTTGTACGGTATGCGGTCGAGCAAGGCTTCACGGTGTTCATGGTGTCGTGGCGCAATCCACAATTATCCGACACCGATGGCATCGATTCCGCCACGTGGTCCGACTATATCCAGCAGGGGGTGCTTGCCGCTATCGAAGTCGTCCGCCAGGTCAGTCGCCAGAAACAAATCAATGCCCTGGGATTTTGCGTGGGCGGCACGCTGCTGGCGTCAGCCCTCGCCCTGGCCAAGGCGCGCGGCCAAGATCCTGTTGCCTCGCTTACCTTGCTCACCACCTTGCTTGATTTCGCCGATACAGGGGTGCTGAACGTATTCGTCGACGAGCTCCATGCGCAGACACGTGAGCGCCAGCTGGGCGCAAGCGGCTTCATGACCGCGCGCGAACTTGCCACAACGTTCTCATTCCTGCGTCCCAACGAGCTGGTCTGGAACTACGTCGTCGACAGTTACCTTAAAGGCGAGGCGCCGCCGGCGTTCGACCTGCTCTACTGGAACGCCGACGGCACCAACCTGCCCGGGCCGTTCTTTACCTGGTATTTTCGCAAGGCCTATCTCGAAAACAGCCTGAAGACACCCGGATGCATCAACATCGACGGCCATGGGCTCGATCTGGGCGCGCTGTCGATGCCGGCCTATATCTATGGCTCTCGAGAAGACCACATCGTTCCATGGCAGTCGGCGTATGCAAGCACAGCCTTGCTGCGCGGTCCCATGCGTTTCGTATTGGGCGCTTCCGGGCACATTGCCGGCGTCATCAATCCCCCATCACAGGGCAAGCGCAGCTATTGGGCGGCCCCGGGGAGTCCAGAGCCGGTCCGGATGCCGGACGATCCCCATGCATGGCACGAGCATGCCACCGAACATCCCGGCAGTTGGTGGCCCGACTGGGCCCAGTGGCTGGCCGAGCATTCAGGCCCGCGCAAAAAGGCGTCGTCCCGGCTTGGCAATGCGCGCCATGCCCCGATCGAAGCGGCGCCGGGTAGCTACGTTAAGGTACGGTCACAGTAAAACGCCCGATGTTAAAAGCATAAGGCCACTTTTGTTTGCACCAAGGAGAAGCACATGAGCGGGAAACTGGCTTACGTTACAGGCGGAATGGGGGGCATCGGCACCTCGATATGTCAGCGCCTGGCCAAAGAGGGCTATACAGTCATCGCCGGATGCGGCCCCAGCCGCGATCATCAACAGTGGCTCAGTGAACAGGCCAATCTGGGCTACAAGTTCCACGCCTCGGTCGGCAACGTGTCCGACTGGGATTCCACCGTGGCCGCGTTCGACAAGGTTAAGGCCGAGCTCGGGCATGTGGCGGTGCTGGTCAACAATGCAGGCATCACCCGCGACGGCCTGTTCCGCAAAATGACCCAAGACGACTGGCGCGCCGTCATCGACACCAACCTGAACAGCCTGTTCAATGTCACCAAGCAGGTGGTCGAAGGCATGCTCGAAAATCAATGGGGGCGTATTATTAACATCAGTTCGGTTAACGGCCAAAAGGGGCAGTTCGGGCAAACCAATTACTCAACGGCAAAGGCCGGCATTCATGGCTTTACCATGGCGTTGGCCCAAGAGGTCGCCAGCAAGGGCGTAACCGTTAACACGATTTCACCGGGGTATATCGGCACCGACATGGTCAGGGCCATTCGTCCCGACGTACTCGAGAAAATCGTTAGCACCATTCCGGTAAAGCGGCTGGGCACCCCAGACGAAATCGGCTCCATGGTGGCGTGGCTGGCCTCCGACGAGTCGGGTTTTGCCACGGGCGCCGATTTTTCGCTTAATGGCGGTTTGCACATGGGCTGATGCGCTCTTCAACGCAAGGCCTTTTTACTTTATCTTACCCAGACAACCATGACGCAGACGCAAACGGCCAACCCGCCGCGATTAATAAAAAAGTACCCCAATCGGCGGCTATACGACACGCGAACCAGCGCTTACATCACGCTTGCCGATGTAAAGCAGCTGGTGCTTGAGCACGAAGAGTTCCAGGTGGTCGACGCCAAAACTTCCGAAGACCTGACCCGCAGCATTCTTTTGCAGATCATTCTCGAAGAAGAAAGCGGCGGCGTGCCTATTTTTTCGTCCATGGCCTTGCAGCAGATTATTCGCTTTTATGGGCATTCGATGCAAGGTGTGATGGGCGCCTTTCTTGACAAGAACATCCAGGCTTTCATGGAAGTTCAAGAGCGCATGGCCGAGCAGTCGAAGGGGTTGTATGGTGCGCAGTTCGGGCCCGAAGCCTGGACCCAGTTCATGAGCGTTCAAACGCCCGTGCTGCAGAACATGATGAACAACTACGTCGATCAAAGCAAGAATCTGTTTGTCCAGATGCAGGATCAGATGCAGGACCAAACCCGCTCCATGTTCAATGTTTTTCCCTTTCAGCCGACGGGGCCCGAGTCGGATAAAAACAAATAAGGTTCCACCTGCAGCCGGGGCCCGAGCCGGCTGTTTGCTCTGTTTACGTGGTATTGCCGCCCTGGGCGGGGGCGTCGGCCAAAGTGGCCGCGTTAACATGCCTGCCGCCGCCTTCGCGCTTATAGGGGCTATGGTCGATCAGCTCATCGGCATAGCCCTCTATCGCAACCGTTTCGTGTTTTAAAAAATCGGCAATGGCCTGGGCATAGCGGGTGTCGCGAATCCAGTGTGCAGAATAGGTTCGTACCGGCAGCATGCCCCGCGAAAGCTTGTGTTCACCCTGGGCGCCGCCCTCGAAGCTTTTAATGCCCTTGCTAATGCAGTATTCAATGGCTTGCATGTAGCAGGTCTCAAAATGCAGCCCCGATACAAATTGCGTGCTGCCCCAATATCGTCCGTACAGCGTGTCGTTGCTTCGTACATTCAGCGCGCAGGCTATGCGTTCGCCATCCCGGTAGGCCATGACTATAAGCAGGTTGTGGGCCATGCGGTCACGTAGCTGTTCAAAAAAACGCTTGTTGAGGTAGGGAGCATTGCCGTGCGCAAAATAAGTACGCGCATAGCATTCATAAAAGAAAGCCAAGGCCTCGTTATTCAAATCGTCCCCTTCGAGCCAGCGGAACGTTACCCCGGCTTCTATTGTTTTTTTCTTGTCCTGCCGGAGTTTTTTGCGGCTTTTCTGATTCAAACGAGACAGAAAATCGTCAAGGTTCTGGTAGCCTTCGTTTTGCCAATGAAACTGTATGCTTTCGCGAAACATGAAGCCCGCTTCGCGCAGCGCCGCGCAGTCTTCTTGCGTCGGAAACAGCACATGCAAGGACGAAAGCTCATTCTGATCAGCCAGTGCAATGGCTTCGCGCGCAAGCAGAACGCGATCTTCGTGGCTTTGGGCCAGTAGCCTGGGTCCGGGTACGGGTGTAAATGGAATCGCCGATAAGAGCTTGGGGTAGTATTGCAGGCCGTGCTGGGCAAATGCGCGTGCCCAAGCCATGTCAAACACGTACTCGCCACGCGAATGGTATTTGACATACAGCGGCATGGCGCCGGCCAACTGTTTACTGCGATACAGCGCCAAAAAATGCGGCGACCAGCCGGTTTCGTTGGATGCGCAGCCGGATTCTTGCATGCTCAATAAAAATTCGTGCTGTACCAACGGATGACCGACTGCCAGTGTGTTCCATTGTTCGGCGTTAATATCGCCTATGTGCTTTACTAGTGCAAAAGATTCGGACAAGGCAAGACCAGAAAAACAAGATTTAGGTGTGGCGTTTCGGGGGGGCGGACGGCCCAGGACAAGTGTAGTGACTTTCCGGCGGGGGTGCTAGAAATGAGCAGAATTCCAGTGACCGTAATTACCGGTTTTCTTGGCAGTGGCAAAACAACGCTGCTCAATCGCTTATTGTCGCCCGAACAAACCGACCCTGACGTTGTTCAGCGCATTGCTTTGCTTGTCAACGAAGCCGGCCCGGTGGGCATTGATCATCAGCGGGTCCGGCATATCAGTGCCAATATCATTCCTCTCGAATCGGGTTGCATATGCTGCAGCGTGCGGGGCGATCTTATCGAGGCGCTGCGCGAACTGTTCCTGGCCGCCCTGCATAAGCAGATACCGCCATTCTCGCGAATTCTTATCGAAACGACCGGTCTGGCCGACCCGGCAGCGGTCATGCACACCCTCAAGTACGAGGGCTTTCTGCGAGACCGCTATGTATACGCCGGCTGCGTCACAGTCATTGACTATGTAAATGGTTCGCGCCAGCTGGCCGAGTATCCACAGGCCTTGCGACAAGCCGTCGAGGCGGATGCCATTGTTTTCAGCAAGGGCGATCTTGCGTCGCCTGAAGCAAAGAACGTGCTTGGCAATACCGTGGCCACCATTAATGGGCAAGCCCGTACCTTTGATGCGCAATCGCTGCCTGCGCTCGAGACGCTTCTGTCGGCGGCAACCGTCAGCGAAACAGTTGGGCGCCCGGCACTGTTGAGTAGGGGCACGGCCACAGGTTCGTTTGCTTCGCGGCCTTTTGCGCACGCAGCCATTCAGGTGATTACCGTGCCTATCGAGCAGCCAGTTTCGCATGCGGCGTTCAGCCGTGCCATGGGTCGAGTGCATGAGCTTCCCGACGTCGACTTATTGCGCCTCAAGGGGTTGTTGCATTTTCAGGGCGAAGACCAACTGGCCGCCGTGCATGGGGTGCATCGTCAGTTGTACCCGGTCGAACAACTTGCCGCATCGGCAGATAATCAGTCTTCTGAAGCGCAGCCGGTTCTGGTTTTTATCGTGGCAGGTAACGACGCCCCCGGCTTTGAGCCGCGCCTGCGAGCCATATTGGCCGATGAAGGCATCCGTGCGGGGCAAACGTTGTAAAAAACAACGCAAAAATGCGCCGGCTGCAACGGTAATGATTGCATTATGTGGTCCGCAGTGGTGTAATAATAGCTAAATACAGCTAATTTACGGCCGTCTCGAAAGCACTTGTTGATGCCGCTCACTTTATTCGAGCCCCACAATGCAAACGGTCATTCCTGTTATTGGCACAGCCTCTATTGCGGGTGGTGGCAGGCAGGCATATAAGCAACTTAAGCGAATTCAGAATAAGTAATGCCCGGCTTCGGCTCCTTGTCCGAATCCAGTCAGGGCAGTATTGAACACCTTACGTCCCTATTGTTTCGCAAAGCCATCAGCTTTGTGTCAACGGGTATGTCCGTTTCGGGGTACGCCCCACAGGTGTGTGTCGTTCTCACGATCAGCAATCATTAGCAGACGCTCAAGCGCTATTTGACAAACATGTTTTCTAACGGCTGCGGCTCCAGTGCATGTACCGGTTCGGTCTGGCGAAACGGCAAGGTTGCTTGCGCCCGTAGCTTGCATCACAACTTGTTTGTTGGCCAAAACAAAATGGGTCAAGCGTTTTTACGCTTGACCCATTTTGAAAATGCATCTGGTTGCGGGGGCAGGATTTGAACCTACGACCTTCGGGTTATGAGCCCGACGAGCTGCCAGACTGCTCCACCCCGCGTCTGAAGATGAAATATTAACCTAACTATTTTTTAAATGCAAATCGGGCCGATTTAACCGCCCAACCACTTGATGACAGAATCAGAGATAATACGAATACTTGAAACGGCTTTGCTGTGCGCCGACGAGCCCATGCGGATCGAACGACTGAACCAGCTTTTTGGCGATTCGTTCACTGTCGGCCAAATACGGCAGTACCTGCAGACCCTGCAAGATGCCTGGGCCGACAAAGGCCTGGTGCTGGTTGGCTTGGCTAGCGGTTGGAGGTTTCAAAGCCGGCCCGAGATGCAACGTTATCTCGAGCGACTCAACCCCGAGAAGCCGCCACGCTACTCGCGAGCAGTCCTAGAAACCTTGGCCATCATTGCTTGGCGTCAACCTGTTACCCGCGGCGACATCGAAGACATCCGCGGCGTTACAGTGTCGTCGCAAATTGTCCGAACCCTCGAAGAACGCGGCTGGATCGAGGTTCTGGGCCACCGTGATGCACCCGGCCGGCCGGCCTTGCTGGGTACGACCAACCAGTTTCTTGACGACCTTGGGCTCAAGTCCCTAGACGAGCTTCCCGAGCTAGAAACTCACGAAGGTGTGGCCGCACTGGCGGGCCTGAACTTTGAAGAAATTCCGCCGCAGTGCGATCAAGTGCCGAATGAAGGCGACTTTACCGGCGACCCTGACGCGCAATCGCCGTCACTCAACAATACACCGGCCCAGCCAGCATCCAACTTGCCGGCGGCCGACCTACCAGAGGGCGACGAGCCCCCGGCGTACGAACACAAAAAGATTGATACGGAGCATATCTGAAAATATGAATCAAGCAGAGCATTCCTCCGCGGCCGAAAATGAGTCGACCGCAACCCAGGCGCCCGAGGCTGCCGACGGCGCGCAGCCCGAGGGCAAGGCCGGTTCCAACCGGGGCCGGGGCCGTAAGCTGCGTACCCCGTTTCGCCGTCGTCGTGGTGACGCAGTTGCCGAGTCGGCCGCCGGTGAACCCGCCGAGCCGGCGGCTCACGAGCCTGTCGCCCCGGCAGCGCGCCCGAAGCGTGGTCGTGCACCCTCTGGCGCTGCCGCCGAAAAAGAAGCCGACAACGCGCTGGCTTTTCTCGAAAAGCAGGCCCGTATCGAGCAGCGCCTGGGGAAGTACCTGGGCAGCGATGCCGTTACGCCCAAGCTGCACAAGGTGCTCGCCGACGCCGGTGTTGGCTCCCGCCGCGAGATGGAAGAGCTGATCATCGCCGGTCGTGTGTCGGTCAATGGCGAACCCGCCCATATAGGGCAGCGGGTAGGGGCGCAAGATCAGGTGCGAGTCAATGGCCGGCTTATTACGCGGCCCAGCAGCTCAAAGCCTCCGCGGGTCATTTTGTATCACAAGCCGGCGGGTGAAATCGTCAGTCATGACGACCCCGCCGGGCGGGCTACGGTATTTGCGCGCTTGCCCAAGATCAAGGTCGGCAAATGGTTGTCGGTGGGTCGGCTTGACCTGAATACCGAAGGTCTGCTTATTCTGACTACTTCGGGCGACCTGGCCAATCGGCTCATGCACCCGCGCTATGGCGCCGAACGCGAATACGCGGTTCGGGTGCTGGGCGAGCTTGCCCCTGAGCAGCATGCGCGTTTGCTCGAAGGCATACAGCTGGATGACGGTCCCGCCAAGTTCGGTACCCTCGAGTACCTCGGTGGCGAAGGCAGCAACCGCTGGTATCGCGCCACTCTGCACGAAGGGCGCAATCGTGAAGTGCGGCGTATGTTCGAGGCGGCGGGGGTTACGGTCAGCCGGCTCATTCGAACCCGTTTCGGAGAGGTCGTTTTGCCCCGCAATCTGCGCCGGGGCCGTTGGGAAGAGCTCGACACCAACCTTGTTACCGCCCTGATGGTGCAACTGGGTCTTCTCAGCGCTGACGGCGAATCGGCCGACACCCGCCAGGGGCGTAAGGCGCGCCAGCCGCTTTCCAACGAAAATGCCTTACCACCGGGGTTCGGCACGATGGAGCGAAACGGTCTGAACGGCGCCAAGATCAGCCGGCGCGGAAAGCTGTCGGGCGGTCGAGTGGCCAAAGGGGTTGTCGGCCAGGCTTATCCGTCCGACCCCTACGGTACCGGCCTGAGCTTCAGTGGCGGTCTGCCTAATGGGCACCCCGAAGGCGGGCAGAAAAAAGGCAAGTCTACTGCACGGCGCAAACCCAGCCCGGCAGCAAAGGGGCCGCAAGACGCCGCCCAGCCGGCGCAAGGCCGTCGGCCGGCCAGAAAAGGCAAGGGTCCTGCCAAAGGTCCGTCGGCGCCTCAGGGCGAGGGCAAGCAAACGAAGCCCGCCAGGCAGGGCGCACGCACCCGCGGCAAAGGTCAGGGGCAGGCGGCGCGCGGCGACGATTGGCAGCCACGCGGTGCATCTGCCCACGAGTCTCGGCTGGGCATTATCGGCGGGCGCGGGCGCTAAGGGCTCAGTGCACGTAATGCTTCGTGTCGATTATGTTGGTTCAGGTATGGGCGGCCAGGGCCGCCTTGCCGGTCTTTTTAAGGTAAGTTCGTGAGAAACCACGATCTTTTCGTCTTTTCTGTTAGAATATAGGGCTTTACAGCTATATGTGTTTGCTAACAGTAAAGCCTGCGCTTTGATGGAAGCAGTAGAGAGGCCTTGGCCCGAACCATTGACTCAAGCCATTAACCCGCAGTTGGCTCGCTAGAAGTTCACGCGCGCAAGTGCTTGGTCCTGGCTGGGCGGCACTAAAGAAACACGACTGATATAGCGGCACATTTTCTAGTGCATCCGGCGCCTTGCCGGCTTATGGGCAGGGTGTTGCGGTTGCAACAATAGTGGGCTGGATGACAGCCCTTTTTTTTTGAGTTTATGGCAGATCTATTCGCACTGACACAGCAGTCCATTGCCGGCATGGATGTCGAGCTTGTCGATGTCGAGCGCGCCCCATTGGGGTTGCTGCGCGTCACCATCGACAAGGCCGACGGCGTGCGCATCGAAGACTGCGAACAAGTGTCGAAACAGCTCTCACGCGTTTTTGAGGTCGAGAACATCGACTACAAACGCCTCGAGGTCGGCTCGCCCGGTATTGATCGCCCGCTTAAAAGCGTGGCTGATTTTGTTCGGTTCAACGGTCAGCGTGTCGAGATCAAGTTGCGTCATGCCATCGACAACCGCAAGGTTTTTTCGGGCATGCTGCATGCCTCCCAAGAGGTTGGCGAGCAAGGCACGGCCGCCGGCCCAATGTTCGGGCTCGAGCTCGAGCCGCAGGGCAAATCCGCAGAGGTCAAGGTTTTGAACTTCACCTTCGACGATGTTGATCGTGCCAAACTGGATCCCGTTCTTGATTTCAAGGGTAAAAAGCGATGAGTCGCGAAATTCTTCTGCTGGTTGACGCCCTCGCGCGTGAAAAAAATGTGGCGCGCGAAGTGGTCTTTGGCGCACTTGAAAGCGCATTGGCGTCCGCCATGAAAAAACGCTTCAAAGAAGACGCCGATATCCGGGTGTCCATCGATCGCGAAACGGGTGCCCACGAAGGGTTCCGACGTTGGCTGGTGGTGCCCGACGATGCCGGCTTGCAAGAGCCTGATCAGCAAGAGCTGTATTCTGATGCCCAAGAGATCGTGCCCGGCATCGAAGAAGGCGAGTACATCGAAGAGCAACTTGAGCCCGAAGAGTTTGGCCGCATCGGCGCGCAAGCTGCCAAGCAGGCCATCTTGCAGCGCATTCGCGATGCCGAGCGCGAGCAGGTGCTTAACGACTTCCTCGAGCGTGGCGAAACCATCGTTTCGGGTTCCGTCAAGCGTATGGATAAGGGCGATGCCATAATCGAAACCGGCAAGATCGAAGCCCGTCTGCCCCGCACCGAAATGATCCCCAAAGAAAACATCCGCGTGGGTGACCGCATTCGCGCTTGGGTGCACAAGGTCGATCATACCGCCCGTGGTCAGCAGGTTATTTTGTCGCGCAATGCGCCCGAATTCATTCGCCAGTTGTTCGAGAACGAAGTTCCCGAAATCGAGCAGGGGCTGCTTGAGATCAAGGCGGCGGCTCGCGATCCGGGTATTCGCGCAAAAATTGCGGTGGTGGCTTACGACAAGCGCATCGACCCCATCGGCACTTGCGTGGGTATGCGTGGTTCGCGTGTTACCGCTGTTCGCAACGAGCTGGGCGGCGAGCAGGTTGATATCGTGCTGTGGTCCGACGACCCTGCCGAGTTCGTCATTGGCGCCTTGGCGCCCGCGCATGTCGAATCGATTGTGGTCGACGAAGATCGCCACGCCATGGATGTCGTGGTCGACGCTGAAAACCTGCCCAAGGCCATCGGCGCGCGCGGTCAGAACGTGCGTCTGGCCTCCGAGCTGACAGGGTGGCAGATCAACATCATGACCCCCGAAGAAAGCCAGAACCGCCAGGACGAAGAGCGTACCGAGCTGCGCCAGGCCTTCATCACGCGTCTTGATGTCGACGAAGAAGTTGCCGATATTCTTATCGACGAAGGTTTCACCGGCCTCGAAGAAATCGCCTACGTGCCGATTCAAGAGCTGCTTGAAATCGACGCATTCGACGAGGACACCGTCAACGAATTGCGCGCCCGTGCCCGTAACGCTTTGCTTACCGAAGCCATCGCCCAGGAAGAGCAAGTGCAAAAAGTTGACCCTGCGGTGCTCGAGCTCGAAGGCATGACCCCCGAGCTGGCCGTCAAGCTCGGTGAGCATAATGTATATACGCTGGACGATCTGGCCGAACTGGCCACCGACGAGTTGTCGGAAATCACCCAGTTGGACGAAGAAGCGGCAAGCGCCCTGATCATGAAGGCGCGTGCACATTGGTTCAACGACGAAGCATGAGTGCGATCATGTTCAGTTGAGCCTTTAATTCATTGAAATCGTAGTTGTAAGTAAGAGAGAGTCGAATGTCGAGTAACACCGTCGCCCAGTTCGCAGTTGAGCTGAAAATGCCTGCCAACGTGCTGCTAGAGCAGTTGCGTGCCGCTGGCGTTGAACTCCAGTCGGTTGACGATGGCGTCACCGATGCAGACAAGGCGAAGCTGCTCGAGTCTTTGCGACGTGCTCACGGAGGCTCCGAAGGGCAAAAAATTACCTTGACCCGTCGCCAGACCTCTGAAATCCGTCAGGCCGATAGCTCAGGCCGTTCGCGCACCATACCAGTCGAGGTGCGCAAGAAACGCGTGTTTGTCAAGCGCGATCCGGCCGAGTTGTTGGCCGAGGCCAAGAAAGAGGAGGCCGTCGAGGCCCTCACAACCGAACAGCCCGTGCAGGAACCTGCTGCTGTTCCCGAAACGCCTACGACGCCCGTGCACGAGGCGCCCGCTGCTGTGGCTGAGACCGCCCAGGCTCCCGAGGCCGTGCGCGAAGAAGAGCCATCTGCTCAGCCACACGCTGCTCCAGCTCACGAAGCACCTCAGACAGAACCCGAGGCTCCAGCCGCCAAGCCGACTGAAGCTGTGCAAGCTGCGGTCGCCGAGCCGGCTCCATCGGTAGCCCAGGCGTCGCCATCCGAAGCCGCAGCGTCGCCCGAAGAAGCCCCCGCAACCGAACCCCAGGCCGAGCAGCCTGCAGCCGCCGAAGCAAAGGCCGGCGCTGCAAAAGTCGTCGAAGCGAAAGCCTCCGAAACGAAAGCCGTCGAAGCAAAAACTGACGATGGCAAGGCCACCGGTGCTCAGGCTGATTCTGCTGAAGGCCGCGAGGCGCGCGACGAAGATCGAGAGCGGGCCCGCAAGGCCGCCGAGGCCGAAGCGGCGGCGCTGCGTCAGATGCTCAGTCGGCCGCGCAAGGTGCTTAAGGCCCCCGAACCCGAGCAGCCAGGCATTTCCGGTACTTTGCACAAGCCTGCGGGCAAGGGCGCGGCCAAGAAAGACGCCAAGCCTGTCGGCGAACCGAAGAAAACAGTCAAAGGCTCCGAGGTCTCTACGGCCTGGGGCAACGACAGCGGGCGCAAAAAGCCTGCCGCACGCGCCGATGCAGCGCCCGCCAGCCCCAGCCGTGACGGCTGGCGTGCTTCTGGCAAGGGCGGGGGTAAAGGCGGTCGCGGCGGTCGTAACCGTCAGTCGCAATCCGACCGTCAAGAGCCGCAAGTGGTCGAGTTTATTGCTCGCGAGGTGCACGTACCCGAAACCATCACGGTGGCCGATCTGGCTCACAAAATGTCGGTCAAAGCTGCCGAGGTCATCAAACATCTCATGAAGCTTGGTCAGATGGTCACCATCAACCAGGTGCTCGACCAGGAAACGGCCATGATCGTGGTCGAAGAACTGGGTCACATCGCCATTGCAGCCAAACTTGACGACCCCGAGGCCTTCCTGGACGTGGCCGAAAGCGATCACGAAGCCGAGGCCTTGCCTCGTGCGCCGGTCGTTACCGTCATGGGTCACGTCGACCACGGTAAAACGTCGCTCCTCGACTATATTCGTCGAGCCAAAGTGGCCTCCGGCGAAGCGGGTGGCATCACGCAGCATATCGGCGCCTACAGCGTCAAAACCGATCGCGGTGTAGTGGCTTTCCTTGATACCCCCGGTCACGAGGCCTTTACAGCCATGCGTGCGCGCGGTGCCAAGGCAACCGACGTCGTGATTCTGGTTGTGGCCGCCGACGACGGCGTCATGCCGCAAACCAAAGAGGCCATTCACCACGCGAAAGCGGCTGGTGTGCCCCTGGTCGTGGCCATTAACAAGATCGACAAGCCCGAAGCCAACCCCGAACGGGTCAAGCAAGAGCTCGTGGCCGAAGAAGTCGTGCCTGAAGAGTACGGCGGTGACGTTCCTTTTGTTCCGGTGTCTGCCAAGACGGGCCAGGGCATCGACGAACTGCTCGAGAACGTATTGCTACAGGCCGAGATGCTAGAGCTGAAGGCGCCGATCGATGCTCCCGCCAAGGGTATTGTCATCGAGGCTCGCCTGGATAAGGGCCGGGGCCCGGTGGCGACCATCCTCGTGCAAAGCGGCACCCTTACGCGCGGCGACGCCTTGCTGGCCGGTGCCAGCTACGGGCGTGTTCGAGCCATGCTCAATGAAAACGGCAAGCCGGTGACCAGTGCAGGCCCGGCCACCCCCGTCGAGATCCAGGGCCTCACCGAGGTGCCGGCGGCGGGCGACGAAGTCATTGCCATGGTCGACGAGCGCAAGGCACGCGAAATCGCCTTGTTCCGTCAAGGCAAGTTCCGCGACGTCAAGCTGGCGCGTCAGCAGGCGGCCAAGCTCGAATCCATGTTCGACAACCTGGGCGAAGGCACACAAACGCTGGCGCTTATCGTCAAGACCGACGTACAGGGCTCGCAAGAGGCCCTCGTGCAGTCGCTGCTCAAGCTTTCCACCGACGAGGTTCGTGTTCAGGTGGTTCACGCGGCAGTGGGCGGCATCTCCGAAAGCGACGTCAACCTGGCCATTGCCTCGCATGCAGTCATTATCGGCTTCAATGTGCGCGCCGAACAAAGCGCCAAGAAGCTGGCCGAACACAACGGCATCGATCTGCGCTACTACAACATCATCTACGACGCCATCGACGACGTACGCAATGCCATGTCGGGCATGCTGGCGCCCGAGAAACGCGAAGAAGTCATCGGCATGGTCGAGATCCGCGAGGTGTTCAGCGTTTCGCGCATCGGCAACATTGCCGGTTGTATGGTCACCGACGGTGTCGTCAGACGCGATTCGCAGGTTCGCCTGCTGCGCAACCACGTTGTGCACTGGACCGGTCACATCGAGTCGCTGCGCCGCTTCAAAGATGACGTCAAGGAAGTCAAGCAAGGTTTTGATTGCGGTATCACCCTTAAAGGCAACAACGATATCGAAGTGGGCGATCAGCTCGAGATCTTCGAGATCAAAGAGTTTGCACGGGCGTTGTAAGCATGAGTCGTCATAAGTCCAGAGCGAATCCGGGCCGCAACACACGGCTGGCCGACCAGATCCAAAAAGATCTGGCCGGTCTCATCCAGCGCGAGATCGACGTCTCGCGTGCCGGTCTGGTAACGCTTACTGGTGTCGACTTGTCGGCCGATTACGCGCATGCAAAAGTGCACTTCACCGTCATGGGTGCCGAGCCCGAGGCAGCTTTGGCGGCGCTCAACGAAAAGGCGGGTTGGCTGCATTCCCTGTTGTTCAAGATGCTGCACATCCATACTGTGCCTACCTTGCATTTTGTCCACGACCAGCAATTGGTTCGAGGCATCGAGTTGTCGCGCCTGATCGACGAAGCGAATCGTCCCCAAAGCTATTCCGCATCTGAGCCTGCCGAGCCCGAGGATCCCGACGAACGCTCCTGATGGGGCTGTCGTGATTTGTTTTCAAGAGAGACGAGACGATGGCTTCCCGACGCGGGCAGATGCTCGATGGTGTCTTGTTGCTGGACAAACCCGAGGGTTTATCCAGCAATCATGCTTTGCAGCGCGCCAAGCGCGCGCTGGATGCCCGCAAGGCGGGGCACACTGGTACGCTTGACCCATTCGCCACCGGCTTGCTGGTGTGCTGTCTGGGGCGCGCAACAAAAATTTCGGCGTCCATGCTCGAGGCCGACAAGGTTTACGAAGCCACGGTGCGTTTGGGCGAGGAAACCGATTCCGGCGATTTAACCGGTCATATCGTGTTTCAGGCACCCAACGACGCGGCGGCAGTGACATGCGAACAGTTTGAAGCCGTGCTTGAGCAGTTTCGTGGCGAGATTGAACAGATCCCGCCCATGCATTCGGCACTGAAGCGCGACGGCAAGCCTTTGTACGAGTATGCGCGCCAGGGCATCGAGCTGGAACGGCCGCCACGCAAGATAACGATTTACCGGCTCGAATTGTTGGCGTTCGACGGCCGGGATGCAAAAATTTTGGTGCATTGCAGCAAAGGGACGTATATTCGTACCCTGGCCCAGGACATCGGCCGTGCCCTGGGATGCGGAGGACACTTGGCGGCGCTGCGGCGTACACAAGTGGGGCCCTTTAGCCTTGACGACGCCGTCGAACTAGAGACGCTACAGCAGATGCCTGAACCGCAGACCGTATTGATTGCGCCGCAAGCCTTGCCCCAGGGCTTGTGGCCGGCAAACCTTAAATTAAAGGACGAATTATGAAACGCGCCCTGCGCAATGTGGCAATCATCGCTCACGTCGATCACGGCAAGACCACCCTGGTGGACCAACTGCTGCGTCAGTCGGGCACTTTCCGCGAGAACGAGCAGGTTTCCTCACGGGTCATGGACTCCGGCGATATCGAGAAAGAGCGCGGCATCACCATTCTTTCCAAAAACTGCGCCGTCGAGTACGAAGGCACTCACATCAACATCATCGACACCCCGGGACACGCTGATTTCGGCGGAGAGGTCGAGCGCGTGCTGTCGATGGTCGACGGCGTGCTGCTGCTGGTGGATGCCGTCGAGGGCCCTATGCCTCAGACTCGTTTCGTGACACGCAAGGCGCTGGCGCTGGGCCTGAAACCCATCGTGGTCGTCAATAAGATCGATCGCGGCGGCGCTCGGCCCGACCATGTCATCAACGCTACCTTCGATCTGTTCGACAAATTGGGCGCCACCGAAGAGCAGCTTGATTTCCCCATTATTTACGCCTCGGGCCTGTCAGGTTTCGCGGGGCTTACCGACGATGTACGCAGCGGTGACATGCGCCCGCTGTTCGACACCATACTCAAGCACGTTCCGCAGCGCGATGACGACGCTGAAGGGCCGTTGCAGCTGCAGATCATTTCCATCGACTACAGCACCTATGTCGGTAAAATCGGCATCGGCCGCGTCAATCGCGGCAGGGTGCGCCCCGGGCAAGATGTGGTGGTTCAGTTCGGCCCCGATGGCGAATCCTTCAAGGGCCGCATCAACCAGGTCCAGCAGTTCAGCGGCCTTGATCGCGAACTGGTCGACGAAGCCGAAGCGGGCGATATCGTGCTGATCAACGGCATTGAAGACATCGGCATTGGCTGCACGGTCATGGATCCTTCCGCGCCCGAGCCGCTGCCTATGCTGCGTATCGACGAGCCCACACTGACCATGAACTTCATGGTGAACTCTTCGCCTTTGGCCGGACGCGAGGGCAAGTTCGTTACCAGCCGCCAGTTGCGCGACCGGCTCGAGCGCGAGCTTAAATCAAACGTGGCCCTGCGCGTCAACCCTACCGACGATGATATGGTCTTTGAGGTGCGTGGCCGAGGCGAGCTGCACTTGACCATTCTGCTCGAGAACATGCGCCGCGAAGGCTACGAGCTGGCCGTATCACGGCCCCAGGTGCTGCTCAAAGAGATCGACGGCGTTCGTCACGAACCCTACGAGCTGCTTACGGTGGATATCGAGGAAGCGCACCAGGGTGGGGTGATGGAAGAACTGGGCCGACGCAAGGGCGATTTGCTGGACATGCAGTCCGACAGTCGGGGTCGTACGCGTCTTGAATACCGTATTCCGGCACGCGGACTTATCGGCTTCCAGGGTGAGTTCATGACCCTGACCCGTGGCACCGGCCTGATGAGCCATATTTTCGATGACTACGCCCCCATGCGTGAAGGGGGTGTCGGCGAACGCCGAAATGGCGTGCTGATCAGCCAGGACGACGGGGCCGCCGTGGCGTACGCGCTCTGGAAGCTGCAAGATCGGGGCCGCATGTTTGTCGGCCCGGGCGAAGCGCTGTACGAGGGCATGATCATCGGCATTCATAGTCGCGACAACGATCTGGTTGTAAACCCGATCAAGGAAAAGAAACTGACCAATATCCGTACAACCAGCAAGGACGAGCACATTGATTTGGTGCCGCCCATCAAGCTGACGCTGGAATACGCGGTTGAGTTTATTGATGACGATGAACTCGTCGAGGTGACGCCTAAATCGATACGCCTGCGCAAGCGGTATCTGCAGGAGCACGAACGCCGCCGCGCCATGCGCGAAGCGGGCTGACGTCATCTCGTCTTTAAGCCCGGCCTAAGCGCCGGGCTGCCATCCGCGCCGCCGTGCTTTCCGCTTGCCGGAAAGCGTGCCGACGCACTCAGTATGGCCAGTTGGCCGGCGGTGATCTCACCATTTGTGCCGGCCGTACGCGGCAAGTTTCCCTTTTTCCAGTTTCAATGCCGCATCCAAAGGCCGGCCTGCACGCTCCGTGCGGGGATCGGTCGTATTCGCTCGATCGGGCGGAGCGGTTTGCGCGCAAGGAAAAAGGGCGTACCTGCCACCGATAGTTTTTACAGGAGTATGTTTTGACCGAAAAGAAGAGAATCGCGATTTTAGGAGCGGGCCCCAGTGGACTGGCCCAATTAAGGGCATTTGAGGCGGCGCGTCGGGCGGGGGCGAAAGACCTGCCGGAGATTGTCTGCTACGAGAAACAGAATGATATTTGCGGCATGTGGAATTACACCTGGCGCACCGGCCTGGACCGCAACGGCGAACCTGTGCATGGCAGCATGTATCGTTATTTGTGGTCCAACGGCCCCAAAGAATGCCTTGAATTCGCCGATTATTCTTTTGACAAGCACTTTGGCAGGCCGATTCCTTCGTATCCCCCGCGCGAGGTGCTGAAGGACTACATTATGGGCCGCATCGATAAGCGGGCCATCTTCAACTACATTCGGCTTGAATGCCCGGTGCGATGGGTCACCTATGACGACGACACCGAAAAATTCACTGTCACGGTCATGAACCACAAGACGGGCGAGCAGGAAACCGAAGAGTTCGATTACGTGGTGGTGGCGACGGGGCATTTTTCCACGCCCAATATGCCGTACTACGAAGGCCTGGAACAGTTCCCCGGCCGGGTTCTGCACGCGCATGATTTTCGCGATGCGCTGGAGTTCGAGGGACAGGATCTGCTGTTGGTCGGAGGAAGTTATTCGGCTGAAGACATCGGAACCCAATGCTACAAGTACGGAGCCAAGTCGGTCACCATCAGCTATCGCACCGAACCCTTGGGTTTTGACTGGCCCGACGGCATCGAGGAAAAGCCTTTGTTGTCGCATTTTGAGGGCAACGTGGCCCACTTCAAGGACGGCACCACCAGGGCGTTCGACGCAATAATCATGTGCACGGGCTATCAGTTTCACTTCCCGTTCCTGCCCGACGAGCTCCGACTGCAGACCCATAACTGCCTTTACCCTGAAAACCTCTACAAGGGTGTCTTTTTTCAGACCAATCCCAAGCTGATCTATCTGGGCATGCAGGATCAGTATTTTACTTTCAATATGTTTGACGCTCAGGCCTGGTATGCGCGCGATGTCATCCTGGGCAAGATTGAACTTCCTGAGGCCCAGCAGCGCCGGCAAGACATGCAGCGCTGGCTGAACGAACACGAGGCGCTTCAGAACCCTCATGAGTCCATCGATTTTCAGGCCAAGTACATTCGCGATCTGATCGGGCCAACCGATTACCCTGATTTTCCCATCGAGATGCAGGCCGAGCTGCTCAAGTCGTGGCTGCAAGACAAAGAAGACGACATCATGGCGTTTCGCAACGTGTCGTATCGTTCGACCATCACGGGTACCCAGGCCGCCAAGCTGCCTAAACCGTGGCTGGAGATCAAGGACGATTCCCTGGAAGGCTTCATGTCGCTGAAATTCATCGACGCCGAATAAGAAGGCAAGCAGCCGCCCGCGGCAATCTGCCCGGGCGTGTCACCTGCGATACATGTCTAGTGGGGGGCAGAGGCGCTTTTGGGATAACGAAGGGCGCTTTAAGGATAGTCCGCGCCCGTCCTATGCTCATAATGATCTGTACATATCAATAAGACAGCACCCGTCCCATGCAGGCGGGCAAGGAGACAGATCATGGACGGACTTGAAAATAAAACGGCGATCGTGACCGGGGGCGCCACCATTATTGGTGCCGCCGTGGCCGCCGCGCTGCACGCTCGCGGCGTACGTGTTGTGATCGCCGACATCGATCAAGAACACGGCGCCAAGGTGGCGGCCGGGCTGGGCGACAATGCATTATTCATTGCTACCGACATTACCGACGATCAGCAGATCGACCATTGCGTGCGTCGCACCGTGGAAACGTTTGGCGGCATCGATATTTTGGTCAACCTGGCTTGCAGCTATGTGGATGACGGCATTAACGCCACACGTGACGACTGGAACCAAAGCCTGAGTGTGAACGTCGTGGGCGCCGTCATGATGAGTAAAGCGTGTCGACCCCATATGGTCGAACGCGGTGCCGGTAGCATTGTCAATTTCAGCAGCATCAGTGCCAAGGTGGCACAGACGGGCCGTTGGCTTTACCCGGTGGGCAAGGCCGCGGTGGCTCAACTGACCCGCAGCATGGCCATGGATCTGGCCGCTGATCGGATACGCGTCAATTCGGTTTCGCCGGGCTGGACGTGGTCGCGTGTCATGGACGAGCTTTCGGGTGGCGATCGGGCGAAGACCGACAGGGTGGCTGCGCCGTTCCACATGCTTGGCAGGGTCGGCGACCCCGACGAGGTCGCCCAGGGTGTGGTGTTTTTATGCTCGGCCCAGGCCTCCTTTGTTACCGGCGCCGACTTGCCGATTGACGGCGGTTACAGCGCCATGGGGCCCGAGCAAGCGGTGCCGGCGATTCCGTTGCTGGCCCGGTAAATCCATTGTTAATGAGCCTGCCTCAGCAGGCCGAAAATAGTCGCGCCACAAGAGCGCGTCAACGGTGGGCACGGCGACAAGGCGTGGGCCGCCACTAAGGAGACAAAGATGAAAATTGCAATAATTGGGGCTGGCTTCGCCGGCCTGAGCTCAGCCAAGGTACTGTCGGAATTTGGTCACGAGGTGGCGGTGTTCGAAAAGGCGCCCGATGTGGGCGGCGTCTGGAGCGCCACGCGGCGCTATCCGGGTTTGCGTACCCAGAACAACAAGGACACCTACTGCTTCACCGATTTTCCAATGCCTGCTTCCTACCCAGAATGGCCTTCCGGCGAGCAGGTGCAGCAGTATCTCGAGAGTTACGCCAATCATTTCGACCTGAACGGATCCATACGCTTGAACGCCGAGGTGCTTTCGGCCGAACCCAACGACCAGGACGGGTGGCGTCTGGTGGTGCGCGATACCCGCCTGGGTGCAACCACCGAACATGAGGTCGACAGCCTTATTGTTGCAAATGGAATTTTTTCCGAGCCTTTCATTCCTCCCTATGAAGGACGTGAAACCTTTGAGTCCGCGGGTGGTCGCCTGTGCGCCACGTCCGAATTTCATGACGTGGAGCAGGCGCGGGGCAAGCACGTGCTCGTGGTGGGCTACGGGAAATCATCCTGCGACGTTGCGGCGGCGGTGGGCGAGGTTGCCATGTCGACCAAGGTAGTGGCGCGCGAACTGCTCTGGAAAATGCCGCGCA
Organism: Pusillimonas sp.; assembly: GCF_035515275.1. Classification (GTDB taxonomy): domain Bacteria; phylum Pseudomonadota; class Gammaproteobacteria; order Burkholderiales; family Burkholderiaceae_B; genus Pusillimonas. The sequence goes on from NZ_DATJBQ010000138.1 coordinate 41,017, forward strand.
AGATCCTCAATGTACTCAATTACAAATACCTGATGTTGACCCGCATGGGAGAAGGCCTGTTTCCGTATATCGAGCAAAAGGGCTTTGAGCGTTTTCTGCATGGCCCGGGCAAGGGCGTGCGCGACGGCATGATCGGTTCGCTTCAGTCCGTATCGACCAAGCAGCTTAAACTCGACAAGCTCGGCCTGGTGCCTGAAGGCACCTTTGATCGGATTGCACGCAGCACCGTCAGCCTGGCAACCGACAGGTTATATAAACAGGTCGAGCAAGGTCGCAGCCAGGTGCTGCGCGAGTGCGAAATTGTGCGCTTGGGTCAGGATCGCGGGCAGCCCATTGCCGAGCTGAGCGACGGAAGTCGGGTCCCAGCCGACCTGGTTATCTGTGGAACCGGATTCAAGCAGGTGGTGCCGTTCTTTTCGGAGGCCGTGCAAAAGCAACTTACCGACGAAGAAGGCAACTTCATGTTGTACAGGCAGATCCTGCCTTTCAATCTGCCCAACCTTTACTTCTGTGGGTATAACTCGTCGTTCTACAGTCCCTTGAGCGCCGAAGTGGCTGCTTTGTGGATCGCCGGCTACCTGATGGACGAGATTGCGCTTCCGCCACAAGAACAGCGACTGGAACATGTGCGCAGGCGGCTGCGCTGGATGCAAGAGCGCACCGAGGGCAAGCATGCGCGCGGCACCAATATTATTCCCTTCTCGATGCACAATATCGACGAAATGCTGAACGAAATGGGACTGAATGTATCAGCGGCCACTCGTTTCAAGCAGTGGTTGCTGCCCAGCAATGCAAAAGACTATCGCTCGGTCAGCAAGGCGTTGCTGAAGCGTCTTCGGGCCAAAGAAGGGCATGCGCGTGCGGTGCCGTTGCGCGGCAAGCCTGCGGCCTGATGGCGGCCCGCTACCCGGCGCTAAGTGTTTGTGTGGGCGTTTCACCGAACTGGCTGCGGTAGGCCTGAGTGAAATGCCCCGGATGGCTGAAGCCCGCGTCAAGTGCCGCCCGGGTGATGCTGATGGGCTCGGCGTTACAGCGGGCTTGCAGCAGCTCTTGGCGCACCTGCTGCAGGCGGACCAGTCGCAAGAACGCCATGGGTGACATGCCTTTATGCCGTTGAAAACCCTTGTGCAGGCTGCGCGCACTGATAGCCGCGTGTCGGGCCAGTGTTTCGAGGGTGATGGGTTCGCGGTAGTGGGCGACTATGTAGTCTTGGGCGCGTTGCACATAATGGGTGGGCGGCGTTTGGACAGGGCGGGCCAGGGCGTCGGTATAGTTGTGACGGTGCTGGGTAAGCAGGGTGGTAACCAGCAGATGCTCGATCTGCCGGCCGATGAGCTCGTGGCCGGCGGGGCCCGACGCAAACGCCGACGAGGTTAAAAACCGGACCAGGGCCAGCCAGGCCGCTCCCTGGCCTTCGCGCAGGTTCATGCCAAGCTCGAACTCGATGGGGTGGGGCAGGGCATGCCCCAGTTGGGCGCTGCAGGCCGCTTCGAGCGAGCTGCGCTCAAGGCGCACGATAAGCTGGTCGCACTGGCCCTGCCACTGCATGTGCAGCGGCAGCGTAGGGGTAAGTACCGACGCCGTGTAGGGGCTGGAGGTGATTTTTTGATCGCCGCAACGGATCTGGGCGCTGCCCTGAAGCGGCATTTGCACGAGCAGGAAGTGGTCGAGGCAGTCGGGTTCGATGCTGACATTGGCGCCGTAACAAAGCCGGTTGATTGATGCCTGGCCCAGTGCGAGGTGGTCCATGAAGGCGTCGAGTTTTTGGCGCTGCCCAAGCACGCCCAGCGCATGGGGCTTGAACACGCGTCCTACGGTGCTGCGGGTTTCGTCCAGGTCGTGAGAATGAAACAGGCGAACCGGGCTTGCATCGCCGGCAGGAAACGCTGGGGTGGACGGCAGGTTCATGGAAGCAGACCTCCAGGGAACGCGTCGCGCCGGTGCAGCGAGTGGCGCCAGTCGCGCAGATGACTGCAAGGATTATTTAAGTTTAAACTAAGTGTAAATAAAAACCATACATATAAACCCAGGCGGCGCGTTTCGAATAGCGCCGCTATCCTACGTATTTTAAATGGAGACTTTCATGACCACACCTGCTTCCAGTTTTACCGACCTTCTGGCTAAAGGCGACTTCAAAGTCGTGGACCTTACCCATACTTTGTCTCCCGACTTCCCGCCGTTGCAGTTGCCCCCCCAGTTCGGCCAGGTGGCGGCATTCAAGATGGAAACCATTTCGCACTACGACGATGCCGGCCCGGCCTGGTACTGGAACAACTTCACGTGTGGCGAGCACACCGGCACCCATTTTGACGCACCCGCACACTGGATATCGGGCAAAGACCTGCCAAACAACTCGGTCGACACCATCGACCCTGCCAACTTCATTGCGCCGGCAGTGGTTGTAGATGCGACCGAACAGGTCAGTCAGGACGACGACTGGGTACTTACCGTCGAATTCCTTAAAAACTGGGAAGCCGAACACGGCCGCATCCCTGAAGGTAACTGGGTGTTGTTCCGTACAGGGTGGTCCAAGCGTTTAAGCGACCCCGCGTCTTACGTCAACATGCGCGAAGACGGCGCCCATACTCCCGGCCCCAGCCAAGAGGCTGTCGAATGGCTCATCAAAGAGCGCAACGTTCACGGCTTTGGTGTTGAAACCATCAATACAGATGCCGGCCAGTCATATGGTTGGTCCATGCCTTATCCCTGCCATACCCTCATGCACGGTGCCGGCAAGTATGGCCTGCAGTGCCTGAACAATCTGGATCAGTTGCCAGTCAAGGGCGCTGTCATTGTTTCGGCGCCGCTCAAGATCAAAGGTGGTTCGGGTAGCCCGCTGCGTGTGCTGGCTCTGGTTCCCTAATCGGCTTCAAGACCAATAACATCAAAATCAAGAGACAACGGAGGGATGCATGAGCAATACCCAAGCTCAGGTCATCGTCGTGGGCAGCGGCATGAACTCACTGGTGTGCGCCGCCTTGCTGGCCAAGCGCGGCAAATCAGTACTGGTGCTCGAACGCAACGACCGGGCGGGGGGGTGCATCCGCACCGAAGAACTCTTTCCGGGGTTCCACCACGAGGTCCTGTCTTCGTGGTACCCCTTGTTTTTGGGCGGAGCCGCTTATCCTGAACTCAAAGACGACCTCGCCTCGCTGGGCGTCGAGTTTCTAACCAACGGATACACCACCGGTGTGGCCATGCCCGACGGTCGCACCCTGGCGCTACGCCAAGACATCGACGACGCAGTGCGTCGCATCGACCAGGTGGCGCCGGGCGACGGGCAGGCCTTCGGTGCCATGGCCGCCCAGTTGTTTGGAAAAGACGCCGCCCTTACCTTCGGTCTGCTGGGCAACTCGCCTTACGACTGGAAGGTGGGCCGTCTCTTGTTTTCCGAGTGGCGCAAGCGCGGCACCAATGGTCTGCTGGCCTATGCCGCCGAGTCGCTCGAAAGTTTCCGCCGCTGGGCTCAGCGCGAGCTCGGCTCCGATCTGGCTCGCGCCATGATCAGCCCGTGGGTGCTTCACACCGGGCTAGGGCCTGACGAAGCCTCCTCGGCCCTGATAGGCAAGCTTACCTTCGGCGCGGTGGTGGCGGGCGGCATGCCGGTGGTCAAGGGGGGCAGTCAAAACCTGGTCAAAGCCTTGCAGGCCCTTATTGAGCGACATGGCGGCCAAGTGCTTACCGGCGTAGACGTTACCCAGGTGCAGGTTTCGGGCGACCGGGCTAGCGGCGTCAAGGCGGGCGACACCGTTTATACGGCAAGCGAGGCCGTGGTCTGCAATGTAACTCCTCCTCAACTGTATGGTCGGCTACTGCCCGACGCACCGCAAGCGGTGCGCAAGCAGGCTCAGGGCTACGCCTTTGGTCGGGGTTGCATGCAAATTCACTTTGCCCTTGATGCTCCCGCCCCCTGGCGCGATCCCGAAATGCTCAACGTACCCCTGGTCCACCTGGCCGGCAGCATGGAGTCGGTCAGCATGTCGGTGGCCGAAGCCAATAACGGCTTATTGCCACGCAACCCCACCATCGCGATCGGCCAGCCTGTGGCGGTCGACCCTTCGCGCGCGCCCGACGGCAAGTGGATACTTTGGCTGCAGTTACAAGAAATGCCCACACACATCAAGGGCGATGCCGCAGGGCTTATCGAAGCGCCCGCCGATGGGCGCTGGAACGACACCGTGCGCGAAGCCATGGCCGATCGGGTGCAGGCGTCGCTCGAAGCAGTGCTGCCGGGGCTTTCCAGTCTGGTTATTGGGCGGCGCGCTTTTTCACCCGGCGACCTTGAAGCGCTTAATTGCAACTTGGTGGGCGGCGACCCTTATTCGGGAATCTGCTCGCCCGACCAGTTCTTCTGGCTAAGGCCTTTTGCCGGCGCCGACGGGGCCAGGGCACACAAAACACCGTATAAAAATGTGTTCCACATTGGTGCGTCCACCCACCCTGGCCCAGGCCTGGGTGGCGGTTCAGGGTATCTGGTTGCCCAGGCCCTGTCTCGTAAATAAGCCCCGTTCAGAAAAGAACTGGCGGTGCAAGGTCGGTGCCGCGCCCGCTTCGTTCGCGGGCTGCGGGCCTATTCTGTGGGCAATATGGCGCTACGGCCCAGATGTTCGGCGTAATCAGAGCAAAAGCCTTCAATGTGCTGCATCACCACGTCGATATCGTCGCTGATGGTGACCAGCTCAAGGTCGTTGGGGCCGATGAGCTTATGGGTCAAAAGCTGTTGCCTCATCCAGTCGAACAGGCCGGCCCAGAAGTCGGCCCCCATTAAGATGATGGGCGCAGGCGGAACCTTGCGTGTTTGCACTAAGGTCATCACTTCGAATAGCTCGTCTAGCGTTCCAAAGCCGCCGGGCATGGCAATGTAGGCTGCACTATGCATAAAGAACGTCGCCTTGCGCGAATAAAAATACTCAAACTGAAGGCTGTGTGTCTGGTAGTGGTTATTGGTGGTTTCGCGGGGCAGGCTGATGTTCAGGCCTATACTTGTGCCTCCGGCTGTATAGGCTCCTTTGTTGGCGGCCTCCATAATGCCGGGCCCGCCCCCGGCAATAACCGGCAAGCCGGCCTGAGCCAAGCGTTGACCTAAAAGTTCGCTTAGCTGGTAGTACGGCGAGTCGGGCTTGATGCGGGCGCTGCCAAAAACGCTTACACCCCAACCCACCTGCATCAGGGTGTCGGCGGCAGCCTGCATCTCTGACATAATTTGGGGAATCTGCTCGGCTGCCGATGCGCGCACTATTTTATTTACTGTCATGAAAAAAACCTTGTTGCTTGTTGATGGGTCCAGCTATTTGTACCGTGCCTATCATGCCCTGCCCGATCTGCGTAATGCCAAAGGCGAACCAACGGGCGCCATGTATGGTGTCGTTTCCATGTTACGTAGGCTGCTTCAGGATTACAAGGCAGATTACGCGGCCTGCGTCTTCGATGCCAAAGGTGGCACTTTTCGTGACGATATTTACCCTCTTTACAAGGGGCACCGACCCGACATGCCCGATGATCTGCGTGCACAGATCGAGCCCATACACAAAATGGTGGCAGCGTTGGGTTGGCCGGTGCTGGCTGTGTCGGGGGTCGAAGCCGACGACGTTATCGGAACCCTTGCCAAACAGGCCACGGCCCTGGGCGTGCGCACGGTAATTTCTACCGGAGACAAAGATCTGGCTCAGTTGGTAAACGAAGACGTCGAGCTCGTAAACACCATGAGCGGAGAAAAATCCGACGTCGAGGGGGTGATGCGCAAGTTCGGTGTGCGCCCCGACCAGATCATTGATTATCTGATGTTAACAGGCGATGCCGTTGACAATATTCCAGGAGTCGAAAAGGTCGGGCCCAAAACTGCCGCCAAATGGCTTAATGCCTACGACACGCTAGACAATCTCGTGGCGAATGCCGACGAAATAAAAGGGGTGGCGGGCAATAATTTGCGCAAGGCCATTCCCGACTTTGACATGACGCGCAGACTGGTTTCGATCAAGCTCGATTGCGATATTCCATTTTTATCCGACGATCTATCCGATCTGAGGCCAAAAAAGCTCGATCGCGACACGCTTATCGACCTGTATGACCAATACGGTTTTCGTACCTGGTTGCGCGAGCTTAGCGGCGATGCCGAGCGCATACCCGAACAAGATGCACGCATCGCGCCCGAGCTGCCCCCGGCGCCTGCCCAGGTGAACTACGAAACCGTGGTCGACCGCGCGGCGCTCGATATCTGGGTCGAGCGCCTGAGCAAGGCCAAACTGGTTGCGCTTGACACCGAAACCACGTCAATCGATCCGATGCAGGCGCGTATTGTAGGTCTGTCACTGTCGGTCGAGCCTGGGCAAGCCTGCTACATACCCATGACGCATCGCGGGCCCGACAATCCGCAACAGTTGTCCATGTCCGAAGTGTGGTCACGGTTGCGCCCCTGGCTCGAAGACCCCAAGGCCGCCAAGGTGTTGCATAACGCCAAGTACGACAGTCATATCTTCAGCAACGAAGGCATTGCGCTTGCCGGCATCGCCGAAGACACCATGCTGCAATCGTACGTGCTCGAGTCGCATCGGCGCGTCAATATGCAAGAGCTTGCCCAGCGCTGGCTCGGGGTTACTGGCGTTACCTACGAAGAGCTTTGTGGCAAGGGTGCCAAACAAATCTGTTTCGACGAGGTTGAGCTTGCCAAGGCGGCCATTTACGCCTGTGAGGACGCCGACTACACCTTGCGCTTGCATCAGGTGTTGCGACCGCAGGTTGCGGCCAATGAAGGGTTCGAACGCATTTACCAGCTCGAGCTTCAGGTGTCCGGAGTGCTGACAACGATCGAACGCACGGGTGTGCGTATCGACGTGCAGGTATTGAATACCCAAAGTCACGAACTGGGCCGGCAAATGCTCGAGCTTGAACAGAAGGCACACGAGCTTGCGGGGCAACCCTTCAATCTTAATTCGCCCAAACAACTGGGCGAGATCCTGTTCCAGCGCATGGAACTGCCGGTTGTGCGCAAGACGGCAAGCGGTGCTCCGTCTACCGACGAAGACGTACTGACCAAACTCGCTCGCGACTATCCCTTGCCCCAGGTATTGCTCGAATACCGTGGCCTGTCCAAACTTAAATCCACCTACACCGACAAACTGCCTCGTATGGTCGACCCAAAAACAGGCCGGGTTCATACTCGTTACTCGCAAGCGGCGGTGGTAACCGGGCGGCTTGCCTCTTCAGACCCTAATCTGCAGAACATACCCGTACGCACTGCCGAAGGGCGACGGGTGCGTAGCGCCTTTGTTCCGGCTCGGGGCAAGATCGCGTCGGCCGACTATTCGCAAGTCGAGTTGCGCGTCATGGCGCACATGTCGGGCGACAAAAACCTGCAAAGTGCTTTTGAGCGGGGCGAAGACATTCACATGGCAACCGCCGCCGAAGTCTTCGGCACACCGCTGGCGCAGGTTTCTGCCGAGCAGCGCCGAGCCGCCAAGGCGATCAACTTCGGCCTTATCTATGGCATGGGCGAGTTCGGGCTGGCAACCAACCTGGGCATTACACGCGACGCAGCGCGGTCTTACATTGATCGTTACTTTACGCGCTACCCCGGCGTGGCGTCGTACATGGAGCAAACCAAGCTCAAGGCGCGCGAGCAGGGCTACGTCGAAACCGTGTTCGGACGCCGCTTGTGGCTGCCCGACATCAAGGGCGCCAAAGGGCCCAGACTGGCAGGCGCAGAGCGCGCGGCCATTAATGCGCCGGTGCAGGGTACGGCCGCCGACCTGATCAAAATGGCCATGGTGGCGGTGCAGCGCTGGATCGAGGCCAACAAGCTGGAAGCCGTCGTGATCATGCAGGTGCACGACGAACTGGTGCTCGAGGTGCCCGACCACGAAATCGATCTGGTTCGCGCCGAACTGCCTGCCCTGATGTGCGACGTTGCCAAGCTTGACGTGCCATTGGTGGCCGAGGTGGGGGTCGGCGACAACTGGGAACAGGCCCACTAGACTTCATTCAAACAAGGAGCTGACAAATGTCTTTTTCACGTATTACAGGTCAGGCTGATACCACCATACATACGCCCACCCAGGGGCTGGAGCAGGGCGACTTCAAACTGCCCACCTTCGACGGCGTGATTGATGCCTACTACGCCAGACCGCAAGGCAAGGAGGGGCTGCCGGTCATTCTGGTGCTCCAAGAGGTGTTCGGCCTGCACGAACACATTCGCGATGTCTGCCGACGCTTCGCACGCGAAGGCTATTTTGCGGTGTCGGTCGAGCTCTACCAACGGCAGGGCGACCCAAGTACCTACGAAAATGTGCCCGAACTTATTCGTGACATCGTTTCCAAAGTCTCCGACGAGCAGGTCTTTGCCGATCTGGATGCCGCAGCCAAATGGGCCGGCCAGCAGGGGGGCGACACTGCCCGGCTGGGCGTTACCGGCTTCTGTTGGGGGGGCAGGCTTACCTGGATGTATCTTGAGCACAGTGATGTGGCCAAGGCGGGGGTGGCATGGTATGGCAAGCTGGCGGTAGGCCACGGCCCTTTGCAAAAGCGTAACCCGGTTGATGTGGGGCCGACACTGAAAGCACCTGTCCTGGGCCTGTATGGTGGCCGAGATGCCAGCATTCCGCTCGAAGACGTGCGCCGCATGGAAAAAGGGCTGGCTAACGGAAACGCGGTGGCCCAGGCTTCCCGCGTGGTGGTCTACCCCGATTCAGACCATGCTTTTTACGCGGATTACCGCCCCAGCTATAACGAGCGCGATGCTCGCGACGCCTGGGCCAAGGCGCTTGAATGGTTCAAGACTCATTTGTAAAAAACAACCGGCCAGCTACACAAACTGTATCTGGCCGGCGGTTTTGCAAGCGTCGGTCAGACGCTGGCTTCAATAAAGGGCTGCCTAGTTTGCGACTGTGCGCTCTTGCAAGGCGCGAATGCGCGTTTCAATGGGGGGGTGGGTGGCAAACAGGGCGCCAATGCCGCGACCGCCCGAAATACCCGAGGCTTCAAAGGTTTTTGGCAACGCACCCGGCTCCAGGCCACCTAAGCGGGCCAGTGCGCGGATCATGGGCTCACGTGCGCCCATGAGCTTGGCCGAACCGGCATCGGCACGAAACTCGCGCTGACGCGAGAACCAGGCCACGATGATCGATGCCAGGATGCCGAATACTATTTCACAGACGATGACCGTGGCGTAATAACCCATGCCCACGCCGTCACGGTCGTTTTTGAGCAAGACGCGGTCTACAAAATACCCCACCACGCGGGCAAAGAACACCACAAAGGTGTTGACTACGCCTTGTATCAGGGTAAGGGTGATCATGTCGCCGTTGGCTACGTGGGCCACTTCGTGTCCCAGAACGGCTGCCACCTCTTCTTCGGTCATGCTTTGCAGCAAGCCGGTCGATACGGCGACCAAGGCGTTGTTCTTGAAGGCGCCGGTGGCAAAGGCGTTTGGCTCGCCTTCGTAGATGGCCACTTCGGGGTGGCCGATGCCGGCGCGGTCGGCCAGCTGGTGCACGGTGTCGACCAGCCAGCGCTCACGCGAATTGGCGGGGGCCTGGGGGTCGATAACGCGCGCGCCCGTGCTTTGCTTGGCCATCCATTTGCTCATCAGCAATGAAATGAACGAACCGGTAAAACCGACCAGCGCGGCAAATATCAGCAGTTGGCCCAGGTCAAGGCCTTCGGCGGTCAGGAAGCGCCCGACACCCAGTACGCTCATGGTAATGCTGAGCACGACCAGAACGGCGAGGTTGGTCACCAGAAAAAGAAAGATGCGTTTCATGCAAAGGTTTCCTGTCTTGCGAACTGTAGTATTAATGTTGCCTGAGAATATATGGAGACAGCTGGCGGGGATTAAAGTGCCCGAAGCGCAAATTATTTCATTGAACTGGGAAAAAGCTGCGGTGCACCGGCACAAACAAAGTCCGCGACGCAAGTATAGTAGCGTCTTTGGTCCCTGCGCTATTGGGTGGTTAGATGCAATCGTTGTGGATGTTGCTGGCGTGTGCCATGTTTGCGGTCATGGGCGCATGCATCAAGGTCGCGGCTGATTTTGGCGCATCGCTTTCGCAAATTGTCCTGTTTCGCGGTATTCCGTCGGTGCTGCTGTTGTTTATCTGGGCCAGCTCGACGCGACGCACATTGCGCCCACCTACCTGGAAATTGCATCTATGGCGCAATGTGTCGGGCATTTCCTCCATGTGGGTGGGTTTTTATGCCTTGTCGAACCTGCCCCTGCCCACAGCAATCAGTCTTAACTACACGTCGCCCCTGTTCATCGCGGGCTGGATGCTGGTTTCCGGCGCGATTCGACGTGACTGGCTGCGCATTGCGGCGGTCGTATTTGGTTTTTTGGGCGTGGTGGGAGTGTTGCGGCCGAGCATCGGCGAAGAGCATTTTTTCGCTGGTCTGTTGGGGCTTTGCGCGGGGGCGCTCAGCGCGGTGGCCATGCTCCAGGTCCGTGAATTGGGCCGGGTGGGCGAACCCGAGTGGCGCACCGTGTTTATATTTTCCGCTTGTGTGTGCCTGACCAGTGTTGTCGGCCTGATTGTGCAAGGCTGGGCGCACGCGGGCCCGCAAGCCTGGCTCGGCCTCTTTGCATTGGGCACCTCAGGGTTGGTGGGCCAGCTTGCCATGACACGCGCCTTCGGTTACGGGTCTACTTTACTGACCGCGGCCTTGCAATACACGACCATTATTTTTGCGACACTGCTGGGTATTGTTTTTTGGGGTGACCGCCCCGATGTCGTGGCATGGGCGGGCATGGCATTTATTATTGGATCGGGCTTGCTTTCTACCTGGCGTACTTATACCGACAGCAGCAAGCGACGGCAGGCGTCGGGTTCGGGCATGAAACCGGGGTAACTTAGTGGCAAAGCAGGCCGTCGCACCGAGCGATATTTCCAAACAAGAGGTTCACCTTGAGCGATATTCTGATCACACCCGACCAACTTCAACACGCCATGGCCCACGAGCCGTGGCTCGTTTTCGATGCCCGTCACGACCTTGCCGACCATAGCGCAGGGCGCAAGGCCTATGACGAAGGGCATATACCCGGAGCCATATACCTGGACCACGAGCGCCAGCTTTCTGCGCCGCGAACCGGAGTCAACGGCCGACACCCATTGCCCAGCTTGAACGATTTCGCCGTGTTCATGCGGGGCCTGGGGCTAAAGCCCGATTCCAGGGTCGTGGTGTATGACGCGAGCGCAGGCATGTTCGCCGCTCACGTCTGGTGGATGCTTCGCTGGATGGGGCATCAGCAGGTGGCGGTGCTTGATGGCGGTTGGCAGGCTTGGTTGGATTCGGGGGGCTTGGTCGAGGCCGGTGCGGCAGCCATGTCTGACGCGCCGGCCGTTTCCGCCGCCCAGTCCATGCCGAATGACGTGCCGAGCATGCCCATTGTGGATGCCCAGGCCGTATTGGCCAACCTTAGTGCGCCGACTTTTACCGTACTCGATGCGCGGGCGCCTGAACGTTTTCGCGGAGAGGTCGAACCCATGGACCCGGTGGCGGGGCATATTCCGGGGGCGCTTAACCGGCCAAACTCATTGAACTTGCAGGCCAACGGCCGGTTCAAGCCGGCAGAGCAACTACATGAAGAATTCACCGAGCTGTTGGGCGAACGTGACGCCCGGCAAGTGGTGCATCAGTGCGGTTCGGGCATTACGGCCAGCCATAATTTGTTTGCCATGGAACTGGCAGGCCTGCATGGATCCGCGCTGTATCCGGGTTCGTGGAGCGAATGGTGCAGCGACGCCAAGCGCCCGGTGGCAAAGGGCGACCGCTAAGCCGCCTTGCCGGACATTATCTTTCGATACCAGGCATGAAAATGCAGCATGCCGTCTTCCATGGGCGACTGATAAGGGCCTGATTCGTCGATACCCCGTTGCATCAGCGCTTTACGGCCAGCATCCATGCGCTCGGCGATTTCGTCGTCTTCGATGGCGGTTTCCATATAGGCCGCCCGTTGCGCTTCGACGAAATCGCGCTCGAACGCCGCGATTTCTTCGGGGTAGTAAAACTCGACCACGTTGACGGTTTCTTGCGGGCTAATGGGATGCAGCGTAGACAGCACCACCACGTGAGGGTAGAGCTCGATCATGTGAGTGGGAAAATAGGTGACCCATACGGCTCCGAAATCGGGCGGCTGCCCTTGCCGGTAGCCCAGCAGCTGGTCGTGCCACTTGCTGTATATGTCGCTGCCTGGCTGAGCCAGGGCATTATGTACGCCCACGCGCTGCAGGCTGAACCATTCGGAAAACTCCCAGCTCAGATCGTCGCAGGTCACAAAACGGCCCAGGCCCGGGTGAAAGGGCCCGACGTGATAGTCCTCGAGATAGACCTCGATGAAGGTTTTCCAGTTGTAGTGGCAATGATGGATTTCAACGTGGTCAAGCACGTAGTCTGAAAAATCGAACTCGGGGCGCTTGAACAAGTCGGCCATGTCGGTGGCGGGGTCGCGTGGGCCTTCGAACAGCAGGCCGTGGCAGTTCTTAAGGCTGTAGCGCTGCAGGTTCATGCACGGCGTTTCAGGAAAAAGCGGTGCACCCAGCAGCTCGCCCTGTACGCTGTATGTCCAGCGATGCACCGGGCAGACGATATTGCCGCCCGTTTGCTGCAGATTGCCCGAGGCAGGCGCACCGTTTTGGTTGAAACCCAGCATAATTGCCTGCCGATGGCGGCAAACATTAGACATGAGCTCAATGCCTTGGGGGCCATGCACAAGCACCCGACCGCTGTTTTCGTGGGGCAGGGTGCGCCAGTCGCCCATTGCGGGAACTTGCTTTTCGTGCCCGGCGTAAATGGATGACTGCTTGAAAATCAGTGCTTTTTCGCGAGCAAAAACGGCTTCGTCAAAGTAGCTGCTGACTGATAATTGAGTTCGCGCAAGCGCAAATTGCGCCTCCCGACCAATGTCGGTCATGGATTCCCCCCGCGTCGATGAAATCGGAAGTGAACTTTTAATTGTAGCGTAGATTTTCCTTTATAAAACAAGGGTTCCCATACGTTTTTGTGAGTTGGGGGCCCGCATCTCGTACAATTCGTATTGCAAATCGATTTTTACGGCGCAAGCCGAATTCTTCTTTCTGGAATTTTTCCTATGGTTGATCACGGCAAGGCACCCGGTGCGGCGCTGGAAGCAGGCGGTGTGCCTGACGCAAACGAACTGCCTCAAGATTTCGAGACGGCGCTGGCGCAGCTCGAAAGCCTGGTGTCGCAGATGGAGAACGGTTCGTTGCCTTTGGATCAATCGTTGGCGGCCTATCAAAAAGGGGTTGAGTTGGCCCGCATCTGCCAGAAGTTGCTTGACTCTGCCGAAGAGCAAGTCAAGGTATTGCAGGGCAATTTGCTCAAGCCCTTCGACGAACTCGACATAAGCCCGCCTGCCGAGAGCTGATCATGAGCCAAATTGAATTTCCCGACTGGCTGGCCCAGCGGGCGCAGCACATGGAGTCCGTGCTTGAGGGGTTCTTACCCGAATCCACCGTGGCCCCGGCGCGTCTGCATGAAGCCATGCGTTACGCTGCCATGGGTGGCGGAAAGCGCATTCGAGCCGCGCTGGTCTACGCCGCCGGCGAGGCCTGCGCGCCCGCCGGCAAGGGCGTTTCAGCGGCGCAGGGCATTGCGCTTGATCATGCCGCCGCCGCTGTCGAACTGATACACGCCTACTCGCTGGTGCACGACGACCTGCCATGCATGGATGATGATCAGCTGCGCCGCGGTCGTCCCACCGTACATGTGCAATACGACGAGGCCACTGCCATGCTGGCGGGCGACGCACTACAACCTCTGGCGTTTGAGCTTCTGGCTCAGATGCCTGTGGCGCCCGCCCTAGTGGTGCAGGCCGTTGAAACGCTTGCCCGCTGCTCGGGTAGCGCCGGCATGGTGGGGGGGCAGGCCATCGATTGCGCCAGCGTGGGCTTGAACCTTACTCAAGAGCAACTGCAAACCATGCACAGCATGAAAACCGGCGCCATGCTCGAAGCCAGTGTTTTGCTGGGCGGAGTTGTGGTGGGGGCCAGCTCTACCGCGCGTCAGGGACTAGAGAAATACGCCGACGCAGTGGGTCTGGCCTTTCAGATTGTGGATGACGTGCTGGATGTGGTGGCTGACACGTCCACCCTCGGAAAAACCGCGGGCAAAGACGCTGCCGGCAATAAACCTACCTATGTTTCGCTGCTTGGTCTGGATGGTTCGCGCGATTTGCTCAAGGCCCTTTTGCATGAGGCTCAGACGGCAATACTGCCCTTGGGCCCAACCGGCACACGTCTTGCTGAGCTTGCCGACTATATCGTCGGGCGCAATCGCTGACGCGGCATCATTCACCAGAACTTCATGCTCCCGATATTCGCTTTTTACGTATGACTACTGTTTCTCTCGAACAAATTGAGTCTCCGGCCGATCTAAGGGCGCTGGATCGCCGCGAGCTGAAAGAATTGGCGGGCCAGTTGCGCGCCTTCGTCCTGGAGTCGGTGTCGAAAACGGGGGGGCATTTGTCGTCCAACCTGGGTACAGTCGAGCTCACTATCGCGCTGCATCATGTATTCAATACGCCCGACGACCCCATTGTGTGGGATGTCGGCCACCAGTCTTATCCCCACAAGATCCTAACCGGACGTCGCGAGGCCATGGCGCACCTGCGTCAGCGAGGCGGTATATCGGGCTTTCCCAAGCGTAGCGAGTCGCCCTACGACGCTTTCGGCACGGCACATTCGTCTACATCGATTTCGGCGGCCTTGGGCATGGCGGTGGCGGCTCGCAATAAAGGCCTGCAGCGCCAACATATTGCCGTCATCGGCGACGGAGCCATGACAGCCGGCATGGCATTCGAGGCCCTGAACAATGCGGGCGTAACGCCTGACGTCAACATGCTGGTGGTGCTTAACGACAACGACATGTCGATCTCGCCGCCGGTGGGTGCGCTTAACCACTATTTTGCGCGCTTGTTGTCGGGGCGGTTTTACGCCACCGCCAAGAACATGGGGCGCGCCGTGTTGCAGCATGTTCCGCCCATGCTCGAGTTGGCGCGTCGCTTCGAAGGTCACGCAAAGGGTCTGGTAGCCTCGCCGGCCACTTTGTTTGAAGAATTGGGTTTCAATTATGTCGGCCCTATCGACGGCCACGACCTCGACGCATTGATTCCCACGCTCGAGAACCTGCGTTCGCTGGGCGGGCTGCAGTTCTTGCATGTGGTCACACGCAAGGGCCAGGGCTACAAGCTGGCCGAAGCCGATCCGGTTCTGTACCACGGACCGGGCAAATTCGACCCTACGGTGGGCATCCAGAAGCCTTCTTCGCCGCCTCGCCAGACCTTTACGCAGGTGTTCGGCCACTGGTTGTGCGACATGGCCGAGAACGACACACGCCTGATAGGCATTACGCCCGCCATGCGCGAGGGCAGCGGCATGGTCGAGTTTCATAAGCGGTTTCCCCGGCGCTATTTCGACGTAGGCATTGCCGAGCAGCATGCGGTGACCTTCGCGGCCGGCCTGGCCTGTGACGGCATGAAGCCGGTCGTGGCCATTTATTCCACCTTCCTGCAACGCGGATATGACCAGCTGATCCATGATGTGGCGCTGCAAGATCTTGACGTCACGTTTGCGCTGGATCGCGCCGGCCTGGTGGGGGCCGATGGGGCAACCCATGCCGGCAACTACGACATTGCCTTTTTGCGCTGTATTCCCAATATGGTTGTGGCGGCGCCGTCAGACGAGAACGAAACGCGTCTGTTGCTTTCCACCTGCTACCACCACGAGGGGCCCGCGGCAGTGCGATACCCACGCGGAGCCGGGTGTGGGGCATTGGTCGAGGCGGGGTTGGCTACGGTACCGCTGGGCAAAGGACGTATCCTGCGCCAAGGGCGGGGCATTGCCATTGTCGGGTTCGGCACCTTGGTGCAGGCAGCGCTTAAGGCCGCTGAGCAACTGGACGCCACCGTGGTTGACATGCGTTTCGTCAAGCCGCTGGATACCGAGCTGCTTGATACGCTGGTTAAAAGCCATGAGGCCATCGTAACGGTCGAAGAAGCCGCCATCATGGGGGGGGCGGGCAGCGCGGTGCTTGAACACCTCAGCGCCTGTGGGGCGAGCGTTCCGGTGCTGCAACTGGGCTTGCCCGATTGTTTCATCGACCATGGCGAGCAAGGCGCGCTGCTGGCCTCGCTGGGTCTGGATGCCCAGGGTATCGAGCGTTCCATCCAGGCCCGCTTCCCGGGCCTGCTCAGCGCCAAAACCCATAATGTCCCCAGTTCCATAGGGGATTAAGCGCATTTGCGGCTAAACTGACCCATAATAAATAGTTGTCTACTTCAGTGGCCAGGCCTGCGGCCTGGCTTATTCAGGTCAAGTTATGAATTCAGTTACCGATTCCGTCGTTGCGATGCCCGATGTGCAAAGCAGCCTAGACACCCGTCGTCTGGCCATTCAACGCGTGGGTGTGCGCGGCGTGCGGCATCCGATGCTGGTTGCGGGCGCCAACGGCGAGGCATTGCCCACCGTTGCCAACTGGGAGCTCACCGTCGCGTTGCCCGCCGAAGAAAAAGGCACGCATATGTCGCGCTTCGTGGCCTTGCTCGACCAGCACCGTCGTACACCCCTGACTCCGGCGCTTTTTTGCGAGATGGCCGAAAAAATGCTGCCCTTGCTTAATGCCAATCAGGGCGACATTACGGCTGTTTTTCCATACTTCATCGACAAGGTAGCACCGGTATCGGGCGTATCCAGCCTTCTCGACTACGAAGTCAAATGGTCGGCGCGTGCCTCTCTGGGCGAATCCACCGCGTTCGAGCTTACCGTGGTGGTGCCGGTAACCAGCTTGTGCCCATGCTCAAAGGCCATTTCCGAGTACGGCGCCCATAACCAGCGTTCGCACGTCACCGTCAGCGCTGTGGTAGGTGACCTGGGCGGGCTCGACTTGCCGGGGTTTATTCAAAGCATCGAGCAACAAGCATCTTGCGAGCTTTGGGGCCTGCTCAAGCGTGGCGACGAGAAATACGTTACCGAAAGGGCCTACGACAACCCCAAGTTTGTCGAAGACCTGGTGCGTGACGTGGCCATGGTGGTCAAAAGCACCAAGGGTGTGCAACGCTTTCGCGTCGAGGCAGAGAACTTCGAATCCATTCACAACCATTCGGCGTACGCCGTGGTTGAAGGCTGATCCAACAATGGCTCGCGCCACAGCGCAAGCCATGCTAAACTAGCTGGTTTCTTGCTCGACCGGTTTTGTGCTGAATAGTGAGTGTGCGGCGGTTTAAGCTGCGGTTCAAAGTGCGCTGTTAAAGCGTGCACTGTTATAGCGTAAGGCTTGGCGGGCTAACCTTTTGGCAGGTTATGCCAAAAGACATCCACAAGGAGTATTACATGCGTCACTACGAAGTAGTGTTTATTGTGCATCCCGATCAAAGCGAGCAAGTGCCCGCCATGATCGAGCGCTACCAGTCGCTGGTTACCGGCGAAGGCGGCCAAGTGCATCGCCTCGAAGACTGGGGTCGCCGTCAGCTGGCTTATCCCATTCAAAAGCTTGTCAAGGCTCATTACGTTTGCATGAACATCGAGTGCGGCCAAACCACTCTCGACGAACTCGAGCATTCGTTCCGCTACAACGACGCTGTGCTGCGCCACCTGGTCATCAAGACCAAAAAGGCCGACACTGCACCGTCCATCATGATGAAGTCCGTCGAGCGTGAAGAGGCCCGCAAGGCCAGCACCGAATCGGCCGGCTCCGACAAGGAATAAGCAGCTCGTTCGGAATTTGCCCGTGAACCAGCTTGCACTGACGGCTACCGTTCTTGAACTCAAGCCGTTGCGATACACCCCCGCAGGTGTTCCCGCCCTTGAAATGCAGTTGGAGCACGAGTCGGAAGTTTTGCAGGCCGGCATGCAGCGTCGTATCAGCATGACGGTCGGGGCAGTAGCCCTGGGCGATATCGCTTTGTTGTTGGCAGACACGCCACTCGGAGCCGGTCTTTCCATCCAGGGTTTTCTGGCACCGACGCGCAAAGGTTCCGGCAAGCTGGTGGTTCATATCCAGCAGGCAAGTCGGGTTTTTGCAGGTGGCGGCAGCGCCGTGGTCTAGCAAATTCGAACGAATAAACAACGCGTTGGCCGCAAGCGGTTCGATGCATCGTAATTCAGCCCAGGGCGCAGCCCGGGCATCAGACAATAGGCACACAAATGGCTTTCTTCAAAAAAGGCAAAGAGAAACGTAAGTTCACGCAACAGAACCCGCTTTTCAAGCGCCGTAAATTCTGCCGTTTCACGGCAGCAGGTGTCGAGCAGATCGACTACAAAGACCTGGACACCCTGCGTGATTTCATCCAGGAAAACGGCAAGATCATTCCTGCACGTCTTACCGGCACCAAGGCCCACTATCAGCGCCAGCTCGATTCCGCGATCAAGCGTGCGCGCTTCCTGGCGCTGCTGCCCTACACCGACAACCACAATTAACCCGAGGCTACGTCATGCAAGTCATTCTGCTCGAAAAAGTCGTCAATCTGGGTAACCTCGGTGAAGTCGTCCGTGTTCGCGACGGTTACGCCCGCAACTACCTGATTCCCAAGAAAATCGCCCGTCGCGCAACCGACGCGGCCCTCAAAGAGTTCGAAGCACGCCGCGCCGAAATCGAGAAGGCCCAGGCCGAGAAGCTGGCCGCTGCCGAAGCAACCGGCGCCAAGCTCAACGGTCGCACTCTCAAGATTTCGCAAAAAGCCGGTGTTGACGGTCGTCTGTTTGGCTCGGTAACCACCATGGACATCGCTGAAGCGCTGGCCGCCGATGGTTTCGAGGGCATCCAGAAGTCGCAGATCCGCCTGGCCGACGGTGCCATCAAGGCGGTGGGCGAGTTCCCCGTGCAGGTTCTTCTGCATGCAGACGTCGTCTCCGACATTACGCTGCAAGTGCAAGGCGAAATGGCCTGATCCAGGCCGGCTCGGGCATGGTACATTGGCCTACACGGCCTGTGTACCGCGCTTTGCATTCGCTATAAGCCGGCGCAAGCCGGCTTTTTTTATTCCGGTCACGCCAAACAATATATGTTGGACACTAAAAAACTTTCGGGCGACGCCCAGCTCGACTATCTGCGGGTGCCGCCCCATTCGGTCGAGGCCGAGCAATCGGTGCTGGGCGGCCTGCTGCTCGATAACTCCGCCTTTGATCGCATCACCGATGTCTTGGGCGAAGAAGATTTTTATCGGTTCGACCATAAGATTATCTGGCAGCACATTACGCGGCTGATCGGCCTGGCCAGGCCGGCCGACGTGGTTACGGTATACGAGTCGCTGTCCAGCGTCGGCAAGGGCGACGAAGTGGGTGGCCTGTCGTACCTTAACGCCCTGGCGCACAACACGCCATCAGCGGCCAATATTCGTCGCTATGCCGAGATCGTGCGCGAACGGTCCATGTTGCGCAAGCTGGTGTCCGTCGCCGACGAGATCTCAGCGGCGGCGTTCAATCCCAATGGCAAAGAGGCTCGTCAATTACTGGACGAAGCCGAGTCGCGAGTCTTTCAAATTGCCCAGGAAGGGGCGCGTGGCAATTCGGGCTTCCAAGAGATACAACCGCTGCTGTCGCAGGTGGTCGAGCGCATCGACGAACTCTATCATCGCGAAGGCGATTCCGACATTACCGGTGTTCCCACAGGCTTCAACGACCTGGACCGCATGACCTCCGGTCTGCAACCCGGCGACCTGGTGATTGTGGCGGGTCGCCCCTCCATGGGTAAAACTTCGTTCTCCATGAATATCGGCGAGCACGTGGCCATTGAGCAGGGCCTGCCGGTTGCGGTGTTCTCGATGGAAATGGGCGCCGTGCAACTGGCCATGCGCATGGTGGGCTCGGTGGGAATGCTCGACCAGCATCGCATGCGCACGGGCAAGCTTACGGCCGATGACTGGCCGCGGCTCACCCATGCGGTTCAAAAAGTGCAGGAAGCCCAGATATACATCGACGAAACACCGGCGCTCAGTTCGATGGAAGTGCGTGCGCGGTCACGGCGCCTGGCGCGTCAGTGCGGCCAGCTTGGCCTGATCATTATCGACTATATGCAGCTGATGTCGGCCAACTCGGCGGGCGAAAACCGGGCCACCGAAATTTCAGAGATCAGCCGGTCGCTGAAGGGGCTTGCCAAAGAGCTTAATTGCCCATTGATCGCGTTGTCACAGCTTAACCGCAGCCTCGAGCAGCGTCCCAACAAGCGGCCTGTCATGAGCGATTTGCGCGAGTCGGGCGCCATCGAGCAGGACGCCGACCTGATCCTCTTCATTTACCGCGACGAAGTCTACAACCCCGATTCGCCCGACAAGGGTTCGGCCGAGATTATTATCGGCAAGCAGCGTAACGGACCTATCGGTTCGGTGCGCCTGACCTTCCAGGGCGCCAGCACCCGCTTCCTGAACTTTACGCCCGGCATGACGCTTTAAACGCGTACACGATCGGGCGCCAAGGGTGATCCAGCCGAACACAACGGCTGTGGTGCCGTGTGCCGGCAACCGACTGGCGGCCAGCATGACAAGCAGCAGCTTGAGCAGAAACGGGTCTATGCGAAACATCTAAGAATGGAGCGTGTGTCAATCGCGCTGGGGGGTGGAAAACACTTGGGTCATGGCCACCGCCATATCGTAAGCGGCGTGAAGTGAGGAAGGGTCGGCGATGCCTTGACCGGCGATGTCGAAGGCAGTGCCGTGGTCGACGCTGGTGCGCACGAAAGGCAGGCCCACGGTAACGTTGACCCCTTGTTCGACACCCAGGTATTTGACAGGTATTAAACCCTGATCGTGGTACTGCGCTACGACGATGTCGAATTCGCCTTTGCGCGCCCGCATGAAAATAGTGTCGCCCGGCCAGGGGCCGGACACATTCAGGCCTTGTGCTTGTGCCTGGGCGATAGCGGGTCCGATGATGTGGATTTCTTCTTGGCCGAAACGGCCGTTCTCGCCCGCGTGGGGGTTCAGGCCGGCCACTGCAATGCGAGGCTGCACGACCCCGGCCTGCAGGCAGGCCTTGTGCGCCAGCCTGATGGTGGTCAGCTCATTTTCAATGGTGATGTGTTTGAAAATGTCTGCCAAAGCCAGGTGGATGGTGACCAAAATAACCCGCAACTCGGGGTTGGCCAGCATCATGGCATAGTCAGTGGTACCGGTGCGCTCGGCCAGAATTTCAGTATGACCCGGAAAATCAATGCCGCCCGCCTGCATGGCGTCTTTATTAAGCGGCGCAGTGACAATGGCGCGCAAGCGGCCCGCTATTGCATCGTCGATGGCATGGCACAAATAATCGTAAGCGCCGCGGCCGGCCTCTGCGCTTAATTTCCCCATGGGCAAGTTGCGCGGCAAAGGTTGTCGGCGGTTGAGGACGATCAGTGTGCCGGGAGGCATCTGTTCGGGCAGTGCGTCGATGTGCTCAATCGGCGAAATGGCGACAGCCAGCCCGAGGCGCCGGGCGGTGTCTTGCAGCACGCCTGCGTCCCCATACACAACGGCGGGCGCTGCGGCGCCCACTGTCGTGTACGGCGATGCGGGCGTGCTGCGCGAAACAGCGCAGCACCTGGGCCTGGCAACCCAGGTGGTTCCCATCGAAGGTATCGACGCCCTGCCCAAGCAGGCGCCACCAGGAACCATCTACGTGCTTAACCGTCGGCCCCCACTGCCCAGCAAGCTGCCGGCGGGCAGGCTTAGTGCCGACGCCGGCCGTGGGGCTTACGACTATCTGTGCCATGCCATCGATGATGC
>NZ_DATJBQ010000139.1:0-18640 GCF_035515275.1 Pusillimonas sp.
GGGATGCAAGCACGCAGCATGTGTGAGCAACAAGGGTGGCGGGCCACTGGCCCGCCGTTGCGAGTTCTGCGTGCGCCCCGAAAATGATAGACGGCGAGGGAAGCCGGCAAAGCCGGCCGCAGCTGCCGGCGCCCAAATACCTCACCCCGCCCCGCGCCGCTTTAAGAACTCACCCCCCTCCAGAAGCAAAAAAGCCGGAACATCACAAAAAAACAGCGCCGTCACAAATGGCGAGTTGACCGATGCGCAGCGCAAGCTCGCCGCGCCGGCGCGCGGGCACCATGCGCCGGCTTTTCCAGAAACGCTACGCCCCCAGTTCCAAAAAAAACAACAGCGAAAGCCAGGCAAAACGCCACATATAACGACTCACGATACAATGCCCAGTTCACCATCAGACAAGCAATCCCATGGAACTTGATGACGCAGGCCAGAACACAGAGCCGCTTCTCGATTTCTCCAGCGTTTCCCTAGGCTACGGAAACTTCACCGTATTGCGGGATATCGACCTGCGCGTTCATCGCGGCCAGGTCGTTGTCATGATGGGCGGCTCCGGCTCAGGCAAGACCACCCTGTTGCGGGGCGCCACCGGCCAAATTACCGCACAACACGGCAGCATCACCGTCTTCGGCCAAAATCTGGCCAACGTCTCAAACGAAAAACTGCGAGAACTGCGTCAGCGTATGGGCGTGCTGTTTCAGCAGGGCGCCTTGTTTACCGACCTGGATGTCTTCGAGAACGTCGCGTTCCCATTGCGCGAACACACCCGGGTGTCTGACGCCCAGGTTACCGAGTGCGTGCTCGACAAACTCAATGCCGTCGGCCTGCGCGCTGCCGCCCACCTCAAGATCTCCGAGATCTCCGGCGGCATGGCACGCCGCGTGGCTTTGGCGCGAGCCATTGTGCTTGAGCCCGAACTAATTTTGTACGACGAGCCCTTTGCCGGACTCGACCCCATTTCTCTCGGTATTACCGCACAACTCATACGCAACCTGACCGACCGCCTTCATTGCGCCTCGGTGCTCATCACCCACGACGTGGCTGAATCATTTGCCATTGCCGACCAGGTTTACATGGTGGGTCAAGGCAGGCTGTTGGCCTCGGGCGCACCCGCCGAGCTGGCCAAATCCACCGACCCATACATCCGGCAATTTTTAAACGGCCAGCCCGACGGCCCCATTGCATTCCACTACCCCGAAACGCCTGCTTTCAAGCAATGGCTCGACAAGCAACGAGGCCGCTCATGAACCCCATCAAAGGCATCCGCAAACTAGGCGCCTGGGCGGTCAAGTTCATATTCGGCCTGGGCGCATTTGCCCGGTTGTTCGGCCTGGTTCTGCGGCGCAGCGGGGCCGCCTTGCGCCGGCCGGGCCTGGTGTCGCAGCAAGTGCACTTTATCGGCAACTATTCGCTGATCATCATTGCCGTGTCCGGCCTGTTCGTGGGGTTTGTGCTGGGCCTGCAAGGGTATTACACGCTAAACCGCTATGGCTCCGAAGAAGCCCTGGGGCTGCTTGTGGCGCTTTCGCTCACTCGCGAACTGGGCCCCGTGGTAACGGCCCTGCTGTTTGCCGGGCGTGCGGGCACCTCGCTAACCGCCGAGATCGGCCTCATGAAAGCCGGCGAACAGCTGGCCGCCATGGAAGTCATGGCGGTGGACCCCATACGCCGCGTGCTGGTTCCGCGCTTCTGGGGCGGTGTCATTGCCATGCCCGTGCTGGCAGCCGTGTTTTCCATGGTCGGCATTATTGGCGGCTGGGTGGTCGGCGTGCTGCTTATCGGCATCGACCCAGGCTCCTTCTGGTCGCAAATGCAAGACGGCGTTGACGTTTTCAAAGATATCGCCAACGGCGTGATCAAGAGTGTGATCTTCGGCATTGCCGTCACCATGATCGCCCTGTACGAAGGCTGGAACGCCCGGGCCACACCCGAAGGCGTCGCCAAGGCAACCACCCGAACCGTGGTCAGTGGCTCTTTGGTCGTGCTCGGCCTGGACTTCCTGCTTACCGCACTTATGTTCAGCAATTAATACGGAACCATCATGACGCGTGAAAAAACCGATTTCTGGGTCGGCCTGTTTGTACTGCTGGGTATTGTCTCCCTGGTATTTCTGGCGCTGCGGGCCGGCAATCTAAGCTCGTTCTCATTCGGCAGCAGCAGCTATCAGGTGCAGGCCAACTTCGACAACCTGGGCGGCCTGAAAGTGCGTGCGCCGGTCAAAAGCAGCGGAGTCGTCGTGGGCCGCGTCAGCGCCATCCAGTTCGACAATCAAATGTATCAGGCCGTGGTCACCCTCGACCTGCAGCAAGGCTTTGAATTCCCGGTCGACTCTTCGGCGTCTATTCTTACATCAGGGCTGCTAGGCGAACAGTACATTGGGTTGAGCCCAGGCGGCGAAGATAAAATGCTGGCGCAGAACGACCGTATTCAATACACCCAAAGCGCGGTGGTACTCGAGGAATTGATCAGCAAGTTCCTGTACAGTTCGGCAGATAAAGAAGGCACGGCCGCGCCTTAACAGCGCCGCAACGTAAAATAACACCCGGCAAATAAAAACCAGCAACCAAGATCATGAACACATGCAAAACCGAAACACGCGGGCGCCTCAGCGGCCTGGCGTCCGCCTTGGCTCTTACGGCCTTTGTTGCCGGTTGCGCACACGTGCCCAACCCCAACCCGCAAGACCCCTGGGAAAGCTACAACCGCAGCATGTACCAGTTCAACGACGCTGTGGACAAAGCATTGTTCAAGCCCATCGCCACCGGCTACAAACAGCTTACTCCCGAGCCGGCCCGCACCTGTATTCATAATGTCTTTGCCAACATGGCCGACCTGTGGTCGTCCGTCAACAGCTTTTTACAGGGTCGAGGCCACGACGGCATCAACATGCTGGGCCGGGTGCTGTTCAACTCCACCATGGGCCTGGGCGGCTGTATCGACGTCGCTTCCATGAACGGCTCCCAGCGCATCGTCAACGACTTTGGTGTTACGCTGGGTGTGTGGGGCTTCAAGCCGGGCCCCTATGTTGTACTGCCGTTCCTGGGTTCCAGCTCGGTACGCGACGGCGTGGGCCGTGGCGCCATGATGGCCGCGGGCGGCTCCAGCGTGGCACCGGTCATGGCGATCGACAATATTCCGCTACGCAACAGCATTCTGGTCCTTGACGCAATCGACACGCGTGCAAGCCTGCTCGACGCCGACGATCTGGTCAACCGCATCGCGCTTGATCGCTACAGCTTCATCCGCGACGCTTACATGCAGCGTCGCGAGTCGCTGGTACGCGGCAATCAGGTCAACCCCGACGCACCGTACGGAACCTTGCCCGACTACTCCGACGACGAGCTGCCCGATTATTCCGACGACGATGATTCGGCCGCTCAAGCCCCGGCACCTGCCGCGGGCTCTGTGCCCGCCGCGCAATAACGAAGGAAACCATTCATGAATTTTTCTGTTTCAGGCATTTCCCGCAACGTTTTTTACCGCTTTGGCGTCGCTCTGCTGCTCTCACTGGGTCTGGCTGTGGCGGCTCAAGCCAAGCAGGCGGTCGACCCCAAAGCCGCACCCAACGATTTCGTGCAAGCGGTGGGCAACAACATTCTGGAAGTGCTTCGGCAAGACACCGCCGCGCAACAGGGCGACCTGAACCGCATCAACCAACTGGTCGACGAATACGTACTGCCATACATCAACCTCGAAAAAACCACTCGTCTGGCGGCCGGCCGCAACTGGCGCCAAGCTTCTGAGCAACAGAAAAAAGAACTGGTCGAGGCGTTCAAGGGCACCCTCATTCGCACCTATAGCGGCGCACTGTCAAAGGTAGACGAAGTTTCAGCCTTGCAGATCCTGCCCTTCCGGGGCGATGCCAATGCCGACGACGTCGTCGTGCGCTCCAGCATCAGCCAACGCAACGGCCCCGCAGTAGGCGTTGACTATCGCCTCGAAAACACCCCCGCAGGCTGGAAAATCTATGACCTGAACGTTGAAGGCATCTGGCTGATTCAGAACTACCGAAACCAGTTTACGGAACAGATCAACCAGAACGGCATCGACGGTCTGATCACCGCCCTGAACCAGCAAAACAAATAAGCATTCCGGCGCAGCGCCCTGCCCAGGGGCGGCCGTGCCTTCCTTGGCGGGTCGCAGCAACCCCTTGGCAATGGGTAACGTTCACCCATATATAATGGATAGCTTGGCTCCTTCTTGAGCCAGGCTCTTTTTTTATTATGTCTGCGCTTACTTTAAAGAACATCTCAAAAATCTATGCCCCCGAAAACGGCGGGCTGATGAAACTGTTTTCTCGGTCAGGCCGGAGAAAAAAGGGCTTTCAAGCCCTTAACGATGTCAGCCTAACCGTCGAGCACGGCGAGTTCTTTGGTCTGTTGGGCCCCAACGGTGCCGGCAAGACCACCATGATCTCCATATTGGCCGGCCTGGCGCGCGCCACGTCGGGCAGTGCCAGTGTCTGCGGGCACGACGTGGTGTCCGACTACAAACAGTCGCGACGCTCGCTGGGCGTGGTACCCCAAGAGCTGGTCTACGACCCGTTTTTTACGGTGCGCGAAACACTGCGCCTGCAGTCGGGCTACTTCGGCCTGCGCAACAACGACGACTGGATCGACGAGATTCTGGCCAATTTGGGGCTGACCGATAAGGCCGACACCAATATGCGCGCACTGTCAGGCGGCATGAAACGGCGCGTGCTGGTGGCTCAGGCCCTGGTGCACCGGCCACCGGTCATTATTCTTGACGAACCCACCGCCGGGGTCGATGTCGACCTGCGCCGCACCTTGTGGGAGTTCATTTCACGCCTGAATCACGAAGGGCACACCATATTGTTGACCACCCATTACCTGGAAGAGGCCGAGGCGCTGTGCGGACGCATCGCCATGCTTAAAAGTGGGCGCATTGTGGCGCTGGACACCACGCAATCGCTATTGGCGCGCGTGGGCGGCAACGACCTCGAAGACGCCTTCGTGCGCATCATGCGCGACGACAACGCACTAGAGGTTCTGGCATGAGCAGCCCCATCATTCAGCCGCAAGCCGGCATGGGCTCGGGCTTTCCTACGCTGCTGCGCAAAGAGCTGCTGCGCTTCTGGAAGGTGGGATTTCAAACCGTGGCGGCGCCGGTTCTTACCGCGCTGCTGTACCTGCTGGTGTTCGCGCATGTTCTGGAAGGCCGCGTACAGGTTTACGGCACCCTGCCGTACACCTCGTTTCTGATACCCGGGCTCATGATGATGAGCATGCTGCAAAACGCATTCGCCAACCCCTCGTCATCGTTGATACAAAGCCGCATCACCGGAAACCTGGTGTTCGTGCTGCTTCCGCCTTTGTCGCATCGGCAGATATTCAGCGCTTACCTGCTGGCGGCCGTGGTACGCGGCCTGTGCGTGGGGCTTTGCATCTGGCTGGTGGCGCTGTTCTTCACGCCGCTGGTTCCGCACAACATGCTTTGGGTGCTTGCTTTTGCGGTGCTTTCTTGCGGCATTATGGGTGCGCTGGGCATTATTGCCGGCTTGTGGTCCGAAAAATTTGACCAGCTGGCTGCGTTTCAAAACTTCCTGATTTTGCCGGCCACCTTCTTGTCAGGCGTGTTCTACTCCATACACAGTTTGCCGGCGTTCTGGCAAAAAGTGTCGCACTGGAACCCCATTTTCTACACCATCGACGGCTTTCGCTACGGGTTCTTTGCCGTGTCCGACGTTTCCCCCTGGCACAGCCTGGCGGTCGTCGCAGGTGTTTTTGCCGTGCTATGTCTTTGCACGTTACGTCTTCTGGCCTCTGGCTACAAACTGCGGAGCTAACTACTATGCTGCCTACTCCTGAACAAGTACGTCAGTACATTGCCGATCACCTTCCCTGTGACCACATCGAAGTCGCCGGCGACGGCTCGCATTTCGAAGCCCTTATCGTCAGCCCCGCCTTCGAAGGCAAGCGACGCATCGCTCGCCACCAACTGGTCTATGCCTCGCTGGGCGAGCGCATGAAGGCAGAAATTCATGCGCTGTCGATGCGCACCCTTACCCCCGACGAATACAAAGCGAATCCGAATGGATAAACTGTCGATCACCGGCGGAAATCGCCTTGAAGGCGAAATCGCCATTTCGGGCGCAAAAAACGCGGCTTTGCCCATTTTGTGCGCCTCGCTGCTCAGCAGCGACGACATCACCCTTGAAAACGTGCCGGCCTTGCGCGACATCGGCACCACGCTGCAACTGCTGGGCCGTATGGGGGTCAAGGCGCACCAGCCGCAAGCCGGCGTCGTCACCCTTAACGCCGCCCACATAAACAACCTCGAAGCCCCCTACGAGCTGGTCAAGACCATGCGGGCCTCTATATTGGTGCTTGGCCCGCTGCTGACCCGCTTTGGCGAAGCCCGCGTCAGTCTGCCCGGCGGCTGCGCCATAGGCCAGCGCCCGGTCGACCAGCACATAAAAGGGCTCGAAGCACTGGGCGCCGAAATTCATATCGAACACGGCTTTGTCGTCGCACGCGCCAAGCGCCTTAAAGGCGCGACCATCCGCACCGACATGGTCACGGTTACCGGCACCGAGAACCTCATGATGGCGGCCGTACTGGCCGAAGGCCGCACCATCCTCGACAACGCTGCCCGCGAACCTGAAATCTCGGACCTGGCCGAGTTGCTCATTAAAATGGGCGCCCGCATCCAGGGGCACGGTACCGACCGCATCGTCATCGACGGCGTCGATCGCCTGCATGGCGCAACACACCGCATTGTGGCCGACCGCATCGAGGCAGGCACCTTTTTATGTGCCGTGGGCGCCACCGGCGGCGACATCATGCTGCGCCACGCCGCGCCCGGCACCATGGGCGCCATACTCGACAAACTGATCGAAGCCGGCGTTACCATCGAAACGGGGCCCGACTGGGTACGCGGCACCATGAACCGCCGCCCCGATGCGGTGGGCTTTCGTACCTACGAATACCCGGCGTTTCCCACCGACATGCAGGCCCAGCTCATGGCCATGAACACCCTGGCCAAGGGCACGGCCGTCATCGTCGAAAACATCTTCGAAAATCGCTTCATGCATGTGCAAGAGCTGCGCCGCATGGGCGCAAAGATCAACATCGACGGCCCTACCGCAGTGGTTACCGGCGTTGAGTCGTTATCGGGCGCCACGGTCATGGCCACCGACCTGCGTGCCTCGGCCAGCCTGGTCATAGCCGGACTGGCCGCCGAAGGAACCACCACGGTCGAACGCATCTATCACCTTGATCGCGGCTACGAACACATGGAAAACAAGCTGCGCCAGCTTGGCGCCGATATCGCCCGCATCACGGAGGCCTCTTCATGAGCCCGGCAGCCCTCGAAAAACCCCTCACCCTGGCCTTGTCCAAAGGCCGTATTTTCGATGAAACCCTGCCCTTGCTGGCCGCGGCCGGCATACAGGTCAGCGAGAACCCGGAATCTTCGCGCAAGCTTATTTTGCCCACTAGCGATCCGGGCCTGCAATTGATCATTGTGCGTGCATCCGACGTGCCCACCTATGTGCAGTACGGCGCAGCCGACTTCGGCATTGCCGGCAAAGACGTGCTGTTTGAACACGCTGCCGGCAACGCAGGCGGGCTGTACCAGCCCATTGACCTTGACATCGCCAAGTGTCGCCTGTGCGTCGCGGTGCGCGAAGGCTTTGACTACCAGGCCGCCGTGGCACAGGGCTCGCGCCTGCGCGTAGCCACCAAATATGTCCGGGCCGCACGCGAGCACTTCGCACGCAAAGGCGTGTACATAGACCTGATCAAGCTGTACGGCTCAATGGAGCTGGCCCCATTGGTAGGCCTGGCCGACGCCATCGTCGACCTGGTTTCAACGGGCAATACGCTCAAGGCCAACCACTTGGTCGCGGTGGAAGATATTGTGCAGATTTCGTCACGACTTATCGTCAACCAGGCCTCGCTTAAAACCCGGGCAGCCCAGCTGCAACCGCTTATCGACTCCTTCGCACAGGCATCGACCACCTGAAAGACGCCCGACCGCCCAAAGCCACAAGAGGCCCGGCGGTCGGCACCGGCCTACCGGGCGGGTCGCGCCGGGGCCAAAACGGCAACAATGCGCCCGCGCATACGATATACTTTTGATTTATAAAGAATTTATTTCAGCCTTCATGTCGTCGATTCAACGCCTCCGTTCTCAAGATCCCGATTTCGATCAGTCGCTTCGTAACCTGCTGGCCTTTGATGCCGAGCAAGACGACAGCATCGAACATGTCGTGTCCGACGTCTTGAAGAATGTGCGCCATCGGGGCGACGACGCATTGCTTGAATACACGCGCCGCTTCGACCGGGTTCAGGCCGACACCATGCAGGCCCTTGAAATTCCGCGCCACGAATGGCTTGATGCACTCGCCTCGCTGCCCAAAGAGCAGCGTGCGGCGCTCGAGCAGGCCGCCGAGCGGGTGCGCATGTATCACCAGCGTCAAAAAACCGAAAGCTGGTCGTACACCGAGGCAGACGGCACCGTGCTGGGTCAAAAGGTCACCCCTCTTGATCGCGTCGGGCTATATGTACCCGGCGGCAAGGCCGCCTACCCATCATCGGTACTGATGAATGCCATCCCGGCCAAGGTTGCGGGCGTGCCCGAGGTGGTTATGGTTACGCCCACCCCCGACGGCTTGCGCAACCCCATCGTGCTGGCTGCAGCCGCCATTGCGGGCGTCGATCGCGCCTGGGCGATAGGCGGGGCTCAAGCCGTCGGCGCGTTGGCTTATGGCACTCAAACCATTGCACCGGTCGATAAAATCGTTGGCCCCGGCAATGCATATGTGGCCGCTGCAAAGCGGCGCGTTTTCGGCACGGTAGGCATCGACATGATTGCCGGCCCCAGCGAGATTCTAATCATTGCCGACGGCACCACGCCACCCGACTGGGTCGCCATGGATCTGTTCTCGCAGGCCGAGCACGACGAATTGGCTCAGTCCATATTGCTGTGCCCCGACGCCGCCTACCTCGACCAGGTACACGCAGCCATTGACCGCCTCCTGCCCACCATGGCGCGCGCCGACATCATTCGAGCCAGCCTGGCCGGCCGAGGCGCACTGATATTGGTCGACAGCCTCGAGCAGGCTTGCGACATTGCCAACCAAATAGCCCCCGAACACCTGGAAATCTCCACCGAACAGCCCGAGCGCTGGGCGGATAAAATTCGCCATGCGGGCGCCATTTTCATGGGCCGTTACAGCTCTGAATCGCTGGGCGATTACTGCGCCGGCCCCAACCACGTGCTGCCCACATCGCGCACGGCGCGCTTTTCGTCTCCACTGGGCGTCTACGATTTTCAAAAACGCAGCAGCCTTATCCATGTTTCACGCGAAGGCGCACAAACGCTGGGGCGCATCGCTGCAACGCTGGCTCATGGCGAGGGTCTTCAAGCCCACGCAGCCAGTGCGCAATACCGACTCGAACCGTAGCCGCCCACACCCTGCCACGCCGCCAACCGCTTGCCGCCGTTGGCGCCCGATCCGACTCTGAACCGATTATTCTGATTATGCGTACTGCTGAAATTACCCGAAACACCAACGAGACGCGCATCCGCGTCGCCATCAATATCGACGGCACCGGCCGTCAAAGCATCAACACGGGCGTGCCTTTTCTGGATCACATGCTTGACCAGATCGCGCGTCACGGCCTGATTGACCTGGACATTCATTGTGACGGCGATACCCACATCGACGACCATCACACTGTCGAGGACATCGGTATCGCACTGGGCCAAGCCTTTGCCGCCGCCGTCGGCAACAAGGCGGGCCTGCGCCGCTACGGCCACTCGTATGTGCCGCTTGACGAAGCCCTTACCCGCGTCGTCGTCGATTTCTCGGGGCGCCCGGGGCTGTTTTATTCGGTTCCGTTCACCCGTGCCCTGATCGGCCGCTTCGACGTCGACCTGGCCCGCGAGTTCTTCCAGGGCTTCGTCAACCATGCGTTGGTCACCCTGCACATCGACAACCTCAAGGGCGAAAACGCGCACCACCAGTGCGAAACCATGTTCAAGGCCTTTGGGCGCGCGCTGCGCATGGCGATAGAAGCCGACCCGCGTAGCGACGGTACCGTGCCATCGACCAAGGGCGTTCTTTAATCCGCTAACCTCCCGGCCACTATCTTGAATACTATTGCCATCGTCGACTACGGCATGGGTAATTTCCACTCGGTGGCGCGCGCCCTTCAAGCCGCCGCCCCCGACGCCGACATTCGCATCTGCCGCGAAGCCACGCAAATCGACAAGGCTTCGCGTGTGGTGTTTCCCGGCCAGGGCGCCATGCCCGACTGCGTACGCACCCTGAACGAATCCGGCCTGCGCGAAGCGGTCGAGCGCGCAGCGCGCACCAAGCCTTTGCTTGGCGTGTGTGTGGGCGAGCAAATGCTGTTTACGCACAGCGAAGAAGGCGACACACCGTGCCTGAACATATTCGAAGGACGCGTTAAACGCTTCTCGGGCCCCGGCTACGCCTCTGCATCGTCCACCACCGACGAAACCGAACTGCTTAAAGTGCCCCATATGGGATGGAACCGTGTCAAGCAGGTACGGCGTCATCCGCTGTGGGAAGGCATTGCCGACAACACCCACTTTTATTTCGTGCACAGTTACTACGTGCAACCGGCTGACCCCGGCCTTACCGCCGGCCTGGCCCATTACGGGGTAAGCTTTACCTGTGCGGTTGCTCGCGATAACATTTTTGCAGTGCAGTTTCACCCCGAAAAAAGCGCCGATGCAGGTTTGCGCCTGTATCGCAACTTCGTCGACTGGAACCCCTGAACCCCAGCCTCGATTCTTCCCACCTTTCTAGTTTACGAATTCCGATCATGCTATTGATTCCCGCTATCGATCTCAAAGACGGCCACTGTGTTCGGCTGCGCCAGGGCGACTTGGGCGATGCAACCATCTTCTCTGAAGAGCCTGCGACAATGGCTGCACAATGGCTCGAGCAAGGCGCGCGACGCCTGCACCTGGTGGACCTTAACGGCGCCATTGCCGGCACCCCAAAAAACCAGGCCGCCATCAAGGCCATACTCGACGAAGTCGACGGCGATGTGCCCGTGCAAATCGGTGGCGGCATTCGCGACCTCAACACCATCGAGCGCTATCTGGACATAGGCCTTTCATATGTCATTATCGGTACCGCCGCCATTAAAGACCCCGGCTTCTTGCGCGATGCCTGCAGCGCCTTTCCAGGCAACATAATCGTGGGTCTTGATGCCCGCGACGGCAAAGTGGCCACCGACGGCTGGAGCAAACTGACCCGCCACGACGTTATTGATATTGCCCGCAAGTTCGAAGACTACGGCTGTGAAGCCATTATCTACACCGACATCGGACGCGACGGCATGCTTACCGGGGTCAATATCGAATCCACCGTCAAACTTGCCCAAGCAGTGAGTATTCCCATTATTGCCTCAGGCGGCGTCACCAACCTTGACGACATCAAGGCACTTTGCGCGGTCGAAGACGAGGGCATCGAAGGCGCAATTCTGGGTCGCAGCATCTACGAAGGCACGCTTAACTTCACAGCGGCCCAAGAGCTGGCCGACGAACTGGGCGCAGAATGAGCGAAGCTTCCGACATTCCCATGAACAATACGCTGACCCGGCGTATTATTCCTTGCCTGGACGTCACCGCGGGCAGGGTTGTAAAGGGTGTTAATTTTGTCGACCTGGTCGACGCCGGTGACCCGATTGAAATCGCCCGCCGATACAACGAGCAAGGCGCCGACGAGCTCACCTTTCTTGACATTACCGCCACCAGCGACAATCGCGACCTGATCCTGCCCATTATCGAGGCGGTCGCCTCCGAGGTGTTCATCCCGCTTACCGTCGGTGGCGGGGTGCGGCAGGTGGCCGACATTCAGCGGCTGCTCAACGCCGGGGCCGACAAGGTTTCGATCAACAGCGCAGCGGTCAGCAACCCCGAGCTCGTCAAGGCGGCGGCCGACTATCACGGCTCGCAGTGCATTGTGGTGGCCATTGACGCGCGTCGCACCTCTGAAGCCGGCGAGCCCCCGCGCTGGGAGATCTTCACCCACGGCGGCCGCAAGGCAACAGGAATCGACGCCATCGAGTGGGCACGCAAAATGGCAAGTTACGGCGCCGGAGAAATCTTGCTTACCAGCATGGACCGCGACGGCACCAAATCGGGCTTTGATCTGGCCCTGACCCGCGCCGTGTCAGACGCCGTGCCGGTGCCCGTTATCGCCTCGGGCGGCGTCGGCAAACTCGAACACCTTGTCGACGGCATTATCAAGGGCCGCGCCAGTGCGGTGTTGGCCGCCAGCATTTTCCATTATGGCGAATTCACCATTCCGCAAGCCAAAGAATACATGGCCCGCAAGGGCATCAACATGCGGCTCTAAACATGAACACCCAGCAAACTTCGTGGCTCGACAGTGTTGTCTTTGACGCTGCAGGCCTGATACCGGCCATTGCCCAGGACGCCGTCAATGGCACCGTCCTGATGGTGGCCTGGATGAATCGCGAATCGCTTGCCCTAACCGCTGCCACCGGTCGCGCCGTGTACTGGTCTCGTTCACGGGGCAAGCTGTGGCGCAAGGGCGAAGAATCAGGCCATCATCAGGTGGTGCACGAACTGCGCCTTGACTGCGACGGCGACGTCATTTTGCTCAAGGTCGAGCAGGTGGGCGGCATCGCCTGCCACACCGGACGACAAAGCTGCTTCTTCCAGCGCCTTGAAGGCGCGCCCGACCAGCCTCGCTGGGAAACCACCGATCCTGTCCTCAAAGACCCCGAGCTGATCTACAAATGAACCAAACTGAAAACCCGGCCGACATCTTGTCGCGGCTGGCCGATACGCTTGAGACCCGCTTGCCGGGGCGCGGGGCAGACCCCGCCGCCTCGTATTCGGCCAAGCTCCTGGCCAAGGGCCCCGACGCCTTCTTGAAGAAAATCGGCGAAGAAGCCACCGAGCTGGTCATGGCTGCCAAAGACAACGCCCCCGAGCGCATCATCTACGAAACGGCCGACCTCTGGTTTCATAGCCTTATCGCCCTGACGCACTATAATCTGCGGCCCGAAGACGTATTGCGCGAATTGGCTCGCCGGGAAGGTACGTCGGGGCTGGTAGAAAAGGCCGGCCGAAGCAAGGGCTAGGCGCACCTTCCCACCTTCGGTTAGGTAGAATGCAAATATAGGGAATCGATTCCCGCATTACAGTACAGTACACGCGGCACGAACCGCACAACGGAGATAAACATGGGTAGTTTCAGTATTTGGCACTGGCTGGTTGTTCTGGTCATTGTGGCGCTTATATTCGGCACCAAAAAGCTGCGCAATATGGGCGAAGACCTGGGCGGCGCCGTTAAAGGTTTCAAAAAGGGCATGGCCGACGCAACCAGCGACCCCAACAAGCCCGAGTCGGTAACCAACACCGAACGCGTAGAGTCCAAAGAAACCATCGACGTGCAGGCCAAAGAAAAGAACGGGTCCTGATTTTCCTCCCAGCAAGCGGCCACAGCCGCTTTGCGCAGACTTAAACGGCTCCTGTTTCCATGTTCGACATCAGCTTCAGCGAACTCATGCTGATCGGCGTCATTGCGCTGATCGTCATCGGCCCCGAGCGCCTGCCCAAAGTGGCACGCACGGTGGGACACCTATTGGGTCGCGCCCAACGCTACGTCAACGACGTAAAAACCGACATTCGCAAAGAGATGGATTCCTCTGAAATCAGCACTCTGAAAGACCAGATGCAAGAGGCGGCCAGCTCGGTCAAGGCGTCGGTCGATGAAGCCGGCAAGGCATGGCGCGCGCCGCTTGACGAAGCACAAGACGCCCTGAAGCAGGCTTCTGATTCGGTCAAGACGCTGGCCGACGCCGCTCGCAACATCCACGACCCGGCCAACGCCACGCCGGGCGACGCCACGCCCGGCGACACCTCGCCAGACGCGTCTTCAAGCCCGGTCACCGAGCCGGCCGGGTCCGGGGCATCAGACCCCGTCCAGCGCCCGACCTCTGATCAGGACATGGAAGAGTCCGAAAGCATCGACACGCAAACGCTGCCGCTACCCGGATTCGAGCGCGAGCGCGAGCCCGTCATGCAAGACAGCGCTGCGGCCGAATCGTCCAATGCCAATAAGGGCCCGCAGCCGTGACTCAGCAAGACAGCTTCATCTCTCATCTGATCGAACTGCGCACACGTCTGCTGAAGGCCGTAGGCGCCATTCTGGTCGTATTCGTTGCGTTATTTTTGTACCCCGGGCCCTCGGTTATTTACGACCTGCTGGCCCAGCCCATGCTGGCCTCGCTGCCGCAAGGCACCCGCATGATCGCCACGGGTGTCATCACGCCGTTCATGGTGCCCGTCAAGGTGACCTTGCTGGCTGCATTCGTCATCACCCTGCCCATCGTGCTTTATCAGGCCTGGGCGTTCATTGCGCCGGGGCTTTACCGGCACGAGCAGCGCCTGGCACTGCCGCTGATCTTTTCCAGCACGGTACTGTTCTTGCTGGGCATGGCATTTTGCTATTTTGTCGTCTTTCGCACTGTGTTCCACTTTATCGCCGGGTTCGCGCCCGAGTCGATCACGCCCGCACCCGATATCGAGGCCTACGTCAGTTTCGTCCTGACCATGTTCGTGGCCTTCGGCATCACCTTCGAAGTTCCCGTAGCGGTTATCTTGCTAGTCAAGGCCGGTCTGGTCACCGTACAAAAACTGCGCGAGGCGCGCGGCTATGTCATTGTGGGCGCCTTCATTATTGCCGCCGTGGTTACCCCCCCCGACGTGCTTAGCCAGTTCATGCTGGCTGTGCCGCTTTGCCTGCTGTTCGAATTAGGCCTGTTTATAGCGGCGCGCATGAAGCCGCGCGAAGCACGCGACAGCTCCGCCGAAGAAGCGGCGGAATAAGCCCGCGCAGGCGGCAACGCCGTCTGCCAGATAGCCACCCATTGCGCTAAGGTCGGCGGCCCCCATTTTGCAGCGCAGGCCGGGCACCCACCTGCAGGGTCAGGGTGCTTTTTCGTCCAGCGCGCAGTATTTGCAGCTGAGTCTGGCTTTCGGGCTCCAGTCGCGCGATCTGATTCAAGAAGCCTATTGTGTTCTGCACCGGCGCATCGCCCAACCCCAGCACAATATCGCCCACGCGCAGCCCCGCCTTGGCCGCCGGCCCGCCGCGCAAAATGCCGGCAACAATCACACCGTCGCGGCGCTTCAGATTAAAGGCCTTGGCCAACTCGGGGGTAATGTCTTGCGGCTCGATGCCCAGCCAACCCCGCGTAACACGGCCTGTGGCAATAATTTGCTCGAGCACCGATTGCGCTGCCGCCGACGGAATGGCAAAACCGATTCCCAGCGACCCCCCTGTCTCTGAATAAATGGCTGTATTGATGCCGATAAGGCGGCCCTGGGTGTCGATAAGCGCACCGCCCGAGTTACCCGGGTTAATGGCGGCGTCGGTCTGAATAAAATTCTCGTAAATATTAATGCCCAGCCGGTTGCGGCCCAGGGCCGACACGATGCCCATGGTAGTGGTCTGCCCCACACCAAACGGGTTCCCGATAGCCAGCACTACGTCGCCCACCTGTACTTCGTGTGAGCCATTGAAGGTGATGCTTGAAAGGCTGTCCAGATCAATCTTCAGTACCGCCAGGTCGCTTTCGGGGTCGGCCCCCACCAGCTTGGCGCGCGCCTCGCGTCCGTCGTGCAGGGCAACCTCAATCGCATCGGCCGCTTCAATTACGTGGTAGTTTGTTAGAACATAGCCGTCGGGCCGCACAATGACGCCCGAGCCCAGCGTGGTTGCTTCGCGCTTACGTGTAAGACCTGGCAGGCTTTGCAGCAGCCGAGACAGCTCGGGGTCATTTAACAAAGGCGAAACCAGCTCGGTGGTTTGCTTGGTGGTATATACGTTGACCACGGCCGGCGCCGCCTGCGCCACCGCATCAGCATAAGAGGTCGCCCCGCCCGGTAACGACGCAACCGCCGGCACCGACCCCGCGCCGGCCTGAGGCACCCCGGCCGAGCGCCCTAGCCAATCGGGCCGGAGGGTGGCGACTATGAATAAAATACCCAGACACACTGTTACGGTTTGGGCGAAAAGCAACCAGAATCGACGCATAAGGCACACGATAATGAAACGAATCGATAGATCCGACTTGAGCAACTGGCTGGACGCAACGTTGCAGCCACAACAGTTCAAAGACTACTGCCCCAACGGCCTGCAGGTCGAGGGCGCGCAAAGCATCAGCCACATTATCACCGGAGTCACCGCTTCACGCGCACTGCTCGAAGAGGCGATCCGCCGAAAGGCCGATACGGTGTTTGTTCACCACGGATGGTTCTGGAAAAACGAAGATGCCCGCCTTATCGGCACCAAGCGCGAGCGCATTGCACTAGCCCTGCAACACGGCCTGAACCTGTTTGCGTATCACCTGCCGTTGGACGCGCACCCCCAACTGGGCAACAACGCCCAATTAGGCCAGGTGCTGGGCCTTACCCCCGACCTGGATGCCGAGGGCAAGCCACGCAACTGCGGCCCCGACGATCTGGTCTGGCTAGGTCGTTGCCCCGCAGGCACGACGCTCGAAAGCCTGAGCCACACCGTGGCCCAGGCCCTGAACCGCGAACCATTGGTTATCGGCGACCCCCAACAAACCATCGAGCGTGTCGCCTGGTGCACGGGCGGCGCGCAAGACATGATGCAGGCGGCTGTGGATGCGGGCGCGCAGGTATACATTACCGGCGAAGCCTCGGAGCCTAATTTTCATATTGCGAACGAAACCGGCGTGGGATTTATTGCCGCAGGCCATCACGCCACCGAGCGCTATGGCGCGCAGGCAGTGGGCCGGGCCATCGCCGACCATTTCGGCGTCAAGGTAGAGTTTGTCGACCTGACCAACCCGGTATAGATACGGCCGTTTACCGCTGTTTCCACGCGCCTTGCTGCGGCGGCAGGCCGGACTTGACCATGCCTTGAGGCAAGCTGCCTTAAGGCATGGTTTCTTGCAAATGACCCGAAGCCTACTTCTTGAGCAGGTCGCGGATCTCGCGCAACAACAAAATGTCGTCGGGCGTAACTTGGGGTGGCGGCGCCCCGACAGCCTCTTCGCGCTCGAAGCTTTTTCGGGCGCGATTAACGGCCTTGACCATGAAGAACACCACCAGGGCCAGCAGCAAGAAGTTAATGAAAATGGTAATGAAGTTGCCCCAGGCCAGCACATTTCCGCCGGCCTCGACAATGGCTTCGTACGTTCGCGGTCCGGTGTAGTTCTGGGGTTCTTTCAGCACCCAGAACAAATTGGTGAAGTCGACCTGACCGCCCAATATGAAACTGATTATGGGCATGATCACGTCTTTTACCAACGAATCGATAATCTTGCCAAAGGCCGCTCCGATGATCACACCAACGGCAAGGTCGATCATGTTGCCTTTGACAGCGAACTCACGAAATTCAGCTAAAAAACCACGTGCGCCATTCATATGAAATATCCTCGGTGATTACACCCTGTAGCGGGCTAACGCTATAATACGCGGTTGAAAGAATATTCAACATAGTTAATACATTGAATTTCGCTGCTCGATTGGGCACGAACAAGGATACAAGCATGAGTCAGGACAAGTCACAGTTTGACGGCGTCTCAGCAGACGGAGCAGTTGCCCTTGATGCAAATCTTCCGCCTGATCCGTCGCGGCGCTTATGGGTGGCCACCACCTGTGCGGTGGGCGGCGTAGCCGGTCTCGCAACCGCCGTTCCTTTTGTCGGTTCGTTTGCTCCGTCAGACAAGGCCCGTGCGGCCGGCGCCCCGGTTCAGGTCGACCTTTCGGGCATTCCCGAAGGCCAGATGCGCACCGTCGAGTGGCGCGGCAAGCCGGTCTGGGTGCTGCACCGCACCCAGCAGCAAATCGACGAACTCAAAGACAACGACGAGTTCCTGGCCGACCCGCAATCCGACCGCCCCGGCTTCACCCCCGAGTACGCCAAGAATGAATTCCGCTCGCGCGACCCCAAGTATCTGGTCGCTGTGGGCATTTGCACCCACCTGGGTTGCTCGCCTACCCCGCACTTGGCAGCCGGCCCCGGGCCCGGCCTGCCCGCTGACTGGGAAGGCGGCTTTTTCTGCCCCTGCCACGGTTCCGCCTTCGATCTGGCCGGCCGGGTCTACAAAAACGTACCCGCACCCGACAACCTCGAGGTGCCGCCTTACGAGTTTTCGGCCGATGGCACCAGCGTCACTATTGGTGTCGACGAAAACAACAGGGCCTGACCCGCAACTGAACCATTACGCCTCGTAAGATAAAGATATAAAGGAACCGTTTCCATGGCTGGCGAGAAAACCGTCGAAACGACAGGGCTCTTAGGTTGGATAGACAGGCGCTTCCCAGCGTCCAAGCTGTTCAAAGAGCACATGTCAGAATACTACGCTCCAAAGAACTTCAACTTTTGGTACTTCTTCGGGTCACTGGCGCTGTTGGTGCTGGTCATCCAGATCGTGACCGGCATTTTCCTGGTCATGAACTACAAACCCGACGGCGAGCTTGCCTTCAATTCCGTCGAGTTCATTATGCGCGAAGTCCCCTGGGGCTGGCTGATCCGCTACATGCACTCTACCGGCGCCTCGATGTTCTTCGTGGTGGTGTACCTGCACATGCTGCGCGGCCTGTTTTACGGCTCGTACCGCAAGCC
>NZ_DATJBQ010000140.1:0-3734 GCF_035515275.1 Pusillimonas sp.
GGGATGCAAGCACGCAGCATGTGTGAGCAACAAGGGTGG
This sequence comes from Pusillimonas sp., assembly GCF_035515275.1. Classification (GTDB taxonomy): domain Bacteria; phylum Pseudomonadota; class Gammaproteobacteria; order Burkholderiales; family Burkholderiaceae_B; genus Pusillimonas. The sequence continues at coordinate 40 of NZ_DATJBQ010000140.1, forward strand.
CGGGCCACTGGCCCGCCGTTGCGAGTTCTGCGTGCGCCCCGAAAATGATAGACGGCGAGGGAAGCCGGCAAAGCCGGCCGCAGCTGCCGGCGCCCAAATACCCCACCCCGCCCCGCGCCGCATTAAGAACTCAAACACTATGCTAATTAATAGACCGCACAGCCCATGAACTCAAATACCATGCTAGCTAATAGACCACGCCGCTCAAGAACTGAAATAGTTAGGCAGCTTAAGGTTATGGGTTAAGCCTGGGCCCCCACCATCCTCACACACCGAAGCAGCTCTTCGCCGTACGCCTCCCGCTTGCGCACCCCCACCCCGCTGATCTGTCCCAGCTCATCCAAAGAATCAGGACAGCTTATCGCCACCTCTCGCAGCGTAGCATCATGGAAAATCACGTAAGCCGGCACGCCGTGGTTACGAGCCACCTCGGCACGCCACGACCGCAGGGCCTCAAAGCGAGCCTGCGCCTCGGGCTCAAGAACAACGTCCGAACCGCGGCTACGCGAGGAAGATGATTTCGAGCCTGAACGCGAAGACCGTTCCTTCTTCTCGGGCTCACGACGAAACATCAGCGTCGTCTCGCCCTTAAGAACCGCCCTACTGCCGTCGGTAAGCGCCAGCGTCCCGTAGCCCTCGTGGTCTACCGCCAGCAGGCTTTGCGCCAGCAACTGACGCAACACACCCCGCCAGGCCTGTTCCGACAAGTCGGCGCCAACCCCGAATACCGTCAGGCTCTGGTGGTCATATTGCTGAACCCGCTCGGTTTGCTTGCCGCGCAAAATGTCAATAAGGTGCCCTGCGCCAAACCGCTGCCCCCGTTCACGCCACAGCCGGTACACCGCCGATAAAATCTTTTGCGCCGCCACCGTGCCGTCCCATGCTTCGGGCGGCTCCAGGCAGGTATCGCAATTACCGCAAGGCTCGATCGCCTGATCAAAATAAGCCAGCAAGCGCTGGCGACGGCATGACACCGTTTCACACAGCCCCAGCATCGCATCAAGCTGCGCCCCCAGGCGTCGGCGAAAGCCGTCGTCGCCCGGCGACTCGTCGATCATGCGTCGCTGCTGCACCACGTCTTGCAGGCCATAAGCCAGCCAGGCCGTAGCCGGCTGCCGGTCACGCCCTGCCCGGCCCGTTTCCTGGTAGTAGCCCTCGACCGACTTGGGCAGATCAATGTGTGCCACGAATCGGACATCGGGCTTGTCAATGCCCATGCCGAAGGCGATGGTAGCCACCATCACCAGACCCTCTTCACGCAAAAATCGCGACTGATTTTCAGCGCGCACCGCCGCACTGAGGCCTGCATGGTAGGGTAAGGCCGCCACCCCGTTCTTGCAAAGGAACTCGGCCGTTTCCTCGACTCGCGCGCGGGAAAGACAATAAACAATGCCGCAATCGCCTTCGTGCTCGGCCTGAATGAAGGCCAGCAACTGGCGTCGAACCTCGTTTTTTTCAATAATGCGGTAGCGTATGTTCGGCCGATCAAAGCTCGAAACGAAATGAGGTGCGTCGGTAAGCTGCAGCCGTTGCGCAATTTCCCGGCGCGTCACTGTTGTGGCCGTGGCGGTTAACGCAATGCGTGGCACCTGCGGCCAGCGCTCGGCCAAAATAGACAACTGCAAGTATTCGGGCCGAAAGTCGTGCCCCCATTGCGAAACGCAGTGCGCCTCGTCGATGGCAAACAACGATACGTTCCCCTGATCAAGCATTTCTAGGCACCGGTCGGTTAGCAACCGTTCAGGAGCCACATACAGCAGATCAAGGTCGCCGGCCAAGAACATTTGCTCAACTTCGCGTGCCTCGCGCCAGTCTTGCGTGGAATTAAGAAACGCCGCCTTTACGCCCAACTCGAGCAGAGCGTCGACCTGGTTCTGCATCAAGGCAATCAGGGGCGAGATCACTACACCCACACCCCGACGCATCAACGCAGGTATTTGGTAGCACAACGATTTTCCGCCGCCGGTCGGCATAAGCACCAGAGCGTCGCCCCCAGCATGCACGTGTTCAATAATCGCCTGCTGGTCGCCGCGAAAAGAATCGTAGCCGAAGACCTGCTGCAGAACGTCAAGGGAACCGGAAGAGAAAGAAGACATGCGATAACGACAGGGCGCTGGGAGCGCCGAAAAAACGGTAACGTAGGCCGGCCGGAGCGCCGACGAACAAAGCATTTTAGCCCCTTGACATTGAACGGCACCAACCACTACCGAATGGGCAGCGACAACTCAAGGCCCAAGCCGTAATCGCCACTGACGCGTTCTCGTTGGGCGCTCAAGGAAACACGCAGGTTGGGGCTGAACCAGAACTGTTGACTGACCCGGAACTGTTGCTTAAGGGGCTTGATGGGCGACGTGACTTGCTCATAGCTTCCGCGCACCGTGCCCCAGCGCCCCAGCCCAACGCTGGTGGAAACCCGATTGCGGGTTCGGCCCGCATCGGTGCTAAAGCCGGCATACGTGCCTAAGTCGGAAAAACCGCCGCTGCGCTGTTCGGTAAGCCACGAAAGCCTGATGTCCTCCAGCAAGCTTACGTCGTATCCTACCCGATAGCGCCAGCCGTCGTGCAGGTTTCGGGTTGCTTTTGCCACGCCCACCCGCCAGGCTCCCCATGGCGTCGAGTACAAGCCGCCCAGCCCCGCAGTAACCATGTCGGGCGCCCATTGAACCTGGGTCTCCAGTGTCACGTGGGGGCTGATGCCGTAGCGCAACACGGCATCGCTCGCTCCAGCGCCGTAAGCCAGCTCGCCCGAACTTGCAGCCGCGTCCGTGTAATTCAGCGCCCCAAACGCCACTCCGTATTCCCACTGGTCCTCGGGCACGGCGGCATCGGTGAGCGAGCGGCTTATCGCGATTCCACCAAGGCGCGCACCCCCGCCCCACAAAGGGGTGCGTGGCGAGTAACTGCCCAGTGTCAGATCCGTGCCGTCGCCCCCCACATACCGCCAATTTTCAGCCCCAAGCTCCCACGTATCAGACGAGGTAAGCGTCGAGACGGTTAGTGGAGCACCCCCAAACTGCGTGCCGGCCATGCCGTATGTAGCGTATGGCTTCAAGCGGCTGCGATACGACCAATCCGTGTCGCCGGGCCGAAATTGGTCGGGGGAAGGAGAAAAAAGCGATTCGCGAAAGCCCTCGCCGGCCACCAGCCCCTGTTCAGGAGCCGGAGGCAGCGGCGGCAAGACTTTGGGTGGCCCGACAGTTTCCGTCTCGACCGAAAACAGCCGCACAGGCGCCAGGTCACGAAACTCTGCCGCCATGGCAATGACGGGCCCGACGCCGCAGGCCAGCAGCGAAACTGCTGCGACGCGCGCCCACCCCTTATCGCTCGACTTGTTCCCTTGTCGATTCATTCCAATTTTTTGCCAGATTGACCTCTTGAGGTGCACTCGGCCCGTATACCAAAGCCTGTTTCAGACCTTGCCAACCCGTGTATCCGAAGCACGTGTCAGGTTAACATCGCGCGTTGCGCGTCTGGCCGAAGCGCTGGAAACAAGATGTGCCACAGCCCCGGTAAGCGTCGTTTATTTCAAACGATTTCGAATGCTTGCCAGGGGGCGGTTCTCTGGGCAAACTGGCGGCATCATGGAAAAAACACATACCAAAGTGCTGGTCGTCGACGACGACCCCGCCTTGCGTCAACTGCTGGCCGACTACCTTAATCGCCACGGCTACGATACCTTGCTTGCTCCCGATGGC
>NZ_DATJBQ010000141.1:0-6077 GCF_035515275.1 Pusillimonas sp.
GACGAAGACTTCAACCTTATTCCCGATGCCGCCATGACAGCTGCCGCACTGGCCTTATTTGCCGATGGCCCCTGCATACTGCGCAACATCGGCAGCTGGCGCGTGAAAGAAACCGACCGCATTCACGCCATGGCCACCGAGCTGGCCAAATTGGGAGCCAAGACCGAGCAGGGCGAAGACTGGCTGCGGGTTTATCCGGTCGAGCCGGGCCAGTGGCGCGAGGCGCATATCGCCACTTACGACGACCATCGCATGGCCATGTGTTTTTCGCTGGCGGCATTCGGTCCAAAACCGGTTGTTATTCTTGATCCGGGTTGTGTCAGCAAGACCTTTCCCGATTATTTCTCGGTTTTCCAGGGGCTGGTTCAGGCATGAAGTTCAATCCCCAGACCCCTGTTATTGCCATCGACGGTCCGACCGCATCGGGCAAGGGTACGGTTGCCCACCGCGTGGCGCAGGCTTTGGGCTGGTCGGTGCTTGATAGCGGGGCGCTGTACAGATTGACGGCGTTGGCCTGCCTTGAGGGCGGCGTCGACCCCGCCCAGGAAGCATTGGTGGCCGAGGTGGCGCGAGGGCTCGACGTGGAATTCAAGGGGGATCAGATACTGCTCGGCGGCCACGAGGTGACCTCGCGCATCCGCGAAGAGCAGGTGGGCAACCTTGCCTCGCGCATTGCATCGCAAATGCCTTTACGCCATGCGCTGCTCGAGCGCCAGCGGGCGTTTCGCTGCGGGCCCGGGCTGGTCGCAGACGGCCGTGACATGGGTACGGTGGTGTTCCCCGATGCGCAACTTAAGGTCTTTCTAGAGGCCGACGTGGCGGCACGCGCTGAAAGAAGATGTAAGCAGTTGAAGGAAAAGGGTTTTTCTGCTAATCTAGCAGACCTCATGAAAGATATGGAGGCGCGCGATTTACGCGATCGCACGCGCAGCAACGCGCCGCTAATTGCAGCGCCTGATGCAAACCTGATCGATTCGTCGGGTTTAAGTATTGACGAAACGGTTAGTGCAGTACTCGATCTGTGGTCAAAACGGCTCGCATCGAAAACCGGTACCCGAACATAAGGCTTATGTTCGGGGTGTATTTCACTCCACTGGGGCTTGAACCCTGGTGTGTTCTTAACAGCCATCCTGGCTAGGACTAATTTAATGTCTTCCATCCCAACCGCAGCCGCCATGGGCGGCGAAAGCTTCGCCGACCTGTTTGCCGAAAGCCTTAAAAACCAAGACATGAAGTCAGGCGAGGTCATCTCCGCCGAAGTCATGCGCATCGATCACAACTTCGTGGTCGTCAATGCAGGTCTTAAATCCGAAGCCCTTATCCCCGTCGAAGAATTCCTTAACGACCAGGGCGAGCTCGAAGTCGAAGCAGGCGATTTTGTATCGGTTGCCATCGATTCGCTCGAAAACGGCTACGGCGACACCATCTTGTCGCGCGACCGCGCCAAGCGCCTGTCGGCCTGGCTGCAGCTCGAGCAAGCGCTCGAGTCCGGCGAACTGGTCAACGGCACCATCACCGGCAAGGTCAAGGGCGGTCTTACCGTCATGACCAACGGCATCCGTGCTTTCTTGCCCGGCTCGCTGGTTGACCTGCGTCCTGTCAAGGACACCACGCCGTACGAAGGCAAGACGCTCGAATTCAAGGTTATCAAGCTCGACCGCAAGCGCAACAACGTTGTCATGTCGCGTCGTGCCGTGCTCGAAGCCAGCATGGGCGAAGAGCGCGAAAAGCTGCTCGAAACCCTGCACGAAGGCGCAGTGGTCAAGGGTGTGGTCAAGAACATCACCGACTACGGTGCGTTTGTCGACCTGGGCGGCATCGACGGTCTGCTGCACATCACCGACATGGCATGGCGTCGTGTTCGCCACCCGTCCGAAGTTCTGCAGGTGGGTCAGGAAATCGAAGCCAAAGTGCTTAAGTTCGACCAAGAGAAAAGCCGCGTCTCGCTGGGTGTCAAACAGTTGGGCGAAGACCCCTGGGTCGGCCTTGCTCGCCGCTATCCGCAAAGCACCCGTCTGTTCGGCAAGGTTACCAACCTTACCGACTACGGTGCGTTTGTCGAAGTCGAAGCCGGCATCGAAGGCCTGGTGCACGTCTCCGAAATGGACTGGACCAACAAAAACGTCGACCCCCGCAAAGTGGTTACCCTGGGCGAAGAAGTCGAAGTCATGGTTCTCGAAATCGACGAAGACCGTCGCCGTATTTCGCTTGGTATGAAACAGTGCCGTGCCAACCCCTGGGAAGAATTCTCCATCAACTTCAAGCGTGGCGACAAGGTTAGCGGCGCCATCAAGTCCATCACTGACTTTGGTGTGTTTGTCGGGCTTCCCGGCGGCATCGACGGCCTCGTCCATTTGTCCGACCTCTCCTGGACCGACACCGGCGAAGAAGCCGTTCGCAACTTCAAGAAGGGCGACGAAATCAACGCAGTGGTACTGGGTATCGACACCGACAAAGAGCGCATCTCGCTGGGCATCAAGCAACTCGACGGCGATCCATTCAACAATTTCGTCTCTACGCACGACAAGGGCGCCGTGGTTCCTGGCGTGGTCAAGTCGGTCGAGCCCAAAGGCGCAGTCGTGACGCTGTCGGTCGATGTCGAAGGCTATCTGCGCGCTTCCGAAATCTCGGCAGGCCGTGTCGAAGACGCCACCACTGCCCTGAAAGAAGGCGACGAAGTCGAAGCCATGATCATCAACGTCGATCGCAAAACGCGTTCGATCCAGCTGTCGATCAAGGCTCGCGACAATGCCGAAACCGCCGATTCGCTCCAGCGCATGTCCGAAGCCAGCGCATCCTCGGGTACAACCAACCTGGGTGCCTTGCTCAAGGCCAAGCTGGACCAACAGCGCGACGACGGTTAATCGCTCGTGACTAAATCAGAGCTGATCGCGCTGTTGGCCGCCCGCTACCCGCAGTTGGCCGCGCGCGATACCGACATCGCCGTCAAGACGGTTCTCGATGCCATGACCCAGGCCCTGGTCAATGGTCAGCGCATCGAGATCCGGGGTTTTGGCAGTTTTTCACTGTCGATGCGCTCGCCGCGCATCGGCCGCAACCCCAAGTCCGGCGAAAAGGTGATGGTGCCTGCCAAACAGGTGCCCCACTTCAAGGCCGGCAAAGAGTTGCGCGAACGGGTCGATGCGGCGTTTGACGCCGAGACAGCGGGCAAGTTTACCGATGATGCCCCTTGCTCTGAAAACCCGTTCGATGCGCGCATAATGCACGGCTAAAACTCCGTCCTCAGCACTGGTAGTCAAAAAGCTCCCGGCAATCGTACTGACCCCAAGTTGGGGCATACGATCCGGGAGTTTTTTTATCCCGCCGGCAGCTGGCCGGCAGTTCGGTTCTATGGCCGGCTGGCGGTAGCCAAGGCGTCTGATTACCTTACAATTACGGTACTTTCGATATCTGGAGTTGAGTCATGCGTTACGTGATCTGGGCAGTGCGCTTGGTGGTCTTTGTTCTGGTCCTGCTGTTCGCGCTGAAAAACACCGATCCGGTCGACGTCGGCCTATATGCCGACCACGTCATTCGGGCGGTGCCGCTGATCGTCGTCATGCTGGTTGCTTTCGCCCTGGGTGCTGTGTTTGCCGCGCTGCTCGTCATGCCGTCGGCAATGCGCCGGCGCCGCGAAGCGGCCCGACTACGGCGCGAGGTCTTGCGTCTGCAAGAAGAGGCCGCACGCAAGCCGCATGTTGATGATGCAACGGTCGCCGCTGATGTCGTGCCTCCCTTGGCCCCCCTATAACGGCTCCTAGTCTTTCGAGGTTTACACAGTGGATTTTGAACCATGGTGGTTGATATCCGTTCCGGTGCTGTTCGGGCTGGGCTGGATCGCTGCACGGGTGGACATAAGGCAGATGCTGTCCGAAACCCGAAATTTGCCCGACTCTTATTTCAAGGGCCTTAACTTCATACTCAACGAAGAGCCCGATCGGGCTATTGACGCCTTTGTCGAGGTCGCCAAGCTCGACCCCGAAACCACCGAGCTGCACTTTGCGCTGGGCAGCCTGTTTCGGCGCCGGGGCGAGATGGAGCGGGCCATTCGTGTGCACCAGAGCCTGTTGTCGCGGGCCGACCTTCCCGAAGAAGAGCGCGAACACGCACAACACGAACTGGCTCAAGACTTTCTCAAGGCCGGCATGCTCGATCGCGCCGAGCAGGCGTTCAAGCTGGTGCTGGACACCCGTTTCGCGGTCCCGGCAGTTCGGGCGCTTATCCGTATTTATGAATCCGAGCACGATTGGCCGCGCGCCATCGAGGCGGTAAAGCGTTTACGCGCGCTGGTCGACGAGCCGGTGCCACAGTTGGTGCATTATCAATGCGAGCAGGCTCAGGCCGCGCTGTCGACAAAGCCGCCCGACCTGGCCGCTGCAAATGCCGCACTCGATGCCGCCGACAATGCCGCCCAAGCCCTGCGTGGACAGACGCGCGGTCATGCATCCGAGGCGCGCATTGCCATCCTGCGTGCCACAGTGGCTCGGTTTGACAACAATCGGGAACGTGAGCGCGTCTATCTGGAATCAGTGCTCAGTAGCGCACCCGAGTACGCAGGGCTTGTGGCCGAACAACTGCTTGAAAGTTACCGCGCCGTAGGGCAGGCCCAGCAGGGCCTGAAAGTGCTTGCTGCGCATTACATGCGCTACCCGGCGCTTGACGTTTTCAACGTAATTTTTCGAGAGCTTCGCACGCAAGACGGCTATACCCCGGCCTGGGAGTTCGCACGAGACGCCCTGCGCGCTCACCCGACCTTGCTGGGGCTGGACCGCCTGCTTGAGGTTGAGCTGGCTTCGGGCAACACCCCTGCGGGCCCCAATATGGCGCCGGATGCCGATCTGGGCCTGTTGCGCTCGCTCATTCACAAACATACCAAGCGGCTCGACCGCTATGCTTGCGGCGTATGCGGCTTTGAAGCGCGACATTTCTATTGGCAGTGCCCGGGCTGCAACTCCTGGGAAACCTATCAGCCTCGTCGAATCGAGGAGCTCGCATGACGGCTTTTCCTGTTGAAGCGGTTGCACGTTGCAAGGTGTTGGTGGTGGGCGACCTGATGCTCGACCGTTATTGGTTTGGCGAGGTCGAACGCATTTCGCCCGAAGCTCCGGTGCCGGTGGTGCGCGTTGCACGCCGAGAAGACCGGCTGGGCGGTGCAGCGAATGTCGCACGTAATATTGTTTCGCTCGGGGCACGGGCCACGCTCATAGGCATCGTTGGTGACGATGAAGCAGGGCGGCAGGTTGACACACTGTCCCGGCAAGAAGGCATTGCCGCGCGCTTGGTGAAAGACCCGGTACTGCCCACCACACTCAAGCTCAGGGTCATGGGGCGGCAACAGCAACTGATTCGGATCGACTTCGAAGAAGCGCCTGCCGGCAATAGCCTCGACCAGCTTCATGACGAGGTTGCGGCGTTGATCAACGAGCATGACATGCTGGTGCTGTCGGATTACGCCAAAGGTACGCTCGCGCGTGTCGAAGGCTTGATTCAGGCGGCGCACCGGGCAAAAGTGCCGGTGCTGGTCGACCCCAAAGGCCATGCGTATCGCCGCTACACCGGCGCCGACATCATCACGCCCAATCGCGCTGAAATGACCGAAGCCGTGGGCCGCTGGTCGACGGAAAATGAACTCGAGGAACGCGCCCAGCGGCTGCGGCAAGAGCTTTCTCTCGAAGCCTTGCTGGTCACTCGTTCAGAGCAGGGCATGACGCTATTCACCACTGAGGGGCGCGCTCATGTTGATGCACAGGCCCACGAAGTGTTCGACGTGTCAGGCGCCGGCGACACGGTGTTGGCCGCGCTGGCCGTGACGCGGGCTGCGGGTCTGCCGTGGGTCGAAGCGGTAAAGTGGGCTAACCGCGCGGGCGGTGTGGTGGTGGGCAAACTTGGAACATCTGTTGTCACAGCAGGAGAACTGACATGATCGTGGTAACCGGCGCGGCCGGATTCATCGGAAGCAACCTGGTGCGCGGCCTGAACAGGCGCGACCACACTGATATTCTGGCGGTAGACGACCTGACCGAAGGCGACAAGTTCATCAATTTGGTCGACTGCCGTATCTCGGACTACATGGACAA
>NZ_DATJBQ010000142.1:0-20406 GCF_035515275.1 Pusillimonas sp.
GCAACGCAAGGCCAATTTCCATATGTCGGTTACCCGTGACCTGTTCGGTTCGGAAATTTCAAGTAACGGTGCCGAACTGTACAGTGCGGGTCTAAAAGGCCGCTACGAAGAAAACAAGATCGACGACGACCACGTGTTGAGCAACGACCTGTATCCCGTCATGACGGTGCGCGACGGCGAGATCATTACCGAAGAAGTTCCGGCGTTAAGTGCCATCAACAGCCGGCTCCTGGATGACTACATCAAGGATTGCCAGGGTGGTATTGACCGGTGGAACAAGGTCATTGCCAATGCGGGCGTTGACTTCCGCTTCAAGCAGCCTCATAAGGGCTTCAACCGCAAGATCGGCGAATTCGCGGGGCATAGCATCACGCCCGAAGGCGACTTGATTTCCGCTGAAGAGTTCGAGGCCCGTCGAGACGAATGGCTGTGCAATGAGGCCGATCACGATTTCATCAATTCGCTAATGAAGCCGGTGTACGAGCCTGGCAAATACGCAAGCTGGATTGCGCCTCCGCGCGTGGGCATCAACAGCAAGCCGGGCGACTTCGAGTACGTGAAAATCTACGACAACGACGTGGCTGCGGCGGGCTGAACCAGGCTCGGTTTGATCGCCTCTGTCTTGGCACCTGGCCGGTTTCCCTTTGTGGGAACCCGGCCTTGTTGTGTTTTCGGTTAGCGTCGTTCTGGCAATATTGGTTCTATTTATCGTGTGGCGGCAGGGCCGAAAGCGACCAGGGTATCAATAGTAGTACTAGTATATTTACTCTTCTTGTACTAGCTTGGGATGCTGCCATAATAAGAACAACACCTTCAGTCAACCATTTTCTGAAAGAGCACCCTTATGGCCCAGACCCTTTACGACAAATTGTGGGATGCCCACGTCGTCGATCAGGCACCCGACGGCACCTGTCTTTTGTATATCGATCGCCACTTGCTTCACGAAGTGACCAGCCCGCAGGCTTTCGAAGGGCTGACCCTGGCGGGGCGCCAACCGTGGCGGGTCAGTGCCAACCTCGCGGTAGCCGATCATAACGTACCCACGACGGCACGCAGCAAAGGCATTACCGACCCTATTTCGCGCCTGCAGGTAGACACCCTGGATGAAAACTGCGAGACCTTCGGCATTACCGAGTTCCGCATGAACGATATTCGCCAAGGCATTGTGCACGTCATTGGCCCCGAGCAGGGCGCAACCTTGCCCGGCATGACCGTCGTCTGCGGCGACTCGCATACCAGCACCCATGGTGCGGTCGGCGCATTGGCGTTTGGCATCGGCACCTCCGAGGTCGAGCACGTGTTGGCCACGCAAACCCTGCTGATGAAAAAAAGCAAGAACATGCTGGTCAACGTCAATGGCAGCCTGCCTTTTGGCTGCACGGCCAAGGACCTTGTCTTATTCGTCATTGGCCAGATCGGCACTGCGGGCGGCACAGGTTATGCGATTGAATTCGGTGGCTCGGCAGTGCGCGAGCTTTCGGTCGAAGGCCGCATGACAGTCTGCAATATGGCGATTGAAGCCGGCGCGCGGTCGGGCCTGGTGGCGGTCGACGATAAAACCATCGAGTACTTCAAGGGCCGTCCTTATGCGCCCAGCGGCGAACTCTGGAACCAGGCCGTCCAGTACTGGAAGACCCTGCATACCGATGAAGGCGCCCATTTTGATCGTGTGGTCGAACTTGACGCCGCCGATATTACGCCACAGGTAAGCTGGGGCACATCGCCTGAAATGGTGTTGTCGATTGAGGCACGCGTACCCGATCCCAGCAGCGAACAAGACGATGTGCGCCGCAGCGGCATGGAGCGCGCCTTGCAATATATGGGGCTTGAAGCCAATACCGCCATCACCGATATCAAGATCGACAAGGTGTTCATTGGTTCGTGCACCAACTCGCGTATCGAAGACCTGCGCGCCGCAGCCCAGGTTGTGCGCGGCAAAAAGGTAGCCGACTCGGTCAAACAGGCCATGATCGTTCCTGGTTCTGGCCTGGTCAAGCAGCAGGCCGAGCAAGAAGGCCTTGATAAGGTCTTTTTAGAGGCGGGCTTCGAATGGCGGGAACCGGGCTGCTCCATGTGCCTGGCCATGAACGCCGACCGCCTGGAGCCGGGCGAGCGTTGCGCATCTACCTCGAACCGCAACTTCGAAGGGCGCCAGGGGCAGGGCGGACGCACCCATCTGGTCAGTCCGGCCATGGCGGCAGCCGCCGCGGTAGCCGGTCATTTTGTCGACGTTCGTAACTTTCGATAGGAAGCCTCATGCAAGCATTTACTACTCATAAAGGCCTCGTGGCGCCGCTTGACCGCGAGAACGTCGACACCGACCTGATCATTCCCAAGCAGTTCTTGAAATCAATCAAACGCACGGGTTTCGGCCCGAACCTGTTTGACGAGTTGCGTTATCTTGATCACGGCGAGCCCGGCATGGATAACTCAAAGCGTCCGCTCAACCCCAGGTTTTCCTTGAATCACGCCCGCTACCAGGGCGCGTCGATCTTGCTCACGCGCAAGAATTTCGGCTGTGGTTCAAGTCGCGAGCACGCTCCTTGGGCGCTGGATCAATACGGTTTTCGCGCGATCATTGCCCCTTCGTACGCCGACATCTTCTTCAACAACAGCTTCAAAAACGGCTTGCTGCCTATTGTGCTGCCCGAAGACGAAGTCGAGCGCCTGTTCAATGAACTTTACGTCAACGAAGGCTACACGCTCGACATCGACTTGCCTCGTCAGGTGGTGGTTGCGCCCGACGGTCGCGAAATCCACTTCGAGGTTGAGCCGTTTCGCAAGCACAGCCTGCTCAACGGCCTGGACGAAATTGCAACCACCTTGCAAAAGACGGATAAAATCCGAGCCTTCGAAGCGGCACGAATTGCGCGTCATCCCTGGCTCGCAGGCGGTTCCCAGGCTTGAACCCTTACACTAGAAAATTGGCGATTCCATACTCATGACACACAAAATAGCTGTACTTCCGGGCGACGGTATTGGTTCCGAAATCACCGAGCAGGCGGTGCGCGTCCTGACCGCCCTCGGGCTGGACCTTGATCTGCAGACCATGCCAGTGGGCGGTGCCGCCTACGACGCCTTCGGCCATCCCTTGCCGCCCCAGGTACTTGAGCTGGCCAAAAGCGCCGATGCAATTCTGTTCGGCGCGGTCGGTGACTGGAAGTACGACACGCTCGAGCGTCATCTGCGTCCGGAGCAGGCAATACTTGGCCTGCGTAAGGCGCTTGGCCTGTTTGCCAACTTGCGTCCGGCTATTTTGTACCCTCAGTTGGCCAATGCTTCTTCGCTGAAGCCCGAAATCGTATCGGGACTGGATATCCTGATCGTGCGCGAGCTGACCGGCGACATCTACTTCGGCCAGCCGCGCGGCGTGCGCGAGATCACCGAAGGGCCCTTCAAGGGCGAGCGGCAGGGCTTTGACACCATGCATTACGCCGAGTCCGAAGTGCGGCGCATCGGTCACGTAGCGTTCCAGGCGGCGCAAAAGCGCAGCAAGAAGCTCTGCAGCGTCGACAAGGCAAACGTGCTTGAAACGTCTCAGTTCTGGCGCGATGTCATGATCGAGGTGGGGCGCGAGTACCCCGATGTGGCGCTGACCCACATGTATATCGACAACGCCGCCATGCAATTGGTGCGGGCTCCGAAAGAGTTCGACGTCATTGTTACCGGCAACCTGTTCGGCGACATCTTGTCGGACGAAGCCTCTATGCTTACCGGTTCGATCGGCATGCTGCCCTCGGCCTCGCTGAATGCGGCCGGCCAGGGGCTTTACGAGCCCAGCCATGGCTCGGCGCCCGACATCGCTGGCAAGAGCCTGGCCAATCCGCTGGCCACCATTTTGTCCGCTGCCATGTTGCTTCGCTATTCGCTGGGCAACGCCGAGCAGGCAGACCGCATCGAGGCGGCTGTGCAGCAAGTGCTTGAGCAGGGGCTGCGCACCGCCGACATCTACGAAAAGGGTTTGACGCAGGTTTCCACCTCTGAAATGGGCGACGCAGTATTGAAGGCGTTAAAATAAACCGTAACCGTATTTTATTTAAGTGATCTCTATGACCCAGGCAGTAGGTTTGGTCGGGTGGCGCGGCATGGTGGGCTCGGTCCTCATGCAGCGTATGCGCGACGAAAACGATTTTTCCCTTTTCGAACCCGTCTTCTTTTCCACCAGCAACGCCGGCGGCAAGGCTCCGGCCTGGGCCGAAGGCGCCGGCCCGTTGCAAGACGCCTACAATATCGACACCCTGAAGAAGCTGCCTATTATTGTTACGGCGCAGGGCGGCGACTACACCAGCGCGGTTTATCCCAAGCTGCGCGAAGCGGGCTGGAACGGTATCTGGATCGACGCCGCCAGTACGCTACGCATGGCCGACGACGCCGTCATTGTGCTTGACCCTGTCAATCGAGCTGTTATCGACGCGGCGCTCAAACGCGGCGTCAAGAACTTCGTCGGCGGCAATTGCACGGTCAGCTGCATGCTCATGGGCCTGGCCGGCTTGTTCAACAACGACCTGGTCGAGTGGATGACCAGCATGACCTACCAGGCTGCGTCCGGCGGCGGTGCGCAGCACATGCGCGAGCTCCTCACACAGTTCGGTTTGCTTAATGATGCCGTCAGGCCCTTGCTCGACGATCCGGCTTCCGCCATTTTAGAGATCGATCGTGGCGTGCTGGCCAAGCAACAGGCGGCCGATTTGCCGCGCGACCACTTTGGTGTGCCGTTGGCCGGCAGCCTTATTCCCTGGATCGACAAAGATCTCGAAAACGGCGTCTCGCGTGAAGAATGGAAGGCTGAAGCCGAGACCAACAAGATTCTGGGCCGAGGCAAGGCTTTTGGCACGGCGCCCACGCCCATCGACGGCTTATGCGTGCGCATCGGCGCCATGCGTTGCCACAGCCAGGCGCTTACCATCAAGCTCAAGCGCGACGTACCGCTCGACGAAATCAACGATCTGCTGCGTGAAGGCTCAAAATGGGCAAAAGTAGTGCCCAACGAACGTGAAGCCACCATGCAGCAATTGACGCCGGTTGCGGTTACGGGTACTTTGGACATCCCTGTGGGACGCTTGCGCAAGATGTCCATGGGCCCCGAATACCTTAGCGCGTTCACGGTCGGCGATCAGCTGTTGTGGGGCGCGGCAGAACCGTTGCGCCGCATGTTGCGCATTACCTTGGGCGAACTATAAAAATGTCGAATACTTGTTGCGCAGCCAATTTATTGGCGATTCGGGCTACACCCCTGGCGCTCGCCTTGGCGGCAATGTTGTCGGTTTCGCCTCTGGCCGACGCAGCAAGTATCGGGCACTCCCGCCTGCTTTCCGCAGCGGGTCAGCCTTTAAGCATTAACGTTCCCATCCGTCAGCTCAGCAATGCCGACCTGCAATCATTGCGCGTAGGTGCAGCGCCGGCAGCGGCCTGGCAACAGGCCGGGTTGGTTCCTCCGGTCGAGCTCTCAAGCTTGCGGTTTACCATCGAGCCAGGCTTTTCCGACGATGCCCGTGTGGTGCAAGTGCGCTCCAACCAGCCGTTCAATGGCCCTGTGGCCGATCTTCTGCTTCAGGTCGATACAGCCGCCGGTAGCCGGCAACATCAGGTCAGTTTACTGGCTCAGGCTGCGCATCCCGGTGCTTCTTCTCAGTTGGGCGGTGGTAGTGTCGGCACGGCATCGTCTGCCGGCGTCGCGTTGGGCAGTGCCCCTGCACAACGAAGCATTTCGGTACGCAGGGGCGACACGTTATTTGCCTTGGCGCGGGCCAATGCGGTTGAGGGGGTCAGCGTCTATCAGATGATGATCGCACTTCAAAAGGCCAATCCCCAGGCCTTTATCGAAGGTAATATCAATCTGGTCAAGGCCGGGGCCACACTGGCCATACCCGACACTGCAGCCTTGCTTGCGGTGTCCGACCGCGAGGCCCGGCGCATCTTCCAGCAGCACGCCCAGGCGTTTGCAGCCTATCGCGAAGGCATCGCCGCCCGACGCAGTGCGCCGGTGCAGGGCGGCTCGGCGCAGCAGGGCACGGTATCGAGCAGCGCGGGTTCGGCGTTGGTTGAGCCCGCTGCGGCGGCGGGTGATCAGGTCGTGCTGTCCAGCGGCCAGGCAAGCGACGCCGCACGCGACCAGAAAGACGCCACTCAGCAAAACATTGACGAATCCAAGGGCCGTATCTCGCAGCTCGAGCGCAATGTCCAAAGCTTGAATCAAGCGCTGCAGATGCAAGGCGAGGCAGCCAAAGACGCCGTGCTCGAGGGCGCTGCCACAGTTGGCCAGACACTCTCCGAAGCGGCCGACAGCATTACTTCATCCGATAATCCCGTATCCAGTAGCGCTTCGGCTTCTGCAGGCGCTTCGTCTGCGGCGGCAATCGGGCGCACCACGGTCCCGGACACCAACAACGCCGCCAAAGGCGTGTCCGTGCAGTCAGATCAGGTAGGTGGCCCGTCAACACAAGCTGCAGCACCCAACGGTGCTTCAGCGTCCGCGACGTCTAATGGTGTCGACACGGCCGGTACAAGCGACGCCACACGTTCAGGCGTCACGGCTCAGCAAGGCACCGTCGGCGAAACAAACCCTGGCCAGGTCGAATCTGGTCAAACCGATTCCACCTCTTCCTCAAGCAAGGCAGAACAACCCGTGTCGTGGCTTCAAGAAAATCTGCTGGGTGTCATCACCGGCATATTAGCGCTGTTCGTCCTTATTATTGCCTGGCTGTTGCGTCGCGCCAGTGCTTCGCGTAGCGAAGACAGCCAAGGTGGCGTCACCGAGGCCATGGTGCAAGAGCGGCTCGAGAAAATCGATCTTGATTTCGACACGCCGCCCACCGACCAGCGGCCGTCTTCACGCGCCAGCTAAGCCGCCATGCCTCGCGTGGCGTTGGGGCTGACCTACGACGGCCAGCCGTGGCAAGGGTGGCAGACACAGCCCGCTGGTCAGACAGTCCAAGACACTCTTGAAGCGGCCTTGGGCCGGTTTCTGGCCCAACCCACCGCTACGATTTGTGCAGGCCGTACCGATACAGGGGTTCACGCCCTCGAACAAATCGTGCATGTCGATGCGGCGGCCCAGCGTGCTCCCGAGTCTTGGGTACGGGGGCTGAATGCCTTGTTGCCCAGCAGCGTTGCCGTGCAGTGGGCTCAGGTTGTCAGCGGCGATTTCCATGCGCGCTTTTCGGCTGTGTCGCGCACCTACGTTTATATTGTGCGGCAGGCCAGAGTACGCTCGCCTCTGGTACATGGGCGCGTGGGGTGGGTGTTTCGGCCGCTGCAGCTCGAACCCATGCAGCAGGCCGCGATCCGCCTGGTGGGCGAACACGATTTCAGCGCATTCAGGTCGTCGCAGTGTCAGGCAGCCAGCCCGGTGCGCACACTGCACACACTGAATATCGATCAGCAGGGTGACTATTTT
Source organism: Pusillimonas sp. (assembly GCF_035515275.1). Classification (GTDB taxonomy): domain Bacteria; phylum Pseudomonadota; class Gammaproteobacteria; order Burkholderiales; family Burkholderiaceae_B; genus Pusillimonas. The sequence goes on from NZ_DATJBQ010000142.1 coordinate 7,397, forward strand.
GTCTTCACCTTCAAGGCCAATGCATTCCTGCACCACATGGTGCGCAACCTGATGGGCGCCTTGCTTTACGTGGGCCAGGGGCGTCAAGACCCCTGGTGGCTGGACGAGTTGCTTTTACAGCGTGACCGGTGTCTTTCCGCACCCACGTTTTCACCGGCGGGCCTGTATCTGGCCGGCGTAGAGTACCCCGCCCGGTTCGGTTTGCCCGAGAGCAGGCTGGACGACCTGCTTGCCGGCCATTTGCTTCCCGTCACCGGTTACCCCCCGCGTTAGACTATCAAGTTGCCGTCATGGCATCTGTTTATTGAAGGTTCTTTACATGCTACGTACCCGAGTCAAGATTTGCGGCATTACCCGAGTACAGGACGTTGAATCGGCCTGTCAGGCGGGTGCAGATGCGATCGGGCTGGTCTTTTACCCCAAAAGCTCGCGATTGGTGTCCGTGCAGCAGGCACGGCAACTGCGCCAGGCGGTTCCTGCCTTTGTCAGCGTGGCAGCCTTGTTCGTCAATGCCGAACCCGATCATGTTCGGCAGGTGCTGGACCAAGTGCAGCCCGATGTCCTGCAGTTTCATGGTGACGAACCCCCCGAGTATTGCGCAGGCTTCGGCCATCGCTACATGAAGGCTTTTCGGGTGGGCGGCCCGGGGCTCGAGAACCGGCAAAGCATATTGGAGGCGTGCCGGCGTTACCCACAGGCTGCCGCCTGGCTGTTCGACAGCTATAGCGCCGGTTACGGCGGTAGCGGCCTGACGTTCGATGTGGGCCTGTTGGAAAAGGTGTGCCAGGCCCACGACAGCCGCCCGTTGGTGCTGGCCGGCGGGCTGAACCCGGCGAATGTTGCCGACGCTGTACAAACGGTACGCCCTTACGCGCTTGATGTGTCCAGCGGGGTCGAAGATGCCGGCGGTATCAAGTCTGCTGAAAAGATCGACGCCTTCATGAGGGCGGTGTACGGCGCGTCGTTTTCCTGAGGCAGCCCGAGTGTCAGGGATCAGTGGCTGAGACAAAGGCCTGGGTGCTGTATTCGTCTGTAGCCGGGCGTGTCAGGCCTCGCTTCTGTTTCGCCAGGTCGATGGCGTAGTCCAGGAACAGTTGCGTGGCGTCCAGCCCTGCATCGACGCGTTCGTGTTCTTTCAGCTTCATGAATGGCAGGTAATGATCCTTGCCGTCGGCGATGAAGTCGATGGTGGCCACGTTGTATATTTTTGTCCGGTCCAGTGGCTCGTAGGTGCCGTCCGGCTGTTGTACTTCGATATGGCTTAGCCTTGAGCCTTTGGGTTGCCGGGCGTCCACCCGCCACCGCATGCCTGCGGCATACGGAAAAGCTCCACTGCTTGGCTTGGGCGCAAACGCGGCGTCCACGGCGCTTTCAAGCGCTGCTTCCAGCATCGTTCCGCTCACCTTCAATTGCACAAGCTGGTTGTTGAAGGGCAGCAGGTTGTAGATATCTTTGACCGTGACAGGCCCTGCGGGTATGTCTGTGCGCACGCCGCCGGCGTTGATCAGCGCCAGGTCGGCCTCGAAATAAGTACGCGCTTGATGCAAATAGGCCTGGGCAACCAATTGTTGCGTATCGCCGCCATGTCGGGATAACCGTGCGTCGGCAGCGCAGTTCTCGCCGCGACCAGGGCCGCCCTGGATTGCATTGGTGCCGGGAACACGACGGGTACATAAGGTGTGCGGGGCATGGGTTACCACGCTTGAGCCGAACGCGAGCTTGCGGGCTTGGTGGGGGGCCAGCGCAGCCACGGCTCGAGCATCAGGATCGGTGACGCGCAAAAAGCCTGAGCGGGCGATTTCGCCCATGATGGCGCTTACATCAGCGTTGGAAAGGGGCGCGCGGTCGCGGCGAGCCGGCTTAAAGTCGGTGCCGATCAGTGCGTGGGGGGTGCCCTGGCAGGACAGCAGGTGGCCGGTGATGTCGAATTGCAGAATCAGTTCTCCGACAACATAGCCATAGTGGCCAGCCTGGGCCACGCACACCGGCTTGCCGTTCCGGTCGGTGGTATGGGTAGGGTAAGGCCCTTTGGGGGCAAGGCCGTGGTTCTTCATGCTGTCTGGTCCCAGCAAGGTGTGGGAATCGCCGCCAATAATTGCGTCGACGCCTCGCAATTGCTTTGCCAGGGTCAGGTCGGCCTTGTAGCCGTAGTGGGACTGAAGAACGATGATGTCGACGCCAAGGCGCTCGAGTTCGTCGATGGCGGCCTGCGCGCTGGCAGCTTCTTCCAGAAAGGTGGTGCCGGGATCGGGGCGTGACGCATTCTGAGTTTTGGCGGCCACGGTGAGCCCGATCAAACCGATGCGTCGGCTGTCGCGCTCAAGCACGACCCAGGGCTGGACGTAGTCCGGCGCTTGGGTGGGGTTCAGTGCCGACTCCGGGCCGAAACGCACATTGGCACTCAATACTTGGGTTTTACATTCGCCGTCGTGCAGGCGATCGATAAAGCGCTTCAGTGCCGCATCGCCGTGATCGAACTCATGATTGCCCAGTGTAAAAGTGTCAAAGCACACCATGTTCATCAGGTCGGCGTCGGCCTGGCCGTCGGTCAACGGGTAATACAGATCACCGGTTATGGCGTCGCCGGCATGGATCTTGATGGTGCGAGCGGGGGCCCTGCTTGCCAGTTCGTGCATCGCTGATGCGACTCGCGCAAAACCGCCTGCCGGAACGAGTATGGGCTCGCGCTTTGTGGGGCCGGTGGCCATCATCAGAGGCAAGGACGACTCATCAAGATGAGAATGGTGGTCGTTGATATGCAGTACGGTCAGTGTGTAGCCGGAACTTTCATTCGTGGCAGACGGATGTTCCGGTTCCTGGCTGGTGGTTCCCGCGCATCCCGCCAGAAGCGCCAGCGCCGCTGCGCAGGCGTGCGCCCCGAATGCAGGAAGGGCGTTCAAATAATTTGCTCGTAATCGGGTAAACAGATGCATGGGGAAAGTGCTTTCAAAGAATGCCCCGGATGCTGGCGCAAGCCCGTCGATTCGTCAAGGCAATATCAGTTTCAGGACGCGCTTCAGGGTCTGAAGTAACGGTACCGCCCACCGAACGATTTTGCGTGTAAAACAAAAAAGTGGTGACCGCTTTGCAAAAACGAAAAAATGAGCTATAGTTTCGTTCTTTGCAGGCGGTTAGCTCAGTTGGTTAGAGCGCTACGTTGACATCGTAGAGGTCGCTGGTTCGAATCCAGTACTGCCTACCAGAATTCGGCAAAAAGCCGTGCCCCAGAGGCGCGGCTTTTTGCTTTTTGCGTTCAGCTGCCTGTGGGCTCTTCCCCATTGCCGTGCTGCGCGACAGCTTGGCGATCTTGAGCAATGTCGCCAGTGTATGCTGCTGCCTCATCCAACTTTTTTTAGGTACGCTACCTCCGCGCGCAGATATTCATTCTCTTTGCACAAATTTTCCAGCGTACGGGCATCCTGTGGCTGCACAGGAGCAGGTAACGGGTTTTCGGGGTTTTTCATCTTCTTCGGGCGTCCTCGGGGCTTTGGCTCTAATGCATCTAAACCGCCCTCATAATACCGGCGCGCCCAGCCCGAAACCATTCTGGCTCCCCCACGCAAATCAAACAGCAGCCACCTGATTGAAAGACAACCCCTGCAGCCACATCTGATTTAACACCGAAAGTTTAAATCGGGCACTGTAATGGCTGGGCCTCTTGCGCAAACCCGCATCGCCATGGTGACAATAAAAGTTAACCCAGCCCTTGATCGTCATGCGGTTCACCCCGAACTTGGCCGATAGAATCTTGTAACCTGAGGCTCCCTTCAAGTACTCCTCAACGATTGTCGGCTTAAATTCCTCGTCATATTGCGCCATAAAAAATAGCCCGCAGGTTGGATTGGTGTCCAACTCTTGGGGGTCAGTTCAAAACGGGGGAAGGGCACTCATCAGACACGGTTAATTACACCGTTCAAACCGCACCGGGCCAAGACCCGCACGCGATAATTCTCAAAGTTTCTGAAGCCATACGCACGATCGGCCCCAACCGAGATCTCAATGTCTGGGGGTGGAGCGGCTCGGCAAACCCCCATCCGTCGACAGCGTTGCTGTCGACGGATGGGGCTGCCGGCGACTTGCTTTATTTCACCTGCCGCAGGCACGGCCCAGGTTGTTCTGGATGATCTGCTGGTCGGCCTGGTCGGTCTTGCCGTCGTGGTTGAAATCGTACCAGCTCGACTGGCCGCCGTTCAGCTGGCTCAGTTCCCGCCAGTTGTCCATATCCTTCTGATCCACCACGCCGTCCCGGTTGCCGTCGCCCGGGCAATTGACGCTGTCGTAGTTCAGGTTGTACAGGGCGACCGCGTCATGGCGGTCCATTTCCGCTTTGAGGCTGGCATACGCCTGCTGCTGCTGGATGGGCAGCGACGAGGTGTTCAGCGGCGGCGCTGCGACCGGCACCAGTGTGCTGCCGTCTCTGTCGAGCAAGGGGTTGGGGGTGGCGGTGTCGATCTGGTAGAGACCGTCGATGATGTTGAACCGGGTCGTACTGTAGCGGTAGGCGCTCGGGTCGGCGGTGCCCATGTCGGGTTCGCACTGGTAGCGGTTCTCGCGCACCAGCTTGTAGGTGCCGTCAGTGACCGCTTTGGTGGCCGAGGGCAGGAAGGTGGTAGGTTGGCCCAAGTTCAGGCGGTACGCTTGCGCCTGGCAGCAGTTGCGATACCCAGCTGCGGGGATGCCGGCGGTTTCGATCGACTGGTTGTCGCCATACCAGATGCCGCCCTGGGCCTGGCACACACCCTTTTCTGGGAACAGGGTCGTGCAGACGTTGTTGGCTGCAGGGATGACGCAGGGCGATTCGTTTGCGGCCGCCGCGTCCGAGCGAAGGTTCGTGCCCATTTCAGTGAAATTGGTGCTGCGGATGGACGCCTGCTCGGTGTTGGTCAGGTAGGCCAGCATGGGCTGGGCATCCAGCGGCCGGTTGGGCGTGGCGGCGGATGCCACGTCGGCTTGCGCGAGCTCGGCAAACAACTGGTACAGGTCGACCGCGCCCACCATGTGGGGCACTTCGCGCCCCGGCGCGGTGACCATCGGGCCGGCCGCCAGCAATGGCACCCACACGCCGGTCTGATAAGGCGACGCCTTCGCGCGCATCGGGTCGAACTTGCCCGGAGCGGTGAATTTCACGCTGTTCACGTAGGTGCCGTTGTCGCCGATGACAACGACCAGGGTATTGGTGTCTTCGGGGCGATAGTTCAGCGTGCCGTCTTCGTTGTGGCTGGCCAGGTTCAGGCCCACCAGCAGGTCGCCGATCTTCTTGTCCAGGGCCTCGATCATCAGGTTGGTGATCAGGTGGTTGTCGATCAGGTCGGTGAGCGGCGTCAGCACCGGGGTGTTTTCCGAATCAGCCAGGGTTGAGCACACTAGATTGTCGTTGCGCCCGGGCGTGTCTTCGGCGATGAGCGATACGGGCGGCAGTTGCAGCGGGGTATGGATGCTGGAGTAGCCCACCGTCAGCATCCACGGCTGGTCGCTGGGCTGCTGGGTGGCCCAGGCGATGGCGCGGTCCGTTTCCTGGATGCTGCGGTATCCCCGTGAGGAGGGATCGGATGCCGGGGTCACGTAGCCATTGCCGTTCGCGGTGCTCGTGACCCAGCGGCCGGTGTAGTAGCCGTTCTGGGCCGTAAAATCGATGTAGCTGGGGATGCGGGCCTGGCAGGATTGGCCGGGGTCGAGGATGCCGCCGCGCTCCATGCAGCTGCGGCCCGGCGTGACGACCTCGCCGCCGATGGCGATTTGCGTGCAGGCCCCGTCAGCCATGTAGCATGCGCCGGCGTCGGCGCCATGGGCGGCATCGATGCGGGTCGTGGGGATGAAGCCACATTTGTAGGGGCCGCTGTCGACGTCGACGCCCTTGGTGGTCAGGCCGGCGCGGGTGTCGATGTTGTAGGGGGCGCCGTCCAGGAAGCCCTCGAAATGATCCCAGCCCAGCTTCCACATGGTGTCATAGCCGTAGGGCAGGTTGACCCCGCCGTTCAGGTCTGTGCCCGTGAGGTGCATCTTGCCGATCAGCGCGTTGGTGTAACCCTGGGTCTTGAGCAGCTCGGGCAGCGTGGTCTCGAAGGGGTTGGGCGACGAATTGGCCAGATCGCTGGACACCACGGCGTTCAGCACGTTGGTCTGCGAAGGGTAGCGCCCGCTGAAGAAGGTGGCCCGCGTGGGTGTGCAGCTGGGCATGGACCAGGCGTGGCGGAACCGGACGCCGGCGTTGGCAATGGCGTCCAGCGTCGGCGTTCGGGGCGGCATGGCGCCACCATAGCCGTAGGACGTCAACTGATCGACGCCCAGGTCGTCGAGCACGATGAATAGAATGTTGGGCTTGGCCGAGGCGACCGGCGCGGATGAGTCGCTGCCCGATGAGCAGGCGGCCAGCATCGCGGCGGCGGCAAAGACCAGTACGAACCGGGGTCGAAGATGTCTTGCAGTCATTAGTCTGTGCTCCATTTCGTGGTGACGGAACCGGAATGCTTCCCAAGCCGTCCGAACCATGACAAACTTTAAACCGGTGACATCTGAAATAACTAGTGACAATAGATTAAAGGCCGGCGGGTTGCCGGCCCATACCACGAAAAGGGTAGGGGTGATGGGTTCCATGAGCGAGCGTGCAGGTATCGACACCGTCCAGGGCGGTGGGGCGGGGTTGTGTCGCACGCTGCTGCTCGAAGACGACCAACCCCTGCGCCAGCGTTTCGAGTCGATCCTGTCGGGGTGGCAGGGGGGGTGTCTGGTGGCGGCCTGCGGCACGCTGCAGGCCGCGATGGGGGTGTTGCAGAACGCACCCATCGACCTCCTGATTACCGACCTGCGCCTGCCCGACGGCCATGGCATTCAGGCTATCCGTCGCCTGCGTGCCACCAACCCGCAAGCCGAGGCCATGGTGGTTTCCGCCCTGGCCGACAATGAAATCGTGATTGCGGCCATCGAGGCCGGGGCCACAGGCTATCTGCTCAAGGACATCGATTCCGCCGATCTGATCGAAGCCATCGAAGAATTGCGCGCCGGGCGTTCACCGATTTCGTCCTCTATCGCGCGCGTCATCGTGCGGCGTCTGGGTGCGCGGGGAAAGCCAACTGAAACGGCGAACCGCGAGGCCGCCGCGCTTACCCCGCGCGAGACCGAAATCCTGTGGGGTATCGCCAAGGGCCTGACCTACGCCGAAGTGGCGGAGCACCTCGGCGTGTCGCGCCAGACCGTGCCGGTGCACATCAAGAGCATCTATCGCAAGCTGCAGGTGGGCAACCGTTCTGAAGCCGTGTTCGAAGCCTCGCGCCTGGGCCTGATATGGTTGTGATCCGGCGCTGGCTGGGAGGAATGCTGGCGGTGTTGATTCTGGTGGCCGCCAGCACGCCGCTGTGGCTGGCGCTGCCCATGCCGCCGAAAGCGCTGGTCATCGACCAGGCGCGGTACATGGAGCCCAGGCACGCGCCCGAAGCGATTGGCCTGCCCCATGCGCAGAGCCGCCAGATCGAGGGTCGTTATCATCTGACGTTCGATCTGCCCCAGGCGTCGACGCAGCCGCTGTACCTTTTCATCCCCATGTTCAGCTATCGGGCGATGGTCGCGCTCGATGGCGAGACGGTCCTGGATACCGGGGCGTATTCCCTGGTGCCGGGCGTCATGCTGGGCGCGTCCACGCTGGTGCCGCTGTCGGGCGGCCGCCTTGCGGCGGGTCGCCACACGATCGATATCCGGCTGCGGGCGCTGGGTATTGCGCGCGGCTACCTGTCGGCCCTGTATATCGGTACGGCGCAGCAGCTTGCCCCTTACCACCGCCTCAGGGTGTTGGTGCTGGAACACACGCGCATGATGGTGCTGGCGTGCCAGCTGTTGCTGCTGGTCGCGACCTTTATGGTCTGGGTCTATCGGCCGGCAGAGTCGCTGTACGGTTGGCTGTTCCTGCTGCTGGCGGTGTCCACGGCGTCGTATGTGGGCCTGCTGGCCGACATTGTGCCCGATGTGCTCGACTGGCTGCCTTATGCTTTCACCATTAGCATGTCGGGCGTCTTCATCCTGCACGTGATCGCTTTGAAGATAAACGGCACCGTGGCGCCGGCCTGGCTGCGCGCGTGCGTGGCGGTGGTGCCGGGCGCGTGTCTGCTTGCCATGGGTGCGGGCCTGGTCACGCCCATGGCGATCATGATGGGCGTGGTGACGCCCATCATGGTGGTGTCGCCCCTGATCACGGTTGCCATTTCGGCCTGGGGCGCACTGGTGAAGAAGGTATGGGAAGCCTGGTTGCTTCTGCTGCCCCTGGGGCTCTTCTCCCTGGCCGTTCTGCATGATGGGGCGGTTGTCGCCGGTTTCCTGGACGGCCCCGTCTTTCTTTCGCTCTACTACCGGCAGTTGCTGCTTCTGGCGATCGCGGTGATTCTTATGCGCCGCCTGGGCCTGAGCCTGATCCGCCTCGATGGCGCCAACGTTCATCTCAAGCGGAAGCTGGCCGAGCGCGAGGACGAGCTGCATCGCTTGTATGAAGAAGAACGGGGCGAGGCCGCGCAGCGCGTGCGCGCCGAAGAGCGCCATCGGTTGACGCAAGACCTGCACGATGGCCTGAGCGGCCATTTGGCCTCCATCATCGCCATGGCCGAGCGCGACCGCGCCACCGATATCGAACGCACCGCCCGCGAAGCGCTCGACGATCTGCGCCTGGTGATTCATTCGCTGGACATCGGCGACCGCGAGCTCATGGCCGCGCTGTCGGGCCTGCGGGAACGGCTCGAACCCCGCCTCAAGCGCCAGGGCGTGCCGCTGGAATGGTCGATGGCACGTCTGCCGGAAATTTCCGGGGTCACGCCCGAATACGCGCTCAACACATTGCGCATCGTGCAGGAAGCCGTGACCAATGCTCTGCGCCATGGCCCCGCCACGCGTATCGCGGTGCGCGGCGAAACCGGCCCGCGGGGCGAGGCGCTCATCATCGTCGAGAACGATGGCACCCCTTATGCGCCCAAATCAAACGGCGGCGCCGGCCTGCACAATATGGGCCGCCGCGCCGCCTTCCTGAAAGGCACGCTGCAAATCGAAGCCTTGCCGGCGGGAACAAGGGTCACGCTTACTCTGCCACCCTCTCAGGCCCCATGAATCGATTGGGGACATCGCCCATTGTTTCCGTTAGACAGGTTTTGCTTTTTGCGTTCAGTTGCCTATGGCGATGGCAGCCGTCAGCATTTTGGTTTTCCCTCTATGACACGACACGGGTTTGGAGAAAGTCTTGGGCGAAACGCTGCAGTACGCCGCCCGCTTCGTAGATGAATGTTTCCTCTTCGGTGTCCAGACGGCACTTTACCCCCACTTCAAGACGTTCGCCGTTGCGGCGATGAACTACCAGGGTAAGCGTTACGTCAGGAGCGGGCTGTCCAACAACATCATAGGTTTCGGTGCCGTCCAGGGCCAGAGTGTGGCGGGTGTTGCCTGGCAGGAATTGCAGCGGCAGCACACCCATGCCAACTAAATTCGTACGATGTATGCGCTCGAACCCTTCAGCCACAATGGCCTCTACACCGGCAAGGCGCACGCCTTTGGCCGCCCAGTCGCGCGACGAGCCTTGGCCGTAGTCGGCACCGGCCACAATGATTAGCGGCTGTGCCCGCTGCATATAGGTTTCGATCACCTCCCACATGCGCATTACTTTGCCTTCGGGCTCGAGTCGGGCCAGCGAGCCTTGCTTTACCGTGCCGTCAACGACGGCCATTTCGTTGATGAGTTTGGGGTTGGCGAAGGTGGCACGCTGAGCTGTCAGGTGATCGCCACGGTGCGTGGCATAGGAGTTGAAATCTTCTTCAGGCAGACCCATTTTTGCCAAGTATTCCCCAGCGGCGCTATCGGGCAAAATGGCATTGGACGGAGACAGATGATCGGTGGTGATGTTGTCCCCCAATATCGCCAGCGGGCGCATCCCGCGCAGCGTACGTTCGGCGGCCAGCGCACCCTCCCAATAAGGCGGGCGGCGTATATAGGTGCTTTGCGGGCGCCAGTCGTAAAGCGGCGACACTTTTTCGGCAGACACCACGCGGGCGGCAAACATGGGTTCGTATACTTGCCGGAACTGTTCGGGCTTGACGCTTGAAGCGACCAGGGCGTCGATCTCTTCATCGCTGGGCCAGATGTCTTTGAGGGTCACCGGGCGCCCCTCGGCGTCATGGCCCAGAATGTCTTTTTCGATGTCGAACCGAATGGTGCCGGCAATGGCGTAAGCAACGACCAGCGCCGGAGACGCCAGAAAGGCTTGTTTGGCAAAAGGATGGATGCGACCGTCGAAGTTGCGGTTACCCGAAAGCACTGCCGTACTGTAAAGGTCACGTTCCAGGATTTCTTTCTGGATACGCGGATCCAAAGCGCCGCTCATGCCGTTACACGTGGTGCAGGCGAAGCCCACAATACCAAACCCAAGCTTTTCCAGCTCGGGCAGCAGGCCGGCTTCTTCAAGATACAGCTGTACGGCTTTTGAGCCCGGTGCCAGAGATGTCTTGACCCAGGGTTTTCGAGCCAGGCCGCGCGCGTTGGCGTTACGCGCTATTAAGCCGGCGGCGATCACGTTGCGCGGGTTACTTGTGTTGGTGCAACTGGTTATGGCGGCGATTATTACTGCGCCATCGGGCATCAATCCTGCTTCATTCTCGACCTTGCCGGCAATGCCGTGTTGAGCCAGTTCAGAGGTGGCGACCCGACGGTGTGGATTGGACGGCCCGGCGATGTTGCGTACGACGGTCGACAAATCAAAACGCAGCACACGCTCGTATTGCACGCCGGCCAGACTATCGGCCCATAAACCCGTCTGCTTGGCGTAGGTTTCCACCAACTGTACTTGCTGCTCGTCGCGCCCGGTGAGTCGGAGATAATCAATGGTTTGTTCATCGATATAGAACATCGCCGCCGTGGCGCCGTATTCGGGCGTCATATTGGAAATGGTGGCGCGGTCTCCGAGAGTCAGGCCTGCCACACCATCTCCGAAAAACTCAAGATAGCTGGACACCACCTTGGCATTACGTAGGAACTCGGTCAGGGCCAGGACCAGGTCGGTCGCCGTCATGCCGGATGCCAGCTTGCCGGTAAGTTCGACCCCTACGATCTCGGGCAGGCGCATCCACGAGGCGCGCCCCAGCATGACGCTTTCGGCTTCGAGGCCACCAACGCCAATAGCAATGACACCCAATGCATCGACATGGGGAGTATGACTGTCGGTACCAACCAGGGTGTCGGGAAACGCCACGCCGTCGAGGGCATGCACAACGGGCGACATGCGCTCGAGGTTGATCTGGTGCATGATGCCGTTGCCGGGCGGCACTATGTCGACATTTCGAAATGCCCGCTTGGTCCAGTTGATGAAATGAAAGCGGTCGTCGTTGCGGCGGTCTTCGATGGCACGGTTTTTTTCAAACGCATCCTTTTCAAAGCCGGCGTGTTCTACGGCGAGCGAGTGGTCGACGATCAACTGGGTGGGTACGACGGGGTTTACAAGTGCCGGATCACCCCCCTTGGCAGCGATGGCGTCCCGCAGGCCGGCCAGGTCGACCAAAGCGGTTTGCCCCAGGATGTCATGGCAGACGACGCGGGCCGGATACCACGGAAAATCACGATCGCGTCGGCGTTCGATAAGCTGAACAAGCGATTCGGTCAGAATCGCGGAATCGCAGCGACGCACAAGGTTTTCAGCGTGCACTCGCGACGTGTAGGGCAGGGTGTCGTAGGCGCCCGGCTGGATCTCATCGACCGCGGCGCGGGTGTCGAAGTAGGCCAGGTCGCTGCCCGGCAGGGGTTTACGATAGGCAGTATTCATTTCGAACTTTATCCACTGGGTGTGGGCCCGCCAGCATGGGCGGGCATGTGCGGAGGGTGCTTAACGCTCGTTGATTGGTACGAACTTGCGGTCTTCCGGGCCAATGTAGTTGGCGGTGGGACGGATGATTTTGTTGTCGACGCGTTGCTCGATGATGTGGGCGGCCCATCCGGCAGTACGGGCAATGACGAACAAGGGGGTGAACATAGCCGTGGGCACACCCATCATGTGGTAAGACACTGCCGAGAACCAGTCCAGGTTGGGAAACATCTTCTTGGCGTCCCACATCGTGCTTTCAAGTCGCTCGGCGATTTCGAACATACGTGTGTTGCCGGATTGTTCGGACAGCTCTTTGGCAACGCGCTTGATAACCTGATTACGAGGATCTGAAATAGTGTAAACCGGATGCCCAAACCCGATGATGACCTCTTTGTTTTCGACACGTCGGCGGATGTCGGCTTCGGCTTCGTCGGGGGTTTGGTAGCGCTTTTGAACCTCGAAGGCGACTTCGTTGGCGCCGCCATGCTTGGGGCCACGCAGCGCACCGATACCGCCGGCGATGGCCGAATACATATCCGACCCGGTGCCGGCAATGACGCGGCACGTAAAGGTCGACGCATTAAACTCGTGCTCGGCGTAAAGGATCAAAGAGGTGTGCATGGCGCGCACCCAGTCGGCGTCGGGTTTTTCACCGTGCAATAAATGCAAGAAGTGTTCGCCGATGTTGTCGTCGTCGCTTAACACGTCGATCATCTGGCCATTGTGGCTGTAGTGATACCAGTACAACAAGGCCGAGCCCAGGCCTGCCATGAGCCGGTCGGCGATATCTCGTGCGTCCGGAGTATTGTGATCGTCTTTCTCTGGCAGTACGCAGCCCATGGTCGATACGTAGGTGCGCATGACATCCATCGGATGGCTTGCGGCCGGCAGGCACTCGAGCACCTGTTGCACCTGCAAGGGCAGGCCACGCAGGCGACGTAACTTCTCTTTGTATGCTTGGAGCTCTATGGCGTTGGGCAGGTGGCCGTGAATCAGCAAATGAGCGACTTCTTCAAACTCGCAGGCCTCGGCAATATCCAGGATGTCGTAGCCGCGGTAGTGCAGATCGTTGCCGCTGCGTCCTACGGTGCAAAGCGCCGTATTGCCGGCTATCACACCAGACAGGGCGACCGATTTCTTTGCCTTGGGTTTCGGGGCGCTTGATGTTGCGGGCGCCGCGTGGGGGTCGATTTGG